>NZ_JAHFUY010000058.1 GCF_023264895.1 Herbiconiux sp. | reverse complement strand
CCGTGTGAGCGCGGCCGCCTGAGCCGGCCGTCTGAGCGGGGCCGCCTGAGTCGGCGGGCCGCATCCGGGTCACGGGGAATCCCGTGGGCGACGGGCGCGAAGTGGCGCCGAGGTGTATGCGGGTGACACTCTGCTCGCGGGGAATCGCGAGCTGGGCCGCGGGTGCGCACGGCGATGCCCCGCCGAAGGAGGACATCGCCGTGAGCACCGGTCTCGACCAGAGCACGAAGCGCGGGCACCACCGCACGAAGCCGCACAAGCCGATCCGGCACACCCACACCGTGCTCGTGCTGGCCCTCGGCATCGCGGTGTGGCTGTTCATCGGGCTCGTGCCGCTGCACCTGATGCACAACCTCGCCATGGCGCCCGCCTGGTTCGTCATCGGGGCCGCGTTCATCCCGCTCACCCTGCTCTGGATCATGGTGCACCGGCTGACCCCGCTCGACACCCTCACCCCCGAGAAGATCGTGCAGACGGCGGCGATCGGCGGCCTGCTCGCCTTCACGCTCGGCGGCACCCTCGACTCGCTCGTCACGCTCATTCCGCAGGAGGTCGTGGGCGGCGAGGGAGTCACCTCCCTCGCGCTCGCGGGCATCGTCGAGGAGTTCGCGAAGGCGGTGCTCATCGTCGCCCTCGGCTGGAAGGTCGCGAAGACCACACGCAACGGCCTGTTCCTCGGCGGCGCGATCGGCATCGGCTTCGCCATCCTCGAGACCACCTACTACATCTGGGAGGCGTTCGGCACGGGGGCCCCGTCGCCGCTGGTCGCCGCCGCCGACGTCGCGCTGAGGCGCGGGCTGCTCTCGCCGCTCATGCACCCGCTGTGGAGCGCGCTGCTCGGCGCGGCGATCTTCCACGCCGCGTCGAAGACGGGGCACTACCGCCTGACGCTCGGCGTGGTCGGGGCCTACCTGGGCGTGGCGGTGCTGCACGGCCTCTGGGACTCGTCGGGATCCCTCGTCGAGATCGCCACCGGCAGCGCCGTCGCCGGTGCGCTCGCCACCTGGGGCTCCCTGATCGTGGTCGCACTCGTCGGCGGGTTCGTCTGGCGGCACGTGGCCAGGCGGTCGCGCGCCGCGCTGGAGGCGACCGCCGAGGCACCAGCCGCCGTCTAGGGGCGCTAGGGGCGCTTCGCCCGCGGGAGGCCGGCGACCACGAGGTCGTAGGAGTTCACGATGAGGTCCTCCACGAGGGCCGCGTCGGTGCGCTCATCGAAGAGCACCGAGATCCAGTGCCGCTTGTTCATGTGGTAGCCGCGAGTGATCCAGGGGTGGTCGCGCACGAGCGCGTCGATGTAGGCGGGCTGGGCCTTGAGGGTCACGCCCTCGGCGTCGCTCTCGAGGTCCCAGAGCGCGAACACCTTGCCCACCACCTTGAACACGGCGGTCTCGGGGCCGAACGGCCGCTCATCCGTGGTGGCCGGCAGCTCGCCGCACACCTCGAGCACCCGCTCGCGCGTCATCCTCTCGCTCATGCCCTCAAACTACCGCCCCCCGCCCACCCCCTCCCACGAGTGGGCACTTTCGGCTCTGAGAATGAGATCTTGAGACCGAAAGTGCCCACTCGTGGGAAGGGGGCGGGGGCGGGCTAGTCGGTGCCTGCGTCGAAGGCGGCGCCCTCGGAGGCGAGGTCGGTGGCGCGCTCGAGGGCGTCGGCGTCGGCGCTGTGCGGGGCGCTGCTGCCGAGGATCTCGTTCGCCGCGCCCTCCTCGAGGGTGCCGACGAGCTCGGCCGTGGCGCCGCCGATGATGCCGGCCGCCGCGTACTGCTCGAGGCGGGAACGCGAGTCGGCGATGTCGAGGTTGCGCATGGTGAGCTGGCCGATCCGGTCGCCAGGGCCGAACGCGGCGTCGCCGACGCGCTCCATCGAGAGCTTGTCGGGGTGGTAGCTGAGGGCGGGGCCCCGGGTGTCGAGGATCGTGTAGTCGTCGCCGCGGCGAAGGCGCAGCACGACCTCGCCCGTGACGGCGGAGCCCACCCAGCGCTGGATGGACTCGCGGAGCATCAGCGACTGCGGGTCGAGCCAGCGGCCCTCGTACATGAGGCGGCCGAGGCGGCGGCCCTCGGTGTGGTAGTTCGCCACCGTGTCCTCGTTGTGGATGGCGTTCAGCAGGCGCTCGTAGGCGATGTGCAGCAGCGCCATGCCCGGCGCCTCGTAGATGCCGCGGCTCTTGGCCTCGATGATGCGGTTCTCGATCTGGTCCGAGACGCCCAGGCCGTGACGGCCGCCGATGGCGTTGGCCTCGATCACGAGAGCCACGGCATCCGGGAACTCGGTGCCGTTGATGGCCACCGGGCGCCCCGCCTCGAAGCGCACCGACACCTCCTCGGTGGCGATCTCGACGTCGTCGCGCCAGGCGGCGACGCCCATGATCGGCTCCACGATGTCGAGCCCGGCGTCGAGCTCCTCCAGGCGCTTGGCCTCGTGGGTGGCGCCCCAGATGTTGGCGTCGGTCGAGTAGGCCTTCTCGGTGGAGTCGCGGTAGGGGAAGCCGCGCGCCACGAGCCACTCGCTCATCTCGGTGCGGCCGCCGAGCTCGCCCACGAACTCCGCGTCGAGCCACGGCTTGTAGACGCGCAGACGCGGGTTGGCGAGCAGGCCGTAGCGGTAGAAGCGCTCGATGTCGTTGCCCTTGTAGGTGGATCCGTCGCCCCAGATGTCGACGCCGTCCTCCTTCATGGCGCGCACGAGCATGGTGCCCGTGACGGCGCGGCCGAGGGGCGTGGTGTTGAAGTAGGTCTTGCCGCCGGAGCGGATGTGGAACGCGCCGCACTGGAGCGCCACGAGGCCCTCCTCCACGAGCGCGCTCTTCGCGTCGACGAGACGGGCGATCTCGGCGCCGTACTCGAGCGCGCGGGCGGGCACGGTGTCGATCTCGGGCTCGTCGTACTGGCCGATGTCGGCCGTGTAGGTGCAGGGCACAGCGCCCTTCTCGCGCATCCAGGCGACGGCGCAGGAGGTGTCGAGACCGCCCGAGAATGCGATGCCGACGCGCTCGCCGACAGGAAGGGAACTGAGAACCTTGGACATACGAAAACTGTAGCGCGCGCGAGGGGGGCGTCTTGGCGCCGTCTTCTCGCGAAACACTGTGACCGTTCGCAGGCAACGTTCGTCACACTGCTGGCCGCCGTTCACCTTCCGGCCGTACGTTCGGGACACAGATCGAAAAGGATGTGAACCATGGCACTCGACTCCACCGCCTGGACCCGCGACCTCCTCTCCCGGCGTCGCGCCCTGCACTCCGCCATCGACGGGCTCGCCCGCCGGCATCCCGCCGACGCCGCGCGCGCCCGGCTCGAGGTCTACACGATCACGCACCGCTTCTCGACGGGTGCGATCGACCGCGCCTCGGTGGAGGAGTCGTTCGCCGCGCTCGAGCACACGCTCGTCGAGGTCGCGCGCGCCGCCTGAGCCGCCCTGCCTGGGCGGCGGGCGGGCTAGGAGCCTAGGCTGACCGCATGGCGACCGAGTTCCTGCGCGACGGAGTGTTCCTGCTGGCGTGGTTCGGGCTCATGACCTGCGTGTGGCTGGGATGGGCGCAGGAGGCTCCGCCGAAGCGGGCGCCCCTCTGGCTCGGCATCGGCAGCGGGCTCGGGATCGTCGCCGCCGTCGGCGGAGGCCTCCTGGTGTGGCGCACGTGGAGCACGCCGTCGGGGCTCGAGGGGCAGTACGGGGTCTTCGGCATCATCGTGGGCATCGAGGTCGTGGCCGCGGGGCTCGCGTGCTTCGTGCTCTGGCGGAAGGGCCGCACGAAGTGGTTCGCGCTGGCCGTGGGGCTCGTGGTGGCGCTGCACTTCGTGCCGCTCGGCATCCTGCTCGACGACCCCGCGCTCGTGGTGCTCGGGCTCGTGCAGGCGGTGCTCGTGATCGTCGCCGGTCGGGTGGCTCAGAACCGCCGCATCGCCCCGAGCTACGCCGTCGGGGTCACCATGGGGGTGACACTGCTGCTCTCGGCGGCGGTCGCCGCGGCCCGGTGGGTTCCCGAGGCGCTCAGCGCCTGACGAGCGCGCCCGAGCCTGCGTCAGAGCCGGTGCAGTGCGGCGACAGCTACTGCGAGGTCGTCTTCTCGATGCTCATGACGAGCACGACGCGGTCGGCCGAGTCGGGCGGCGGCGCCTGGTCCGGGTCGCCGTAGCGCTTGCCGAGCACCACGTAGAAGGCGCCGGTGGGGTCGGGCTCGACCGCGATGAGCTTGCCGCGCACCTCGAGGTAGCGGAACGGGTTCTCGGGATCGATGACCGAGAGGCTCATGGCCGGGTTCTGCTGCAGGTTGCGGAACTTGGCGCGCTTCGTGGTGTGCGTGAAGCGCAGGGTGTCGCCCTCGCGGAGGAACCACATCGGGTTGACCTGCACCGTTCCGTCGGGCCGCACCGTTCCGAGATGGCCGTAGTTGGGCTGCTCGAGCAGCTCCGCGTAGTCGGCGGGGATCGCATCGCTCATGACCTCATCCAACCACGACACCCCCGCCCGCCACGATGCCCGGATTGCCGAACCGGCACGGGTCTTTGCGGCCGCGCGGCGCATCCGGCAGTGTGATGCCATGAGCCACGAGCACCCAGCCCACGAGCACCGCACCGACGAGCACCGCGAGCCGGCGGATGCCTCCGCCTTCTGGGAGTCCCGCTACGGCGAGCGCTCCCGCATCTGGAGCGGCAACGCCAACCGGGCCCTCATCGACACCGTCAACGGGCTCACCCACGGCACCGGCCTCGCCCCCGGCACCGCTCTCGACCTGGGCAGCGGCGAGGGCGGCGACTCCCTCTGGCTCGCCGAGCAGGGCTGGAGGGTCACGGGCATCGACATCTCGCCCACCGCCCTCGCCCGCGCCGCCGACGAAGCGGATGCGCGGGGCATCCCCGCCGACCGCCTCACCTGGCAGCACCACGACCTGGTCGACTGGCATCCGGGCGCCGAGGAGCGTTACGACCTCGTCTCGGCCTGCTTCCTGCACGCGCCCGTCGAGGTCGCGTTCCCGCGGGAGGACGTGCTGCGCCGGGCGGCCGGAGCCGTGGCACCCGGCGGGCACCTGCTCGTGGTGGGGCACGCCGGAATCCCGCCGTGGGCCTCCGAGCACCACCACGACGACACCGAGCTGCCCACCAACGCCCAGGTGCTCGACGCGCTCGCCCTCGACCCGGCCCTCTGGACGACCATCGTCGACGAGAACCGCCCCCGCCGCGCCACGGCCCCCGACGGCACCGTCGTCGACATCGACGACGCCGTGCTCCTCCTCCGCCGCACGGCCTGAGCCGCCGCGCTTCCGCCGCCGCGCGCGCTCGCACCACCCGCGCTCGCGCGGATCTGCGTGGGGAACGACAAACGTCGCGGCATCCGAGGCCATATACGGCCCGGATGCCGCGACGTTTGCACTCCCGAACGCCAACCGCCGGTGGCGGCATGACCGTGCTGAAGCAGGAGCCGACCGCATCGTGCGATTGCCCACCCCGGATCACCCGGCGGGTCTGGACGCGACGCCCCCCACTGCCTAGCCTGAGCAGAGACAGGGAAGTCGAGGTGGTCGCGGTGAAGAAGCCGAGCGAGACCGATGTCATCGAGTACGACCGAGCGGGAGACTCGGAGGTGCTCGAACTCCACCGTCGCCCGCTCCCGCCGCCCGGCCCCGGCGAGGTCACGGTCGAGGTGATCGCCGCGGGCATCAGCCACATCGACGGCTTCATCCGGAGCGGTCGCGAGGTCACCTGGGCCGACGAGCCGTTCCCGCGCGGAACGGGCAGCTGCTTCGCCGGGATCGTCGTCGACTCCGCCGACCCAGGGCTGCCGCGCGGCACCGAGGTCGTCGGCCATCTCCGATCCGGAGCCCACGCCACCTACCTCACCGTGCCCGCAGCCACCCTCGTGAAGAAGCCGAGGCGGGTCACCTGGGAGACCGCGGGCGGGCTCTACCTGGCCGGGGTCACCGCCCTCGACACGCTCGACGACCTCCGGATCGGCGCCGGCGACACGGTCGTCATCTCCGCGGCCGCCGGCGGGGTCGGCAGCATCGAGGCCCAGATCGCCCGCCACCGCGGCGCCACCGTCATCGGCACCTGCGGCGAGCGCAACTTCGACTACCTGCGCCAGATCGGCATCATCCCGGTGAAGTACGGCCCGGGCATCGCCGACCGGATCCGCGAGGCGGCGAAGGGGGGCGTGACCGCCTTCATCGACAACTTCGGCCAGGACGGCCTCGAGCTCGCCGAGGAGCTCGGCGTGCCGGCCTCCCGCTACCGCTCGAGCGCCGATCGCCGCGACACCGAGCTGCGGCTGCTGCAGGACGACGCCGAGTCCGTCGAGCACGGCACCCGCCAGCTCGAGGCGGTGCTCGCCCTCGCCGAGACGCAGGCGTTCACGCTGCTCATCTCCGGGCTCTACCCGCTCGCCGACACGGCCAGGGCCTACGCCGACCTCGACAAGCTGCACTCACGGGGCAAGGTCGTGCTGGTCACGCATCCGGTCTCCGCGAGCCGCCACCTCAAGGCGCGCGACGTCGCCGACGCACGGGCCTAGAACGCGTTCGCCGGGTTCGGGAGGTACGACCCGTAGCCCGCGCGGGGCGGCGGCTGCCGGTGCCAGGCGAGCAGCTGGGGCTCGTAGACCGCGGTGCGCCCGCCGAGCATGAACGCCCACACGTAGGGGAAGAAGATCCCGATCACGAGGAACCCGGCGTCCTTCCGGAACGCGAGCCCCGTGCGCCACATGCCGATGTAGAGGAACACGCTCGTGACCGTGCCGAGCCCCGCGATCGACAGCAGCGACAGCCACCCCGGCTGCCCGCCGAGCTCGAGCCACACCCAGGTGCGGTAGACCGGCACCCACGCCACCCACGGCTTGATGCCCACCTTGCGGAACAGCGCCATCAGCGCGAATCCCATCAGCACCCAGAGGGCCGCGACGATCAGGAGGGTCAACAGGATCGTCCCGACCATCACCGTCAGGTAGATAGCGAGGAACTGGGCGGTCTCGTCTGAGCTCATGCCCCCACCCTAACGATGGGCAGAATCCGAGAAGCGGATGTCGGAGGGCACCGCTACCCTTCTGCCATGGCCGCCTCCGAGACCCCGCCGCACCTCGCCGACACGCACGACCTCATCCGGGTGCACGGCGCCCGCGAGAACAACCTCAAGAACGTCAGCGTCGAGCTCCCCAAGCGCCGCCTCACCGTCTTCACGGGCGTCTCCGGATCGGGCAAGAGCTCACTCGTCTTCGGCACCATCGCCGCAGAGTCGCAGCGCATGATCAACGAGACCTACAGCGCCTTCGTGCAGGGCTTCATGCCCACGCTCGCGCGGCCCGACGTCGATGTGCTCGAGGGCCTCACCACGGCCATCATCGTCGACCAGGAGCGCATGGGGGCGAACCCCCGTTCCACGGTCGGCACGGCGACGGATGCGAACGCCATGCTCCGGATCGTGTTCAGCAGGCTGGGTCTGCCCCACATCGGCTCACCCAACGCGTTCTCCTTCAATGTGGCCTCGGCCAAGGCGAGCGGCGCGCTGACCGTGGAGAAGGCATCCGGGGGCACCGCCGTGGTGCGCGACTTCATCGTCACGGGCGGCATGTGCCCGCGGTGCGAGGGCCGCGGGCAGGTGAACGACATCGACCTGACGCAGCTCTACGACGAGTCGAAGTCGCTCTCCGAGGGCGCCATCACGGTGCCGGGCTACACGGCAGACGGCTGGATGGTGCGGGTGTTCGCCGCGTCGGGGTTCCTCGACGGCGAGAAGCCGATCCGCGACTACACCGAGGCCGAGCTCGCCGACTTCCTCTACAAGGAGCCCGTCAAGGTCAAGTTCGAGAACATGAACCTCACCTACGAGGGCCTCGTGCCGAAGATCCAGAAGTCGATGCTCTCGAAAGACCGAGACGCGATGCAGCCGCACATCCGCGCCTTCGTCGACCGGGCCTTCACCTTCACCACGTGCCCCGAGTGCGAGGGCACGCGCCTCAACGAGGGGGCGCGCTCGTCGAAGATCGACGGCATCAGCATCGCGGATGCGTGCGCCATGCAGATCAGCGACCTCGCGGCCTGGGTGCGCCAACTCGACGAGCCGTCGGTCGCTCCCCTGCTCGACTCGCTCGCCCAGACGCTCGACTCGTTCGTCGAGATCGGGCTCGGCTACCTCTCGCTCGACCGCCCCTCGGGCACGCTCTCGGGCGGCGAGGCGCAGCGCACGAAGATGATCCGGCACCTCGGCTCGTCGCTCACCGACATCACCTACGTGTTCGACGAGCCGACCGTGGGCCTGCACCCGCACGACATCCAGCGCATGAACCGGCTCCTGCTGCAGCTGCGCGACAAGGGCAACACGGTGCTCGTGGTGGAGCACAAGCCCGAGGCCATCGCGATCGCCGACCACGTGGTCGACCTCGGCCCCCGCGCGGGCACGGCGGGCGGCGAGGTCGTCTACGAGGGCAGCGTGGAGGGGCTCCGCGCGAGCGGCACGCTCACCGGCCGGCACCTCGACGACAAGGCGGCGCTGAAGGGCGCCGTGCGGAGCCCCACGGGAGCGCTCGAGGTGCGCGGCGCGACCTCGCACAACCTCACGGGTGTCGACGTCGACATCCCGCTCGGCATGCTCGTCGTGGTCACGGGGGTCGCCGGGTCCGGCAAGAGCTCGCTCATCCACGGGTCGGTGGCCCCGCGGGAGGGCGTGGTGGCGATCGACCAGTCCGCCATCCGCGGCTCGCGGCGCAGCAACCCGGCCACCTACACGGGGATGCTCGAGCCCATCCGCAAGGCGTTCGCCAAGGCGAACGGGGTGAAGCCCGCGCTCTTCAGCGCCAACTCCGAGGGCGCCTGCCCCACCTGCAACGGGGCCGGGGTCATCTACACCGACCTCGGCATGATGGCCGGTGTCTCGACCACCTGCGAGGAGTGCGAGGGGCGGCGGTTCCAGGCAGCCGTGCTCGACTACCGGCTGGGGGGCCGGAACATCAGCGAGGTGCTCGGCATGCCGATCTCGGAGGCCGAGCAGTTCTTCGGGCCGGGCTCGGCCGATCCGGCGTCCCGGATCCCCGCCGCGCACGCCGTGCTCACCCGCCTGGTCGACGTGGGGCTCGGCTACCTGAGCCTCGGCCAGCCGCTCACGACCCTCTCGGGCGGCGAGCGCCAGCGGCTGAAGCTCGCGTCGCAGATGGGCGAGAAGGGCGAGGTGTACGTGCTCGACGAACCCACCACGGGGCTGCACCTCGCCGACGTGGAGCAGCTGCTCGGGCTGCTCGACCGGCTCGTGGAGTCGGGGCGGTCGGTGATCGTGATCGAGCACCACCAGGCGGTCATGGCGCACGCCGACTGGATCATCGACCTCGGCCCCGGTGCCGGCCACGACGGCGGGCGGATCGTGTTCGAGGGCACGCCCGCCGAACTCGTGGCGGCGCGCTCCACCCTCACGGCGGAGCACCTCGCGGCCTACGTGGGGGCGCATCCGCTCTCGCCCGCCTGAGCGAGGAGCACCGGCCCAGGCTCCTCGACAACGGAGGAACATCCGCCGCGTGAACGCCGACGGAGGAGCCTCGAACCACCGCCCGCCCCTCTGTCCTCCGTTGTCGGAGGCGTGGGTCGGGCTCGGGCTAGGGGTGCAGCGAGGCGTCGGCGGGGCCGCGGGAGTAGCCCGTGAAGGCGACCTCGAACCCCGCCCGGGTGGGGGCGCAGCAGAAGAGCCCGGCAGAGACCTCGGCGTGCGGGTCGAGGTGCGCCACCCGCACCAGGCGGAACGGCTCGCCCGCCGCCTTGGCTCGCACGGTCACGGCGTCACCGGATCGGCTCGCGCGCACGGTCACGACACGCCCCACCCACTCGGGCACGGGAGCCACCGACCAGTCGGAGTGGCCGTGGGTCACGACGGCTCCCACCTGCGGAACGCCGTCCGACAGCTCCACCCCCGCCTTGATCCACTCGGTGGCCGAGACGCGGAGGAACACCCCCGCCTGGTCGAACTGTGCCGTGAAGTCGAGCACGAACGAGACCTCCACGGCCTCCTCGGCACCGAACGACTCGAGCAGGGCGTGCTCGGTGTCGTGAACGAACCCGTAGGAGGTGGTGCGCCAGGCATCGCTGCCCTCCCGCGCCTCGACCCGGAGCACGTCGCCGTCGAGGTCGCTCCGCACGGGCTCGGTGGTCCAGCGCCCGTTCTCCAGCAGTCCGTCGAACCCCACAGCCATCCCCTCGTCGTGACGCCACCCATTCTGCACCCCGCTACCCTGGGAGGCGATGACTATCACCGCTTCCGCCGACGGCTCGGCCCTCGGCAACCCCGGACCAGCAGGCTGGGCCTGGTACATCGACGACAGCACCTGGGGTGCCGGCGGCTGGCCGCACGGCACCAACAACATGGGCGAGCTGAAGGCGGTGCTCGAGCTCTTCCGTGCCACGGCGCACGTCGACGACGACCTGCACATCCTCTGCGACAGCCAGTACGTCATCAACACCATCACCAAGTGGATGCCGGGCTGGAAGCGCAAGGGCTGGCGGAAGGGCGACGGCAAGCCCGTCATGAACCTCGACCTCATCAAGGAGATCGACGAGGCCATCGTGGGCCGCCGCTACACCTTCGAGTGGGTCAAGGGGCACATCGGCCACGTCATGAACGAGGCGGCGGATGCGCGTGCGCGCGCGGCGGCGGAGGCCTACGCCCGCAAGAAGGCGCCGGACACCGGACCGGGCTTCCCGGGTGCTCCGGCGAGCGCACCGGCCTCCGCACCCGGGAGCGCACCGGCCACCGCACCGGCCACCGCACCTGTGGCGTCGGAAGCCCCCGCCGTGGCGCAGCAGGACACGCTGTTCTGATCGCCGCGCCCCGCCTCCCGGCGTAGCGTGGAGGGCATGACTGATCTCGCTCCCCTCCTCGACCTGAACGACGGCCACCGCATCCCCGCGATCGGCTTCGGCACCTATCCCCTCCGCGGCGCCGAGGGGCTGGAGGCGATCGAGTCGGCCATCCGCACCGGCTACCGCTCGATCGACAGCGCGTTCAACTACGACAACGAGGGCACAGTCGGCGAGGCCATCCGCCGGAGCGGCGTCGCGCGTGACGAGCTCTTCGTGACGTCGAAGCTCCCGGGCCGCTACCACGAGAGGGCGCTCGCGCTCGATGCGGTGCGCGAGTCGCTCTGGCGCGCGCAGCTCGACCACTTCGACCTCTACATCATCCACTGGCCGAACCCGAGCGTCGATCAGTACGTCGAGGCCTGGCAGGCGCTCGTCGAGGCCCGCGAGCAGGGCCTCGTGCGCTCGATCGGCGTCAGCAACTTCCAGGAGGAGCACCTCGCGCGCATCATCGAGGCCACGGGCGTGACGCCTGCGGTGAACCAGATCGAGCTGCACCCGTACTTCCCGCAGGTGGAGCAGCGTGCGGTCAACGCCCGTCTCGGCATCCTCACCGAGTCGTGGAGCCCCCTCGGCAAGGGCAACGCGCCCTACCAGGAGCCCGCGGTGGTGGCGGCCGCCGAGGCGCACGGCGTCACCCCAGCGCAGGCGATCCTGCGCTGGCAGGTGCAGCTCGGCAACGTGCCCATCCCGAAGAGCTCCACCCCCTCCCGCCAGGCCGAGAACCTCGACGTCTTCGGCTTCGAGCTCACCCCCGCCGAGGTCGACGCCATCACGGCCCTCGGCAAGCCCGACGGCCGCCTCTTCGGCGGCGACCCCACCACCCACGAGGAGCAGTAGCCCCGATCTTCGCGGACTTCGCCACGTCTGAACCACATCGGCCCGTAATAGCGGTCGGTCTGCGGCTGGTTTGGCGAAGTCCGCGCGAAAGCCCGCGGAGCCGCCACGAGGGGCGCCCGCCGGCCGGTCAGAGGGCGCCGGAGGCGGCGCGCTCCTGCACGGCGGGGGTGCCGTCGAAGATGAGGAGGCGGTCGGCGAGCTTGTCGACGAAGAACCGGTCGTGCGAGACGACGAGCACCGCCCCCGGGAAGTGCGTCAGGGCCCGCTCCATCACCTGCGTGCTCGTGATGTCGAGGTGGTTGGTGGGCTCGTCGAGCACGATCACCGCGGCCCCCGACAGCAGGCACTGCGCGATCGCCACCCGCGCGCGCTGACCGCCCGAGAGGGTGCCGATCTTCTGCTTGAGGTCGGCGTCCGAGAACTGCAGCATGGCGAGGAACCGGCCCACGCTCTTCTTCGTGGCGCTGAAGGCGAGCGAGTCCGGATACGCGTTGACGGCGTGACCCACGGTGTCGGTGAGGTCGAGCTCGGCGTAGACCTGGTTGTAGGAGATGAACCGCGCGCCCTTCGCCCAGCGGATCTGCCCCGCATCCGGCTCGGTCTCGCCGGTCAGCACATCCAGCAGCGTCGACTTGCCCGAGCCGTTCGAGCCGAGCACGGCCACGCGGTCGCCGCGGTGAAGGCTGAACGTCAGATCCGAGAACAAGGGCGATCCGCCGAAGCCCTTCGAGAGCTTCACCACCTCGAGCAGGTCGTTGCTCACGCGGAGCCCGCCGTAGATGTCGGTGATGATCTGGTCGATCGGCCTGGGCGCCTGCCGCTTCTTGATGTCGGCGAGGCGGCGCGCGACCGCATTCGAGGGATTGCGGGCGGCCTCCCGGCGCGCCGCGCTCGCGGCCTGCTCGTAGGCGAGCAGCTCCTCCTCGTGCGCGAACTGGCGCTCGAGCATCTTCAGGCGCGACTGCTTGGCGTGCACGTAGGCCGAGTAGTCGCCCTCGTACTCCTGCAGGCGGTAGTTCTCGATCTCGACGATGCGCGTGACCACCCCGTCGAGGAACTGCCGGTCGTGCGAGACCACGAGCACGGCACCCTGGTAGCGGCCGAGCCAGTTCTCGATCCAGCGCACGCCGTCGAGGTCGAGGAAGTTGGTGGGCTCGTCGAGCAGCAGCACATCCGGCGACTGGATGAGGATGCGCGCGAGCGCCGCCCGGTTGCGCCAGCCGCCGGAGAGCCGGTCGACGGGCAGGTCGCGGCGGTCGGCGTCGAAGCCGAGACTCGTGAGCACCGAGTCGATCGTGTTCTCGAACGACCAACCGTCGATCGCGTCCATCTTCTCTAACAGCTCGCCCTGCTCGGCGAGGAGCCCCGTCATGCTCTCCGGCCCGCTGCCCTCCAGATCGAGGCCGGGCGACGCGAGCGCCTCCCCGATCTCGTCGAGCCGGCGCTGGGTGGCGTGCACGGCCTCGAAGTGGTCGCTCAGGATGCCGTGGATGCTGCGTTCGCCATCGAGCTCGGAGAACTGCGAGAAGTAGCCGATCGTGGTGCCGAGCGTGACGTCGACCGTGCCCGTCGTGGGCTCGAGGCGGCCGAGCATGAGCTCGAGGAACGTGGTCTTGCCCGTTCCGTTCTTGCCGATCAGCCCCACCCGATCGCCGGCCTTCAGCTTGAGGAAGGCCTCCTTCACCACGGGGCGCCCGTCGAACTCGATGCTGACGTCGTTCAGGCGGATGAGACTCACGGTGCCTCAGCCTAACGTCGGCACCTGGAAGCGGCCGACCCCGCACGATCGCGGGTTGTCAAGCCGCGGCGGAACCGGCCCTCCCGTCGTAGGTTCGAGCCTGACGGACCTGGAAAGGAACCACCATGACCAGCACACCTCCCCCTCGCGAACCCGACCGCGCCGCGGCTGCGCCGAGCACCGGATCGCAGCCCGCCGGATCGCAGCCCGCCGCGTCCCAGCCCGCCGGCTCCGTTCCG
Organism: Herbiconiux sp.; assembly: GCF_023264895.1. Lineage (GTDB taxonomy): Bacteria > Actinomycetota > Actinomycetes > Actinomycetales > Microbacteriaceae > Herbiconiux. Next base: position 14,702 of record NZ_JAHFUY010000058.1, on the reverse strand, counting down.
GTCGAGGATCGCAGCACCCTCCGCGAGAACGTCGTCGAGCGCGAGCGCCAGGAGTACGGCGGCTTCAAGTTCGGCTCCGCGTTCTTCGGCTGGCTCACCGCCACCGGCACCGCGGTGCTGCTGACGGCCCTCGTCGCCGCCACCGGCGCCGCCGTGGGCCTCGGGGTCACCGACGGCGGCCAGGTCGGCACCGGGAACGGCAGCGGTTCGATCGACGGCGACCAGGCCGCGACGGTCGGCATCGTGGGGGCCATCGCCCTCGTGGTCGTGACCCTCGTCGCCTACTTCTGCGGCGGCTACGTGGCCGGCCGGATGGCACGCTTCGACGGCGTGAAGCAGGGACTGGCCGTGTGGCTCTGGGCCGTGGTGATCGCCGTGGTCGTGGCCATCGTGGGCGCGATCGCGGGCAGCCAGTTCAACATCCTGGCCAACGTGAACGGCTTCCCGCGGATCCCGCTGAACGAGGGCGACGTCACGACGGCCGGCATCATCACCGCCGTCGCCGTGGCGCTCGCGAGCCTCGGCGGGGCCCTCCTCGGCGGCGTCGCGGGCATGCGGTTCCACCGCAAGGTCGACCGCGCCGGACTCGGCCGCTAGGTCGAGGGAGAAGGAGACGGACATGCTGCCCTCGCAGAACATCCAGAGCATCATCGGCGCGACCGTGCACGGCCGTGACCGCACCCGCATCGGCCGCGTCGACCAGGTGCTGGTCGATGCCGCCGACGGCCACCCCACCTGGGCGGTGGTGAACGGCGGCCTGTTCGGGCGCACGAGCCTCTACGTGCCGCTCGAGGAGGCGACCTGGGAGCACGACGACGTGTTCGTCGAGCTCGACAAGGACGACGTGAAGAATGCCCCGCATCCCGACCCGGATGGCGGACTCACACCGGAGCAGGAGCAGGAGCTCCGCGACTACTACCGGGGCCTCGGCGCAGACGACCGGCCGGACGTCGCGACTCCGGAGCACCGCGACGACCCCGCGAAGCCCGAGCACCGCGACGACCCCGCGAAGCCCGAGCACCGCGACGACCCCGAGAGGCCGGAGGAACCGGGCACCCCCGGCCCGGACCGCATCCTGATCTGACGAGCGCGGTGACCCCCGAACGGGGTGGGCCCCCTGAACGGGGCGCACCCTTTCTGGGAGTTACGCACGGGGAACCCCGTTCCTAGAGTGGGAGAGCTCGGTGCTCCCCGGGTCGCTTCCCCCTCGAAAGGCCCTTCCCGTGCGCCCAGTCCGCGCCGCGCTCCTGCGCGCCTGCATCGTCATCGTCGCCGCCGCGTGCGCGATCTCCGTCACCCCGCTCTCCGCCGCCGCCGCTCCTCTGACCGAGGCTCCCGCCGCAGCTACCGCCCCCGAAGCAGCCGCAGCCGCCGCCCCCGAGGTCAGCACTGGCGCGATCGAGCCGTTCGAGGGCATCCTCTTCGAGCACGGCGACCGCGTTCCGCAGGAGTACTACCGCATCGTCCCGGACTGGAACACCGGTCTCGCGATGATCCAGAACGGCCGCGGCTCCTGCCTCACGAGCGGCCCGCACAGCGGCCCGCGCCAGGAGCACCAGCCGGTCGACCGCACGACCTGCCGGGCGAACGACGCTGATCAGCAGTTCTACTTCATCCCGCAGAACCACAACCCCCGGTCGACCCCCGACACGGGCAAGGGCGACCAGTACTTCTACATCGTGAGCTCCGCGACCGACGACTGCATCTGGTCCGGCAGCAACGGCCTGGAGTTCGGCTCGGACGACTTCAGCCAGCAGGCCCACATGTGGCGCTGCGCCGAGGGCGACCCCGGCCAGGAGTGGGTGTTCCGCAACGAGATCCGGGAGGACGGCCGCGCCTACCGCTGGTCGCAGCTGCTCGCCCTCGCCACCGTGCACTCCACCAACCGCTGCCTCGACCGACCGGGAGCCTGCCAGGTCTCCCCCGACTCCGGCCCCTTCGCCGGCCAGTGGTTCGAGTCGGCCGACCCCGACGTCTCGCTCCTCGGCACGGTGAGCACCGTCTCGCAGGGCTGCGGCAGCGGCGACAGCGGCGCGGTCATCAACAAGGGCTCCTCGAGCGACCCCACCACCGTCTCGGGCACCGTCTCGGTCGCGAAGAGCGTCTCGGTCTCGCTCGCCCTGAACGAGAGCACCAAGGCCGTCGCCGAGACCGGGGTGAAGGATATCTGGGGCGCGGAGCTGAGCGCGAGCTTCTCCATCGGCGAGCAGATCGCCCAGACCATCGGCGAGACCAAGAGCGTCACCCGCTCCATCTCTGCCGTGATCCCCGCCGGCGAGGCCCTCATGGGCCAGTACTCGCAGCGTGACTACACCTTCTCGGGCGCCTGGCAGATGGACATCGGGCACCCGAGGGTGGCAGGATCCCTCGCCTGGTCGGTTCCCGCCCGCACGAGCCTCCCCGTCATCCTCGACGGAGCAGACCCCACCACCTACACGCCGGTCGGATCGAAGACGCCCAAGGACTGCACGGCCTCCTCCGCCGCCCGCAGCACGGCCGCACCCGTCATCACCAACAACCCCTCGACCTGCGCGACGACTCCGTCGGTGCCCACCGGCGCCGTGAACGAGGTGCTCTCGGTGTGCCCCGGCACCTGGGACCTCGGCGGCACGACCGCTCCCGCGGTCTACAGCTACGAGTGGTACCTCACGCAGGGTGGCAGCGACGGCATCCACCCGGTCGCCGGATCGGTCGGGGCCGGTCAGATCTTCACCATCCGGCAGTCGACGGCTCCGGGGACGACCCCGACCTACCTGGGCGTGCGCATCTCGGAGGTCGGCAGCACGATGCGATACGACTCCGCCCCCGCCGTCGCGGCGAACCCGGTGCTGCTGGCGTCGACCGTCACCCCGCCGTCCGGCGCACCGGAGGCCCCGGTGACCCGGACCTCCTTCACCTCGGTGCTCCCGACCGGTGTGGCCGGCGAGGCCTACTCCGCGAACGTCGTGGCCGATCCGGCCGCAGGCGTCGACGTCGTCGTCGCCCCCGGCAGCCTGCTCCCGGAGGGCCTGACGCTCTCCTCGACCGGTGTGCTCTCGGGCACCCCCGCCGACAACGGCATCCACGACCTCCAGCTCCTCGACGGCTCCGCAGCGACGCCGGAGACGAGCACCGTGCGACTCGCGATCGAGGCGCCGGCCACCGAGTTCACCGAGGTCACCTCGCTCACGGGCACCGTGGGAACCGCCCTCGACACCGCTCTGGTCACCACGGCCCCCGACGACCTGGCGCTCGAGGTCGAGGGAGGCCTCCCGTACGGCCTGCAGATCGACCCCTCCACCGGCGTGCTCTCGGGCACCCCAGGCGAGGCAGGACGCTTCGAGTTCGTGCTCGACAACGGCGACGCCAACGTCGGGCGCCCCACCGGCTTCGTGCTCGAGGTCTCCCCGAGCGCTGCGGTCTTCTCCGATGCCGACCCCGCCGCCGCGCGGGTGGGCAGCCCCTACACGTTCTCCGTGCTGGCGAGCGCGGGCAGCCACACCGCGCTGGCGCTCGAGGGCACCGGGAACCTTCCCGAGGGGCTCGAGCTGAACAGCGCCACCGGTGAGATCTCCGGCACGCCGACCACCGTGGGCCGGCACACCGTGACGCTGATCGACACCACGTCGCCCGAGCCCGCCGAGCGCACCGTCGAGTTCGTGGTGGGTGCCGCCGCGGCACCCGGCCCGGACGCCGGCACTCCCGACCCGGCCGGGCCCGGCCAGTCCGGTTCCGGCTCCTCGCCGGCCGGATCCGGTGGCGCACTCGCCGCCACGGGAACCGACGCCGCGTCGCTGATCGCACCCGGGATCGCCGGAGCCCTGGCCCTCGCGGCCGGACTCTCGGCCCTCATCATCCGCCGCCGCCGCTCGGTCACCCGATGACCCGGCCGGCCGCCTCCCACCCGATCCGAACGGAACCCACCGTGCACGTCGCTCTGAAGACCTCCCGGCCCGCCCGGCTCGCCCGCATCCTGATCGGGCTCGGGCTCGCCTCGGCGGTGCTCGTGCCGATCGGCTTCACCGCCGCGCCCGCCCAGGCGGCCCAGGCGGAGTCGGCTGCAGCTTAGCCCGCGCCCGCAGACCTGCTCGCCTCCGGTGCCGCAGCCACCCCCGCCGAGGCCGAACCGATCGACCCCGCGGCCGTCGACGCCGAGCTCGGCGCCCCCTCGATCGGCCAGGCCGTGCAGTTCGAGGCCTTCCCGCCGCGCGCCGAGAACCCGCGCTACGCGTACACGATCCAGGCCGACACCTCGGGCAAGGCCAAGCTGATCACCCAGGACGGCCGCTGCCTCACCGTGGGCCGGGGCTTCAACTACGAGTTCGCCGTGACCCTCAACGGCTGCAACGTGAACGACGAGAACCAGACGTTCCACTTCATCCCGCAGAACCGCGAGCCCACGGCGAACGTCACCGAGGCCGGCCGGCAGTACTTCTACATCGCCAGCACGCGCTTCGAGCAGTGCATCTACAGCCCCTCCGGCCTCACCGACCCCTTCTTCGGCCCGGACCACGCCGAGCTCTACCCGCGGCTCGTGCCCTGCTCGTCGGGCGACACGCCCCAGGAGTACCGGGTGCACAACGAGCGGATCAACGCGTTCGGGGCCCCGGTGGAGTGGCGCAACATCCTGAACCTCGCCATCCGCTACGCCGCCGGCCAGTGCGTGAAGGACGACGAGACCTGCCGCATCCAGAGCCCCGGCGAGACCGACTGGCACCGGCCCTCCCCGGACAACCCGGTGTTCCGCTCCGGCACGGTCGCGGTGAAGCCCACCGGCTGCGGCGTGGGCAGCGGGGCCCTCGGGTCGCAGGTGCACAACCTCACCGCCGGCCCGCTCGCCATCACCGTCAAGACCTCGACCACGCTCGTCGACACCTCCTCGACGACCGACAGCATGAGCGCGTCGTTCAACAGCGAGCTCATGAAGAACGTGCCGGGCATCGTGAAGGCGAAGATCCAGGAGGGGCTCTCGATCAGCGGCACCACCATCTCGACCAAGACGACCACCAACACGTTCGAGCAGTCGGACACGACCACGCTGCAGGCCGGCGACTGGTACACCTCGCAGTGGTCGAGCCCGCTCTACAGCCTGCGCGGCGCGTGGAAGTTCGCCAACAACGTCGGCAACGTGTGGTGGACCCTGCCGAGCGCCGCCGACTTCGCGGTGAAGACGTCGACGCTGCCCTTCACCACGAAGACGTTCATCACCTCGCACGACAAGAAGAGCTGCTTCGTGGGCCCCGCGGCCACCAACGCCGTCGAGAACTCCCCGAAGCTCACGAGCGACCTCGCCTCCTGCGACAGCCCCACGATCGCCCAGCCCACCGGCGCCATCGGCAGCACGGTCTACATCTGCCCCGGCATCTGGAACTCCCCGACGGGCGCGATCGACCCGGTCAAGTTCGCCTACCAGTGGCAGGTCACCCCCGACACCACGAAGATCGGCACACCCATCCCGGGTGCGACCGGATCGAGCCTCACGATCATGCCCTCGACGCGCGGCTCCAGCCAGGCGCCCGTCTACCTCGTGGCGCAGCTGACGGAGGTCGGATCGGCACTCCGCCAGGACTCGCTGCCCACGCAGAGCACGAACGACGTCGTGCTCGCCAAGCCCGCCCTCGGCGACCCCCTCGTGTTCCCCACGACCTTCGCCGGTGACGGCGCCGAGGCGACGGCCGACGTGGAGTACAGCGCCGACCTCGTGACGGAGCCGGGCACCGACATGGCGCTGTCGGTCTCCCCCGTCACGCCGCTCCCGGCCGGGCTCTCCCTCTCCGCCGACGGCGTGCTCTCGGGCACTCCGACCGAGCCGGGCGTCTACGCCTTCACGATCCTCGACCAGCCCGCTGCCGGCCGTGCGGCGCAGTCGCAGAGCTTCGCCCTGACCGTGCACGCAGCCGAGGTCGTCTACGCGGCTCCGGCGCTGACGGCCACTCCCGGGGCCGAGGTGTCGCTGCCCCTCGTGCAGGGCGAGCACCCCGACCTCGCGCTCGAGGTCATCGAGGGCGCCCTGCCCGACGGCATCGTGCTCGACCCGGCCACGGGGCTCCTCTCCGGTGCCGCCGTCGACGCGGGCACCTGGAGCTTCACGGTGCAGAACGCCGCGGCCGTCGTGGATGCGCCGGCCTCGTTCGAGCTCACCGTGGCCGACGCGCCGATCGCGTTCTCGAACGCGGCAGCCCCTGCGGGCACCGTGGGCGCGCCGTACTCCGCGACCCTGCTGGCCGCGACCGGCACGGATCCGTTCGTGGGGCTCGCCGCCGGCTCCGAGCCGCTGCCCGAGGGACTGCAGCTCAACGCCCTCACGGGAGTGCTGAGCGGCACCCCGACCACCGCGGGCGTCTCGGAGGTGACCGTCGGGAACGCCGACGGCTCGCTCTCGGCGACGTTCACCGTGCGGGTCGCGGCCGCCGCCGGGCCAGTGCCCGAGCCGGTCGCCCCCTCCCCCGCACCCACCTCCGGTGCAGGGGCGGGCGGCGCGACGACCGGATCGGGTTCGCTCGCGGCCACCGGCTCCGACGCCGGTGCGGCCGGTGCGGCGGCACTCCTCGCGCTCCTGCTCGGGCTCGCCGGCGCAGTGGCGATCCGCCGCACCCGCCTCAGCCGCTCCTGACGGCGCCGGGCCGCTCCGGCCGATCCCTCCGCGCCTGAAGGCCGACCACGTGCCACGTGCACGGGGTCGGCCTAGGCTCGGCGGCATGAGCGACACCGACGACGACAGGAAGCAGACGCGCGACGAGTTCGGAGACGCCGTGAACATGACGGCGTCCGAGCTGAAGACGTGGCTCGAGACCGACGAGTCGAAGGCCGTGGGCCAGAAGTCCGACGGCGGCGGCGAGTCGACGGGCCACGAGAGCGGCCGCCACATCGTGCGCATCCTGGAGAAGAAGCAGGCCGACTACTCCGACGACGACTACGCGCACATGCGGAAGGTCGTCGGCTACGTGGCCCGCCACTCCGCCCAGCGACCGAAGGGCGACGTGGCGGACACGCCGTGGCGGCACTCCCTCATGAACTGGGGCAACGACCCCCTGAAGTAGTGCCGAGGCGACGCGCTCTAGGCGACGGGGACGATGAGGCCCTTCCAGGTCTCGTCGATGAAGTCCTTCGTGCGCTGGTCGGTGAGGAGCTCGACGAGCTTCTCGATGCGGGGGTCGCTCTCGAGCTCCGGGGTGGTGGCGAGGATGTTGTAGTAGGTCGAGTCGGTCGACTCGATGATGACGGCCTGGTCGGTCGTGAGGCCGGCGGGCAGGGCGAACGAGGCCGTCACGAAGGCGGCGTCGACATCCGGCACCGCGAGGGCGAGGCTCGCGTTCTCGATCTCCGAGAACTCGAAGTCCTTCGGGTTCGCCGTGATGCCGTCGAGGTTGGTCACGTCGTCCTCGACCTCGATCAAGCCCTCGGAGGCGAGCAGCTTGAGCGCGCGGCCCTCGTTGGTCGGGTCGTTGGGGATGGCGATGGTCGCGCCGTCCTTCAGCTCGTCGATCGAGTCGATCGTGTCGGAGTAGAAGCCGGCGGCGGGCAGGTAGATCTCGCCCACGCTCACGAGGTCGCCGCCCGACTGGGTGTTGTAGGTCTCCATGAAGGTGGAGTTCTGGAACAGGTTCGCATCCGTCGACCCGTCGGTGAGCGCCGGGTTCGGGGTGTTGTAGTCGGTGAACTCGACCCATTCGATGTCGAGCCCGGCCTCCTCGGCCAGGTTCTCGTCGACCCACTCGAGCAGGTCGCCGGCGGGCACGGCGAGCGCGCCGACCTTGATGGTGCCGAGGTCCTCCGTCGAGCCGGCGCCCGATCCGGATTCCGACGTGGCATCCGACGACGACGAGCACGCGGCGAGCGAGATGGTGAGGGCGGCCGCGCCGAGCAGGGCGGCGGGGCGGACGAAGCGGTTGCGAGCGGTCATGTGGCGACTCCTTGTGCGGGGTTGATGGTGAGTTCGGCGTCTTTCGGGAGCACTGCTGTGCTGCTCCGGTGAGAGACGCGGGTGGCGATGCGGGTCAGGACGATCTGCACGATCTGCACGATCGCGAACAGGATGACGACGACGAAGACGATGTGGATCCAGCTGTAGCGCTGGAACCCGTAGGTGACGGCCACGTTGCCGAGCCCGCCACCGCCGACCACGCCCACCATCGCCGAGAAGTTGATGATGGAGGTGATCGTGGTCGAGACGCCGAGGAGGATCGCGGGCAGCCCTTCCGTGAGGAGCACCCGCCTGATCAGCAGCCACTTGGTGGCGCCGAGCGAGTCGGCCGTCTCGTAGAGGCCGGGCGCGACGTCGTTGACCGCGATCTCCACCATCCGGGCGAAGAACGGGATGGCGATGATGGTGAGCGGCACGATCGCGGCCGTGGTGCCCACGAACGTGCCGACGATCAGCCGGGTGAGCGGGATGAGCGCGATCATCAGGATGATGAACGGCACCGAGCGCCCGACGTTCACAATGAATCCGACGACCCGGTTGATGGTGCGCGCCACCCACACGGGCCCGAAGCTGCGCTCGAGGAACGCGCCCTTCTCCGTGCCGACGAGGAGGATGCCGAGCGGCAGGCCCACGAGGATGGTGATGAGGGTCGCGATCCCCGTCATGTAGAGGGTCTCGAGCGTGCCCTTGAGGAGCACCTCGAACAGGTCGGTCCAGAAGTCCGGGGAGTCGTAGTCGATCACGCGGCTCCTCCCTTCAGGTACTCCACGATCAGGCCCTGGCGCCGGAGGTCGGCGACCACGGCGGCGGCGGCCTCGCCGGCCACCGGGAGGGCGAGCCGGGTGCGGCCGGCCTGAGTGCCGGCGATCCGCTCGACGGTGGCGCCGAGGATGCTCACGTCGAGCTCGTGCTCGCGGGCCAGCCGGGCGATCACGGGCCGGTCGGCGGTGCCGCCGGCGAAGGTGATGTCGATGACGGTGGGCCCTTCGTCGTCGGCCGGTGCGGCCAGCGGGAAGAGCTGGGCGGCGAGCTTGGAGCCGGGGGTGCGGATGACCTCGACGAGCTCGCCCTGCTCCACGATCGCACCGTTCTCCATCAGGGCGGCGGAGTCGCAGATGCGCTTCACGACGTCCATCTCGTGGGTGATGAGCAGCACGGTGAGCTTCAGCTCGCGATTGATCGAGCGGATGAGGTCGAGGATCGACTCGGTGGTCTCGGGGTCGAGGGCGCTCGTGGCCTCGTCCGAGAGCAGCACGCGGGGCTTCGCGGCGAGCGCCCGGGCGATGCCGACGCGCTGCTTCTGGCCGCCCGAGAGCTGGGCGGGGTACGCACCGCCGCGATCCTTGAGGCCGACCAGGTCGAGCATCTCGGCCGCCTGCGAGGCGCGCTTGCCGCGCGGCACCCTGGCGGCCTCGAGCGCGAACTCGACGTTCTGCTGGATGGAGCGGTTGGCGAGCAGGTTGAAGTGCTGGAAGACCATGCCCACCGAGCGCCTGGCCTGCCGGAGCGCACCGCCCTCGAGGCCCGTCATCTGTGTGCCGTCGAGCGTGACGGTGCCGCTGTCGGGCCGCTCGAGCACGTTGACCGTGCGGAGGAGCGTGCTCTTGCCCGCACCGCTTCGCCCGACCACCCCGAAGATCTCGCCGGCGGGCACCGAGATGCTCACGTCGTCCAGCGCGCGGACGGCGGCGGGGCCGTGCCCATAGGTCTTGCGGAGGTTCCGCAGCTCGATCATGGTCTCAATCCGAGCACCCGGGGCGACCCCGGGGGTAATCCGGTTACGTCGTATGACGATTCGGACGAGTTTCAATTTCTCTAGGTTGTCTAGCGGCTAGGTAGCCTAGGGTTGTCGTCATGGGCATCCTCACCTCTCTCGACGCCGTCCGCGACTCCGACAGGATCGTCGAGGCGATGCGCCGGGCCGACGACCTCGCGTTCGAGGCCAACCGCGAGCCCGGGCTGCGCACACTGCGGCTGCTGGCCGGAGCCGTGCACGGCGACGACCAGGTGGTCGCCATCGCCGGAGTGCACGCCCTCGGGCAGGTTGTCGACGACGACGCGGATCGGGTGCTCACCGGCCTCCTCTCCGAGGAGCAGGGGTTCCTGCGGGAGCACGCCGCCTGGGTGCTCGGCGCACGCATCCCGCACGTCGACGCGGTGGGGCGCCTCATCGGCATGGTGGTGGGCGGTGGCTTCGGCGGCATGATCGCCCAGCGGTCCCTCGAGCAGTGGTCGGTCACGGCACCGGAGCACATCGCCGTCGGACTCGAGGGCGCCCTGCTCGGCGTGCACGAGCCCGCCGCCCGGTACCGACTGATCGAGACCCTCGGTCTGATCCGCGGATCCGGACCCACTCGGCGCCTCCTCGCCGCCGCCGCCGACACCGCGGAGGACGTGCTCGTGCGCACGGCCGCCGTGGCCGCCCTCGGCCAGCGCCGGGGCGACGAGAGGGTCGCCGAGCTGCTCGACCGGCTCGCCCGCGGCGAGGAGCACCTCTCCGACGTGGCGCGGCTCGCCCTCATCGACCTCTCCGGCGGTGCCATCCGCACCACCCGCACCGACGGGCCGCTCTCCGTGGCCCAGCTGTTCCTGCACGCCGACATCGACGCTCACCTGAGCGCCGCGGGCAGCGGAGACAACGGCGGCGTCGCGACCCTCCTCGTGCGCCTCGGCGACGCCCTGGTCGAGGGCGGGCCGAGCGACGTCTCCGGCGAGGAGCAGGCTTCCGTCGGCATCGGCCGTGTCATCACGCTCTCGCGCGGCTCGGTGCCGGATGCCATCACGAGCGTCGCCGAGATCGCCGGCACCACGAGCGGTCACCACTACGGCCGCATCCCCCTGCTCACGCCGACCGCCAGCTCGGCGACCGCCTGGCCGCAGCGCGTGGCCGCCCGCCGGGGCATCCGCCGCATGCTGCGCGCCGCCGGCGGGGTCGACCTGCTGCACCTGCGCATGGCCGAGGTGGGCAGCCTCGCCGCCTCCGACGTGGCGCGCGAGCTCGACCTGCCGGTGGTGTTCACGGTCGCTCCGGATCCGCACGCCGTCATCCAGTCGATGGACGCGGCCGGCTCGCTCACCCGCGAGAACTTCGGCGCCGTCGACGAGGTGGAGCACTACTGGTTCCGCGCCCGGCTCGTGCAGCGGCTCGCCTCGAACGCGAACCGCACCGTGCTCTTCCCCCGCCCCGAGCTGCGGCGCGACATGCGGGAGCTGCTCGGCATCGACATCGACGCGCACCCGGAGCGGCACTCCGTGGTGCCGGAGGGGATCGACCTGCAGGTCGTGGACCGGGCCGTGGCCGAGGCGACCGCCGGCGATGGGCACAGCGACGGGCCCAGCGACGGGCTAAGCGACGGGCTCGAGATCGGCCTCGGGCCCGAGCTCGCCGAGCTGCGCGACCTCGTCGGCACGATCCCGGCCGAGCGCCGGGGCCTGCCGCTGCTCGTGAGCGTCGGCCGCTTCCACCGGGTGAAGGGCATGGCCGCCATCGTGGCCGCGTGGCAGCGCGGTGCCGCCGCTGATCGCGCCAATCTGCTGCTCGTCGGCGGCGACCTCGAGCACCCCTCCGCCGACGAGCGCGAGCAGATCGACGCCATCGACCGCATCGTGCCCGCCGCCGACCGGGCGGCCCACGGTCTGCTGATGCCGGGCCACCGGCCCAACGACACCGTCGCCCGGTGGGTCGCGGCCGCTCGCACCGGACTGCCGGGCGCCAACGCCGGCAGCGGCGTCTACGTCTGCGGCAGCGTGAAGGAGGAGTTCGGCATCGCGCTGCTCGAGGCCATGGCCACGGGGCTCCTCGTGGTGGCTCCGGACGGCGGCGGGCCCGCGACCTACGTGGAGGACGGCGTGACGGGGTTCCTCACCCGCACCTGGGATCCGTCGGCGCTGACCGAGACGATCGACCGCGCGCTCGACGCGGCCGACGCCGAGGTCGAGCCGGTCTCCGAGGGCGCTTCCGCCAGCGGATCCGGGACGGCACCCACCCTTCGCGCCTTCACCGCGGCGGGGGTCACCCGGGCGGCCCGTTCGCGCGCGGTCGTCGAGCGCGACTTCACCATCCAGGCCATGGCCGCCGCCCTCCGCGGCGTCTACGGCGAGGTGCGCCGCGAGAGCGTCGACGCCGCCGCACTCTGGCCGGTGAGCGCCGCGTGACCCTGCTCGTCATCAGCCCCGACTACGCCTCGCACCTGCTCCCTCTCGCCGCGATCGCCACCGCCTGGCAGCGCCGCGGCGAGCGCGTGGTGGTGGCCACGGGGCCGGCCACCGACGACATCGTGCGCCGCTTCGGCTTCGAGCGCGTGCCGCTCGAGCTCGGCCGCGGGTCGAACCCGGGCGTCATCCGGGCCGAGGAGCAGCCCGAGGAGGAGGACGACTCGCTGCGCGGCTTCTTCGACGCCACCCGGCTCGGTCTCGTGCCGACCCTGCACTACCAGGCCGGCGAGCGCCTCACCGATCTCATGTGGCGGCCGATCGAGAAGGCGGCCGCGACGATCGCGGTGGTCGAGACCGTGCAGCCGGACACCGTGATCGTCGACCACCTCGCCTTCAGCGCTCGCCTGGGGTTGAAGGCCGCCGGCATCCGCTACGCCGACGTGGTGCTCGGCCACCCGAGCGCGCTGCCCGTCGGCGACGAGCTGTACGGCTGCCCCGCAGCCTGGCCGGCCGCGTTCGATCCGGATCCGGAGGCCCTCGCCGGCCTCGAGGCGCTCTGCCGACGGGTGAGCGAGAGCTTCACCGCCGAGTGGAACGCGGCCCTCGCGGAGCTCGCTCCCGAGCTCCCGCCCTCCGCGTCGGCGTTCTCCGAGACCGGTGACCTGCTGCTGTTCAACTACCCGGCCGAGCTCGCCGACCCGGACCGCGCACCGCTGCTGCCGCCGCACACGCACCTCGGCTCCACGCGGCGCGACGACTCGGGCGACGCCGAGGTCGAGGCGTGGATCGCTGAATCCGCTGGCCCGTTCGTCTACGTGAGCTTCGGCAGCTTCCTCTCGGTGCGCGACGACGTGCTCGCGCGGGTGGCCGAGGCGCTCCGGCGGCTCGAGGTGCGGGCGGCCGTGGCCACCGGATCGGGCGACCCCGCGCGGCTCGGCCCCCTCCCGGCCGGCTGGCTCGTGCGCGAGCACCTCCCGCAGGTGACACTGCTGAAGCACGCGACTGCCGCCGTGACCCACGGCGGCAACAACAGCGTCACGGAGGCGGTCGACTCGGGGGTGCCGCTGCTCGTGCTCCCCTTCTCGACCGACCAGTTCGCCGGCGCTGCCGCGCTCGAGCGGGCCGGGCTCGGCCTGGCCCTCGACCCCAACGCGGCCACCGCCGATGAGCTCGCAGAGGCACTCGCCCGGCTGCTCTCCCCCGCCTACCCCGGCCGGGCGCAGCTCAGTGCCATCGCCGCGGGGCTCGAGCGCGTGCCCGGGCCCGAGCGGGCCTACGCCGCCGTCGCCGCATCCGCCACCGCATCCGCCGTCGCCGCATCCGCCGCCGCATCCCCCACCGCATCCCCCGCCACAACCGCCTCCGCTCGGGAGTGAAGTCGGCGTAGGTTCGACCCCATGCACGGGCGGGGGCGACGGATCGGACGGTGCGCGCAGCCGGGCGGCACGCCGTGACCGAGCCGCTCGGCACCCGCGCCCGCTGGTGGGCCGAGGACTACGTCGCCGCCGTCGACCTGCAGGTGCGCGGCATGACGACGGGCGGCGACCCGCACCGCTACCACTCCGGCCACCTGCGGCCGTGCGTGGCGGTGCCGGGGGTGTACGAGGCCTGGTACTTCCTGCAGCCGGTGATCGAGGCGCTGCATGCCCACGGGCATCCGATGCACGTGCTCACGGAGCTCCGGCACAACCGCCGGCCGGTGGTCGACAGTGCGGAGCTGCTGGCCCGCTACCTCGCCGAGCACGACCTCCGCGACGTGCTCGTCGTGGCGCACAGCAAGGGCGGCCTGATCGGCAAGTACGCGATGGTGCGGCTCGATCCGGAGCAGCGGATCGCGCGCATGGTGGCGATCGCCACGCCCTTCGGCGGCAGCCGCTACGCGAACTGGGCCCCGAACCGCACGCTCCGCGCGTTCCGGGCGAAGGACCCCACCACGTCGCTGCTCGCCGCCGAGAACGTGGTGAACCACCGCATCACCTCGATCTACGGGCGGTTCGACCCCATCATCCCCGAGTCGAGCGTGCTGCCGGGGGCCACCAATCTCGAGCTCCCGGTGGGCGGGCACTTCCAGGTCATCCGTCATCCGGTCACGATCTCGACCGTCGTGGCCGCTGCCGCGGAGCCGCCGACGGGGCAAGCTGGAAGCATGCCAGATGACGACGACAAGGCCCGGCTCGGCGAGCGACTGAACGGCCACCACGACCCCAAGGATCCCGACGGCCTCCTGACCCTCGACGACGTGAACCCGCAGCCGGCCCCCGGCCGCGAGACGGCGTCGTCGGAGTACCCGGACATGCCCGGCCGCTTCAAGTCGACGCCCCACGATCGGCACAACGACCCCGTGTGACGGGCCGGATGCAGCGCGACGGAGGTCCTGAGGACCGACCTGGGCGGGTCGGCTCACGCCGCGTGCGGGGGCTCCGGATCGTGCTGTGCCTCGACCTGTCGGGGGTGATCGCGGCGGGCGCGGTGGCGGCCGTGATCCGCTCGCGGAGCGCCTCCGGATCCTCGACGGCCCTCGACGGCGCCCTCGTCGGCGCGTGCGCGGCGGTGGCCGGTAGCACGTGGCTGCTGGCGGTCGCGGCCGTCGCGCGGGTCGCCCGCGGGCGGATCCGCCGCACCCGCGGCCCGGTGATCGCCGGAC
>NZ_JAHFUY010000142.1 GCF_023264895.1 Herbiconiux sp. | reverse complement strand
TGCGAGCCCTCGTCCTGCACCCGCGCAGTGCCCTCGTGCACTGGCGGGATGCCGGTGGGGTCGCCGCTCTGCGCGCGGAGGCCCACGGGCGAGAGCGTCGAGGGCTCGGTGCCGGCGCCCACGTCGTCGCGGTCGACGAGGCCGGGAAGCGCGGCGAGGCTGAGCGCCGCGGCGGTGTTGTCGGCCTCGAGCAGCTCGTCGAGCTGGAAGGGCACGTCGTCGGCGGGCACGCCGTCGGCCACGAGGGCCCGGCGGAAGGCGCGGATGACCCAGGCCGGGTGGGAGGCGGCCGCGGCGAGCCGGTCGTCGTCGTCGGTCGCCGCGGCCATGACCTTCTCGAGCCACTCGGAGGCCGGTGTCCGGGTGATGCCGCGGAGCACGCCGTTGACGAAGCCGGTGGCCGAGCGGGAGGCCACCTGACGGGCGAGCTCGACCGACTCGTTCACGGCGGCATGGGTGGCGACCCGCATCGAGAGCAGCTGGTGGCAGCCGAGCTCGAGCACGTCGAGCACGGCGCCGTCGATCTCGGCGACGGGCCGGCCGGAGGCGAGCTCGATCACGCGGTCGTAGTAGCCGCGAAGCCGGAGGGTGCCGTAGGTGAGCTCGGTGGCGAGGCCCGCGTCGGCGGAGTCGAGACCGGCCGCGGCGATCTTGGAGGGCAGCAGGAGGTTCGCGTAGGCGTCGTCCTCGCGCACGGCGCGGATGACCTCGAGGGCGATCCGCCGGGCGGGCTGCACCGAGCCCGGGCGGTCGGAGGGCGTGGCGGGCTTCCGCCGGTCGGGGCCGCGGCGCTTGCCGTCGCCGGAGGCGGCCCGTCGGCCGGAGGAGCCTGGTGCGCCTCCGCCACCGGAGCCACGGCGGGGGTTCTCGTGGGGGTCTCGGCTGCTGGGGCTCATCGTGCGGTCATCCTCTCGACTCCCGATCCGCGCCACCAGTCGGCGGCGGGCATCGGCTTCTTCCCGGCGGGGTGCACGTGCAGCAGTTCGAGCGGGTCGGTCGCCGTGCCCACGATGACGCGCCGGCCGGAGGCGACGACCTCGCCAGGGTCGGGTCGCCGCTCGTCGCGGGCGGGTGCCGCGTCGAGCACCTTCACCCGCACGCCGTCGAACTCGGCGAACGCACCCGGCTCGGGGGTGACCCCGCGGAGCCGGCGGTAGACCTCGTCGAGCGGGGCGGAGAAGTCGAGGTGCGCATCCTCGAGCGAGAGCTTCGGAGCGAGGGTGACCTCGCCGGTCTCGACGGTGCCCACCTGGTCGGTAGCCGTGAGCGAGCCGTCGCCGATGCCGGCGACGGTCTGCACGAGCTGGGCGGCACCGGACTCCGCGAGCCGGCCGAGCAGGTTGCCCGCCGTCTCGTTGCCCCCGATCGGCGTGCGGGTCGTGCTCCAGACGGCACCGGCGTCAAGGCCCGGCACGAGCTGGAAGACGGTGGCGCCCGACTCGGTGTCGCCCTCGATGATCGACCACTGCACGGGAGCGGCTCCCCGCCAGCGCGGCAGCAGCGAGAAGTGCAGGTTGATCCAGCCCAGGCGAGGGGTCGAGAGCAGGGGCTCCCGCACCAGACCGCCGTAGGCCACGATGACGCCGAGGTCGGCCTCGAGCCCGGCGACCGCGGCGGTGACCTCGTCGTCGAGCCTGTTCGCCTTGATCACCGGCAGTCCGAGCTCCTCGGCGGCCACGGCCACCGGGGACGGGGTGAGCACGCGCTTCCGGCCGAGGGGTGCGTCGACGCGCGTGATGACGGCCGCCACGTCGTGGGCGGCGGCCAGGGCGGTGAGGCTCGGCACCGCCACGGCGGGGGTGCCCGCGAACACGAGTCTCATTCCATGATCTCCGAATCGTCGAGCCGCACGCGGAGCGTGGGCGGGGGCGGGCGGTAGCCCGCGGCGCGGCCGGCCTTCGACCGGCGGGTGGTGGCGTTCTTCACCACGAGTGCCCGCAGGTGGCGGGCGAGGGGCGAGCCGATCGAGTAGTCGAACCGCACGATCGCCCGCACGGTCCCCTCGTCGGCCGGCACCGGACCGAGCGTATCCATCTTCGCCCACTCGGCCTCGGTGAGCAGCGCCTTCAGGTCGGTGAGCGTGGCATTCACAGCATCGGTGGTGCCCGTGATGGTGGCCAACCGCACGGCGGGCGGGAACCGCAGCGCCCGCCGGTCGGCGAGCTCGGAGGCGGCCACCTGCTCCTGCTGCCAGGTGGCGAGGCTCCGCGCGAGCTCACCGCCCACCCCCACGAGCACGCTCGTGGCGCGCGGTGCCGAGAGCGCGATCGCGTTCGACCACCAGCGCAGGCAGTCCTCCGCCACCCGCAGCGACTCGCGGGCCAGCATGCGCGGTCCGTCGAGCAGCAGCACGGCGCGGTAGCCGCCGGATGCCCGGGGCTCGGCCCCGCGCGTCGCCACCACGAGTGCGGGCCTCGCGTCGACCGTGAGCACGTGGTGCTCGCCGTCCGAGACGATGACGCGTGTGCCGGGGAAGGCACGGCCGAGCTCGTCCGCTGTGCGGCCGGCTCCGATCGAGGCGAAGCGGAAGGTCGTCCCGTGGCAGTGCGAGCACGACCAGTTCGCCGCGATGGCACCGCAGAGGCTGCACGAGGGGCGTTCCCGGGCGCCGGCGACCTTGAGCGGGCCTCCGCAGACGGTGCACGACGCGGGCGCCCGGCAGGTCGTGCAGGCGAGGACGGGCGCATAGCCGGGGCGTGCCACCTGCACCAGCACCGGGCCCTCCTCGAGGGCCTTCCGGGCCACGGCCCACGCGGCCGAGGGGATGCGCGCGGCGTTCTGCGGCGCATCCGCATCATCCTGCTCGGCCGTGGGGACGACCCGAGGCAGGTAGCGCGGTGTCGGCGCGACCGCGTGCAGGAAGCCGAGCTCGACGAGGCGCTGCACCTCGGTGCTCCGCGAGTGCGAGACGAAGGCCAGCCGGGCTCCGGACTGCTCCTGCCGCACGAGGGCGGCATCGCGCACGTGCACGTAGGGGGCGAGGGGCTCGCTCTGCAGGGCGTCCCCGTCGTCCCACACCACGATCTGGCCGAGGTGCGAGACCGGGGCGTAGATGCTCGAGCGGTTGCCGATCACCACGTGCGGGCGGCCGTCGAGAGCGGTGAGGAAGTGGGCGTAGCGCTCGGTGCGGGCCTGCCGGGCGTCGAGGCGCACGACGTCGTCGACCCCGACGTGGGCGAGAGCGGCCTCGAGCTCCTCCTGGTCGCGGTAGTCGGGGAGCGCCACGATCACCGACTCCCCCGCGCGGTGCACGGCGGCAGCGAGCTCGGCCACGGTGAGGGCCCAGTGGCCCACCGTGGTCTGCTCGTCGAGCACGGCCACCGTGGCGACGGCGGCGATGGCGGCCCGCGCGCCGGGCTCGGCGAGGTGGGCGGCATCGGATGCCGAGTAGCCGCTGAGCGCGACCGCCGGCAGGGCGGGGTCAGCGGGCGCCGTGCTCCCGGTCGAGCCAGTTGTCTCGGTGGGGTCAGTGGTCCCGGTGGAGTCGGTGCTCCCGGCGGTCGTGCCGGCCTCCGCAGCGCTCTCCGCCTCAGCGGCCTGCCGCGCCACGAACTGCTTCTCGACCCGCACGAACCGCGGCGGCACCGCGAGCCGCACGATGTCGCACGCGCTCCCCGCGGCGCGGTCGGCGAGCCTCCGGGCGAGCGCCCACACCTCGGGCGTCAGCACCGGCACGGGCGACACGACCTCGTCGAGATCGCTCAGCGCGCCCTCGTACCCGGCTGCACCCTCCTCGCCCCGCTCCTCGAGCTCCACGATGTAGCCGCGCGCGCTCCGCCCCGCGGAGCGCAGCGGCACCTTCACCCGCACGCCCGGCGCAGCATCCACCGCCAGGGCCTCGGGCACGCGGTAGTCGAACAGTCGATCCAGCTGCGGCAGGGGCGACTCGAGCATCACCCGGGCCACCCGAGTGGCCGGCACGGCTAGAGGCCGGCTGCGGCGCGGATCTCCTCGACCCGGTCGAGGCGTTCCCAGGTGAACTCGGGGAGCTCGCGGCCGAAGTGGCCGTAGGTGGCCGTCTTGGCGTAGATCGGGCGGAGCAGATCGAGATCTTCGATGATGGCCGCGGGGCGCAGGTCGAAGACCTCGCGGAGCGCGCTCGTGATCACGTCGTCCGACACCACGCCGGTGCCGAAGGACTCCACGTAGAAGCCCACGGGAGCGGCCTTGCCGATGGCGTAGGCGATCTGCACCTCGAGCCGCGAGGCGAGCCCGGCGGCCACGACGTTCTTGGCGACCCAGCGCATGGCGTAGGCGGCCGAGCGGTCGACCTTCGACGGGTCCTTGCCGCTGAACGCGCCGCCGCCGTGCCGGGAGGCGCCGCCGTAGGTGTCGACGATGATCTTGCGGCCGGTGAGCCCGGCGTCGCCCTGCGGCCCGCCGATCTCGAACACGCCCGTGGGGTTGATCAGGATGCGCACGTCGGAGTGGTCGAGCTTCAGCCCGCCCTCCTCGGCCGCCTCGAGCACGGGACGGATGACGACGCGCTCCACGTCGGCCCGCAGCTCGTCGAGCCCGATGCGCGGGGAGTGCTGCGTGGAGAGCACGACGGTGTCAACCGTCTTCGGCACGACGCCGTCGTAGCCGATGGTGACCTGGGTCTTGCCGTCGGGCCGGAGGTAGTCGAGCAGGCCCTCCTTGCGCACGGCGGCGAGGCGCTCCGAGAGCCGGTGCGCGAGCCAGATCGGCAGCGGCATGAGCTGCGGGGTCTCGGTGGTGGCGTAGCCGAACATGATGCCCTGGTCGCCGGCGCCCTGGCGGTCGATCGCATCCGTCGACTCGCCCTCGCGGGTCTCGAACGCGTTGTCGACGCCCTGCGCGATGTCGGGCGACTGGCCACCGATCGAGACCGAGACGCCGCAGGAGCGGCCGTCGAACCAGACGTCGGAGGAGGTGTAGCCGATCGAGGTGATCTTCTCGCGCACGATCGCGGGGATCTCGACGTAGCCCTTGGTCGTGACCTCACCGGCCACGTGCACGAGCCCGGTCGTGACGAGCGTCTCGACCGCCACCCGCGAGTGCGGGTCGACCGTCAGCAGCGCGTCGAGGATGCTGTCCGAGATCTGGTCGCAGATCTTGTCGGGGTGGCCCTCGGTGACGGACTCGGAGGTGAAGAGACGAAGAGAGGTCATGGTGCTCCTGTTAGGGCGGCGGCGAACACTCCGAGGATGTCATCAGCCACCGACGTTTTGCTGCCGGATGCCTCCAGAACTATATCGCCGGACGCGTCCAGAACCGTGACGCTGTTGTCGGCCGTGGCGAAACCCGTGGTCCAGCCCACGGTGTTGAGCACGAGGTAGTCGCAGCCCTTGCGGGCGATCTTGGCGCGGCCGAGCTCCACGAGCTCCTCGGGCGAGGACGCGGTCTCGGCGGCGAAGCCCACGATGAGGCGGCCGGCGCGGGATTCGGCCGAGATGGTGGCGAGGATGTCGGGGTTCTGCACGAGCTCGAGCGTCAGCCGCTCCCCGGTGGCGGCCTTCTTGATCTTGCCGTCGGCCACGCCCACCGGCCGGTAGTCCGCCACAGCGGCGGCCATGATCGTCAGGTCGTGCCCGGGTGCCTCGGCCGAGGTGGCGGCGAGCAGCTCGGCGGTGGTCTCCACGCGGAGGACCGTCACGCCGGTGGGCGTCGGCACCTCGAGGTGGGCGGCGATGAGGGTCACGGATGCTCCGCGGTCGCGGGCGGCCTCGGCCAGCGCCACGCCCTGCCGGCCGCTCGAGCGGTTGCCGATGAAGCGCACGGGGTCGAGGGGTTCGCGCGTGCCACCGGCCGTTACCAGCACCCTGCGGCCCTCGAGGTCGCGACCGCGCCCCGATCCGGACGCGACGGCCAGGGCCTCGGCCACGATGTCGTCGGGCTCGGCCATCCGCCCCACCCCGGCGTCCTTCCCCGTGAGCTGCCCGGTCACGGGCCCCACGAGGTGGATGCCGCGGGAGCGCAGGGTCTCGACGTTGGCGGCGGTGGCGGCGTTCTGCCACATCTCCGTGTGCATCGCGGGCGCGATGACGACGGGGGCCGTGCTCGCGAGCACGGTGTTGCCGAGGAGGTCGTCGGCGAGGCCGTTGGCGAGCTTGGCGATGGTGTTCGCGGTGGCCGGCGCTATGACGATGAGGTCGGCGGCCTGGCCGATGGCCACGTGCCGCACCTCGGCGACGGCCTCGTAGAGGTCAGTGTTGACCGTGTTGCGGGAGATCGCCTCGAGGGTGGGCCTGCCGACGAAGCGGAGCGCGGCCTCGGTGGCGACGACGTGCACGTCGTGCCCGGCCAGAACGAGACCACGGATGACATTCACGGCCTTGTAGGCCGCGATGCCACCCGTGATACCGACGACGATGTTCACGTGTGCGCGTATCGAGTGAGTGGGCGGTGACTACTCGATCGGTGCGGCGGGCTTGACGACGAGCTTGTCCTCGTTGATCTCGTGCATGGCGACCGAGAGGGGCTTGTCGTCGATGGTGGAGTCGACGAGCGGTCCGACGTTGTCGAAGAGGCTTCCCTCGTGCAGGTCGGCGTAGTAGTCGTTGATCTGGCGGGCACGCTTCGAGGCGAAGATCACCAGGGCGTACTTCGAGTCGACCTTCGAGAGAAGTTCGTCGATGGGCGGGTCGATGATGCCGAGCTTGTTGGTGGGCATTGTGTGCTTACTCCTTGCCGCGAAGGCCGGCCTCCTGAGCGGGCGCCTTCTGAATCTGCATCAATTCTACGACCTCCGCCGCCGCGGCCTGCACATCGCGGTTCACGACACGGTGATCGAACTCGTCCTGAGCCGCCAGTTCGACCTTCGCGGTGGTCAGCCGGCGCTCCTGCTCCTCGGGCGTCTCGGTGCCCCG
>NZ_JAHFUY010000141.1 GCF_023264895.1 Herbiconiux sp. | reverse complement strand
CTGGAGCGCGGCCGTGCGGCGCTGCTCGCGCACGATGGCGTCGAGGAGGGCCTTGCGGTCGTGGCGGGCCGTGTCGCCGAGGGTGGGCCGTGGCGCGATGGCCGAGGTTCCGCACTCTCCGCAGAGCAGGGCTCCGGCGCTCAGAGTCGTGCCGCACGTTCTGCACTTCACTGCTTGTCCTGCCTGTCGTCGTGCTTGCCATGATACGGGCGGAGCGACCTGGTCGACAGCCGAGCGCGCAGCCGGGCGAGCCGCCCGCCCCGGGCGAGGAGACGTCGGCGTTCGGTGTCGGAGGCGCCCCAGAGAGCCGCGAGCTCGGCCTCGCCGGGGTCGGCGGGGCCGTAGAGCGCCTCGTCGACGCGCTGGGCGAGGACGACGGCGCCGGAGGCCATTCCGCCCTCGCCGACGGGGGCCGCGACGGTCTCGGCGTCCGTATCCACCAGCGCTTCCGCCGCCTCGCGCCGGGTGGCCGACGTGGGGAGCGGGAGGTCGGCGTCGCGAGCGGTGTCGAGCAGCTCGGCCCAGCTGCCGGCGGCACGGGCTCGCGGTGCTCCCCTCGTTCGCCGACGGCTCCGCCGGCGGCGCTTGAGGGCGAGCACGGTGAGGAACGGGGCGAGGAGCACGGCGAGGCCGGCGAGGGAGATGCCCGCGATCAGCGCGATCTGCACGAGGAGCGGCGTGAGGGTGTCGACCGGGGGCGGATCGGTGTCGTCCTGCTCGAGCGGCGCCTGGTCGATCGCGTCGTCGACGTCGTCGGGAGCCGGGGGAACGACGTCGGGCGGGCGCACGGCCGTGCTGCTGTCGTCGGTGGCCGCGGCCGGCACCGGCCGGGGTTCGGGCGTGACGTCGAGGGCGAGCCAGCCCTCCTCGGCCGTGTAGACCTCCACCCAGGCGGTGGCGTCGCTCCCGCGGAGCGCGACGGCGGCCGTAGCCGAGGCGGAGTCATCGCCGGCCGGGGCGGAATCGGTGCCGGTCGATGCGGAGTCGGCGCCCGCCGGGGCAGCCTCGGCCTCCGGCACGGCGAAGCCGAGCGCGACACGCGCCGGGAAGCCCGCGGCCTCGGCGAGGAGGGCTCCGGCGGCGGCGTACTGCTCCGCGTCGCCCACCATGGGAGTGGCCGTGAGGAGCTCCTGCAGGCGGTCGGCGCCGTGCCCCGAGCGCGAGAAGACCTCGCCCTCCCGGCTGCTCGACAGGTAGCCCGAGCGCAGTCCGGCCACGACCCCGGCGAGCCGGGCGCCCGGTGACCGCGACTCCGGCGCCCACTCGGCCGATCGCGCCGCGACGGCATCCGGGACCCCGGCCTGCTGCACCCGCACGGGCGCACCCGGCGTGACCCCCGACGGATCGGCGGGCAGCACGGCACCCGTCACCTCGAGCAGGTACCCGTCACCGTCGGCGAGGCGCTCGAGGTCGGCGGCGGTGGTGAGGGCGGAGCTGTAGAAGAGGGAGTCTTGCAGCACGGCGGCGTCGGCACCCCGGAAGCGCACGGCCTCGGGTTCGCCCGCGGTGGGGACCCAGAAGCCCGTGTACGCACCCACCGAGACCTCGAGCGTGCGCCGAGCCGGCGTGCCGTCCTCCCTGGTCGCCGCTCCGCCGGACCCCCCGCTGTCGCCCACCAGCCGCTCGGGCACGCGGGAGAACAGGGCACCGGCGGCGCCCGCGGACCCCACGTCGTAGACCACGCCGTCGTAGTCGTCCATGCGCGCGAGCACGATCCGTTCTCCCGGCAGCGCCCCCTCGACCGTGAGCATGACCGCGGAGTCGGCCGGGGCCGCCACGAACGACCGGTAGGCCGAGAGCGGGCTCGGCTGCTCGCTCGGGTCGAACGGCTGCTCGACGGCCTCGCGCAGGGTCGCGCGGTCGACGGCAGAGACCTGCGACCACGCCGTCGCGGATCCAGGTGCCAGCACCCCGACCACGATCGCGCCCGCGAGCCCGGCCGCCACCACGCCGGCCGCACCGACGAGGCCCGGACCGCGCCGCCTGCGCGAGCGGGACGGCGGCGTGCCCGGCTCAGGCGGCACCGCCCGGGTGGATCCGGCCCAGAGCACCGCCAGCACCGCGAACAGGCCGCCCACGACGACCGGCGCGAGCGCCTCCTGCCCGCCGAAGGCGATGCCCGCGACGAGCACCGCGGTCGGCGGCAGCAGCGCGAGCACGGGCAGCCCCGTGCGGAGCGCGACGGACACCCCCGCGACGGACGCGGCGAGCAGCAGGGCGAAGACGGGCACGAGGAGCGCCTGGTAGTCGCCGACGGGCAGGGAGATGGTGAGCAGCTGGCGCCAGCCGGTGCCCGTCGTGACGACCAGGTCGGCGAGACCGGCGGGGGTGGGGAGCACGCCCCAGAGCGCCTTCGCCGGAACGGCGAGGGGAACTCCGAGCAGGAGCCAGGCGAGCACGGTGGCACCGAGCACCGCCGGTCCCGGCCAGCGCAGGAGCGCGCCGGCCGTGCCGATCAGCGTGCCGACGCTGACCGTGACGGCCGCCAGGATGACGAAGGCCGCGGACTCGTAGACCGGCCACCAGCTCGCGGCGGCCACGAGCACGAGCAGCTCGACCAGCGCGGCCGCGAGCAGCGTGCGGCCGATGCGCGTCTTCGCCGGCGCGGGGCGGTCCGCCCGGCTCACACGCCCACCGCCCGGGTGAGGGCGCGCACGAGGTCGTCGAGGTAGCCGATGCGGGTGATGCGCAGGGCGTCGATGCGCACGAGCGCGGGCTCGGCCTCGGGCTCGGCGACCACGGCGACGACCTCGACACCGGTCGCGAAGTGCGAGGCGGCCGCCCGGAGCTGGCGGGCGGTCACGGTGCTGCCGCACGCGAGGAACACGACAGAGGCATCGGCCGCCGACTCCCCCACCGCCCGCGCCACAGAGGTGAGCCGTGCGGCGCCGGGCATCTCCTCGACGCCGCTGAGGTCGTCGAGGAGATCCCGCGGAGAGCTCGTGCGGAGGCGGCCGCTCCGCCGCAGCGATGCGGCCCCGCGGAGGCGAGCGGCTCGCCGAGCGGAGACGCCCGCCGCCCGCACCGGCTGCACACCTGGGGCACCGGCGGAGCCGCCCGTGCGGCCGAGCGCACCCGAGAAGACCGAGACGGTGGCGCCGTCGGCGATGGCGCGCACGCCGATCGAGGCCACCACGCTCACCGCGAGCTCGAACTCCTCGTCGGAGGCGTAGTCGTCCGGCGACTGGGACTGCACCACGATGAGGTGGCTCCGCCTGGTCTGCTCGAACTGCCGCACCAGGAAGGCTCCCGCCCTGGCCGTGCTCTTCCAGTGGATGTGCCGCCGGTCGTCCCCCGGCACGTAGGGCCGGAGCGCGTGGAACGACATGTCGCTGTCGGTGACATCCGACGTGGGGATGCCCTCCAGGTCGCGGAGCAGCCCCGTGCTGCGCACCGCGAGCGGCACCGTGGCCGGGTGCACGAAGAGCTCCTCGGCCCCCGAGCGCACCGACTCCCGGCGGGCGAGGCCGAGCGGATCGCGTCGCACGACGACCACGGGCCCCAGACGGATGACGCCGCGCCGGACGGCGGGCACCTCCACCTGCACCTCCCGCGCGGCGCGCGCCGGCACCGCGGGGAGCGACACCGGTTCGAGCCGCGGAGGCTCGCCCCGGGAGCTCACCGCGAGTTCGGCGGTGCGCGCGCCCCGCCTCGATCCGGAGTCGTTGATGGCGCGCACGGCGACGGCCGCCGTGCCGCCCGCGACGACGTGCCGATCGAGCACCGCGATCTCGATCCGCCCTGCCGTGCGCCCCACAAGGAACAGGGCCGACGCGATCGCCACCCCCAACGCCACCGCCCCCGCGGTGACGAGCTCGAGCCAGCCGAGCAGCGATCCGGCGACGAGTCCCGCCGCGGTCAGGCCGGCGACGGCCCAGCCGCCCGCCGTCACCACGACGGCGGGACGGGGCGCGCTCATGCGGCCGAGACGTCCCCGGGCGGCGGGACGTCGAGCAGGATCTGCGAGATGACGCCGAGGGCGCTCACGCCGTCGAACTCCGCCTCCGGATCGAGCACCAGGCGGTGGGCCAGCACGGGTCCGGCGAGCGCCTTCACGTCGTCCGGCACCACGTAGTGCCGCCCGTCGGAGGCGGCGAAGGTCTTGGCGGTGCGGATGAGGGCGAGGGCGGCGCGCACGCTCGCCCCCAGTCGCGTCTCCTCCGCATCCCGTGTGGCCTGCACGAGCCTCGAGACGTAGTCGTTGATGGCCGCGTCGACGTGCACCGTGCGGGCCTCGGCCGCGAGCAGGGTCACGCCGTCGGCGGTGATGATGGGCGGCCGGGAGCCGGAGTGGGCGCGCTCGGTGGCGCCCTCGAGGATGCGCAGGGTCGTGGCGTGGTCGGGGTAGCCGATCGAGGTCTTCAGCAGGAAGCGGTCGAGCTGGGCCTCGGGCAGGCGGTAGGTGCCCGCCTGCTCGATGGGGTTCTGCGTGGCGATCACCATGAACGGCCGGCCCACGGGGTGGGAGTCGCCGTCGACCGTGACGGTGCCCTCCTCCATGACCTCGAGCAGGGCGGCCTGGGTCTTGGGGCTGGCCCGGTTGATCTCGTCGGCGAGCACGATGTTCGCGAACACCGGCCCCGGGTGGAACGAGAACGCACCGCTCGGCTGGTCGTAGACGCTGACGCCCGTGATGTCGCCGGGCAGCAGATCCGGGGTGAACTGGATGCGGCTGCTCGTGCCCCGCACGCTGCTCGCGATGGCGCGGGCGAGCGAGGTCTTGCCCGTTCCGGGAGCGTCCTCCAGCAGGAGGTGGCCCTCGCTGAAGAGCGCGGTGAGCGCGAGCCGCACCACGTGCGACTTGCCGTGCAGCGTCTGCTCGATGTTCGCGGTCAGCTTGTCGAAGACGTCGGCGAACCGCGCCGCCTGCTCCGTCGTCATCGTCATGCTCATCTGCACCGCACCTCTCCGTCAGTCACCGTACACAAACTCGTAGCCGCCGAGGCTCAGCTGGAGCCACGCGTCGCCCGGCGCCACGAGGGCGGGCGGGGTGCACGTGGTGCCGATCACGACGCCGGAATCCGATTCGGGCGTGGGCGGGGCCGAAGAGCGGGAGCCGCAGCTGTACTCCGGCACGAGGGAGCCGTTCGGCGGATCGGACAGCCAGCTCCAGCTCGTGCCGTCGTAGACGGGCGGCGTTCCGAACCGGAACGTGATCGAGGGGGCCGGCGCCGTGATCGGCGCGGAGTACGGCGTGCACACCTCGGTGCCGCTCGCGAGGTCGCACACGCGCACGGCGTAGCGGTAGGCCTCGCCGAACGACCCCTGCGTGACCGCCCGCGGGAACCCGCCCAGGGTGAACGGCTGCGCCGAGCCGACGGGCGCGCCGCCCGCATCGACCTGCTGCACCCAGTAGCGCGGCGAGGTGACGGGCGAGGTGGTGGGCACCGACCGCAGCTGCAGGTCGACGATCGCATCGTCCTGCTCCATCGAGGAGTCGATCCGGCTGGTGTCGACGACTCCCGGGCTCGGCACCGTCACGGCCGAGACCACGGCGGAGGGCGTGCAGCCGGCGGCGTTGTAGCCCCACACCACGAAGGAGTAGCTCGTGTCGACCGCGGTGAGCCCGGAGAAGACCGCCGAGCGCGCGCCCTGCCCGAGGGCGAGCTGCTCGGCGACGGCGCCGCCGGTCGAGGGCGCGACCACCCGCCCCGGTGCCGGGGACGTGACGGTGCACGCCTGGGCGCCGCCCGGCACCGCGCTGCTGCCGGGCGCGAGGCGCTGCACGAAGTACCCGGCCACGGCGTCGCCGTTGCCCGGGAACTCCGGCCAGCTGAGGGTGACCGTGCCCGCAGGCTGCCCGCCACCGGCGACCGCGGTGACCGCGGTGACCGAGGAGGCGGCGGGGGCACCGAACGGGGTCGCCGTGGCCGACGACGACGCCCAGACCGCGAGCGCCGGGAAGGCGTCGTTGCGGGCGGTCACCGTGACCGTGGCCGGCGAGCCGTTGGCGAGACCGCGCACGATGCTCGAGCACCCGGCCCCGTCGCATCCGGCGCCGGCTGCGTCGACGGTCTCGACGAGGGTGCCTCCCGCGCTCACGTCGTACTGCCGCACCGGTGATCCGCCCGCCCCTACGGCTGCGGGAGACCACCGCACCTCGAGGGCGCCGTCGCGCGGGGCGAGCTGCAGCGCGCCGGGCGCGGTGGGGAGGAGGTCGGACCAGATCGGCGAGGCGTAGGCCGTGGGCTCGGAGGCTCCGATGCCGTTCGACGCCGTGACGCTGATCGTGACGGCCTCGCCCGGACCGTTCCCCGGGGTGCGCACGGCGCAGCGGGTGCTCGCGCAGGCGGTGCTCACGCTGCTGCCGGAGACGGATCGGGCCGTGGCTGTGAAACCCGTGATGGCCGAGTTGTTGGAGGCCCCCGGCGAGAAGACCACGTCGACGGAGCGGTCGCCGAAGCCCGTGACCGCGAGCCCGCCGACGGGGCCCGGCCTGTCCTGCACCGCGATCCTGACCGTTCCCCAGGCGGCCCGCTGCGGATCGCGCGTGGCGTCGAGCACCTGGTACTGCACGGCCACGTCGGAGGGCGGTGCGTCGGCCGCGGCCGTGATGCGGAGCTGCCGGCGGTCGGCACTCGGGGTGACGGTGAGACCGGCCGGCAGCGAGCCGGCGTCGACCCCGCGCACCGCGGCGACCGTGAGGGGCGACTCGGGGAACGGATTCGTGGCCTCGTCGTTCGCGAGCACGTCGATGGTCGTGGTCGTGCCGCGCGGGGCGATGACCGTGTCGTCGGCGGGCACCGTGACGGGCCGGGTCGAGGCGACCACCGTGAGGGAGATCCGCCCGGGCCTGCCGGCCGTGCTGCCGCTCGAGACACCGATCGAGAGCGCGCCGGTGGCGCC
>NZ_JAHFUY010000057.1 GCF_023264895.1 Herbiconiux sp. | reverse complement strand
CGCCGGAGAACTCGGCCTCCGCGTCGAGCACGAAGCGGTGGGTCCAGACCGGCCCCGCGAGCTCCTTGATGTCGTCGGGCAGCACGTAGTGGCGGCCCTGGGCGGCGGCCCACACCTTGGAGGCGCGGATGAGCGCCATCGCGCCACGCACCGAGACGCCGAGGCGCGACTCGGGGGCGATGCGGGTCTCCTCGGCCAGCTGCGCGGTGTAGCGCAGGATGGCGGGATCGACGTGCACCGTGGCGGCGAGGTCGGCCATGTCGGCGACGGCCGAGGTGGTGATGACGGCCGAGAGCGTCGACGAGGGGTTGCGGTTGGCGGAGCCGGCGAGGATCTTCTCGGCCGAGGCCAGATCCGGGTAGCCGATCGTGGTCTTGATCAGGAAGCGGTCGAGCTGGGCCTCGGGCAGGCGGTAGGTGCCGGCCTGCTCGATGGGGTTCTGGGTGGCGATCACGAGGAACGGGCGGCCCACCTCGTGGGTCACGCCGTCGACGGAGACGCGGGACTCCTCCATCACCTCGAGCAGCGCCGACTGGGTCTTCGGGCTGGCCCGGTTGATCTCGTCGGCGAGCACGATCGAGGCGAAGATCGGCCCCTTGTGGAAGTCGAACTTGTGGGTGTCCTGGTCGTAGATCGTCACGCCCGTGACATCCGAGGGCAGCAGGTCGGGGGTGAACTGGATGCGCTGATGGGTGCCCTGCACGGTCGCCGCGATCGCCTTGGCGAGGCTCGTCTTGCCCGTTCCCGGAGCATCCTCGAGCAGCACGTGGCCTTCGGAGATCATCGCCATCAGGGTGAGGCGGATGACGTGCTCCTTGCCGAGCACGGCCAGGCCGACGTTCTGCACGAGGCGGTCGAAGGTGCCGGCGAACCAGGTCGCCTGCTCGGGGGTCATGGTCATCGAGGGTCCTTTTCGTGGGTGGTCATCGTCGGGCTTGAGCTTGCACGCCGCCGCAGGTGATGCGGGAGGCCTGGCTCTCGAGCGTGTACGCGGTGCCGGGGGTGTCCTCGGACCACCATTGGGTGTTCTTGCTCGAGTTGCGCGGGAGGGTCTCGGGCCAGCTGCTGCCGGACCAGTTGCAGGTGACGTCGCCGCCTCCCGGCCAGTCCTCGAGCGTGATGCGGAGGTTGTAGCAGTTGTTGACGCCGCTGGAGCCGTCGTCGTCCGCGCCACAGGGTGTGCCGCGGGAGATGAACGCCTTGGGGGTGGGCGGGTTGCCGCTCTCGCCGGAGGTCTCCTTGGCCGAGGTCTGGCCGGCGGCGTCCGAGACGTTGACCCGGATGGTGTGGCGCTCGTTGTAGCCGTCGCCGACGGTGGTCGATCCTGAGGGGTCGCGCGAGACGAGGTTGCCGTCGACGTACACCTCGAACGACTGGGCGCGGCCGTTGCCGGGCGGGGGAGACCAGCTCAGCGTGACCGAGCGCGGATTCTGCGACGCATTCACCGAGGGCTCTCGGAGCGGTCCGTAGGGGTTCGCCGCGTTCGACGTGCCGCTCGGGCCGGGCTGGACGCCCTCGACCGACGAGACCGCCCAGACGTCGAAGGTGTAGTCGGTGCCGTCGCTCAGGCCACCGATCTGCCCGCCACCTGCCGCGATGCCCCCGGTCGCACCGGTCTGGTTGACCCGGTACTGGTACGAGACCTCACCCGCCCGGCTGCCGTTCGTGGCGCCGGGGGTGAACGTCAGGTTCACGGTGCCGCTGGCGCCGGTCGGTGCCGCCGAGACGCCCGTGGGCGCCGACGGAGGGATCGCGCCACGTCGGCCGGCCGACTCGGTGCTGAAGGCGCCGTCGCCGGCCTTGTTGCGGGCGGAGACCCGGAACGAGTAGTCGGTCTCGTTGACCTCGACGGCCACGTTGGCCGAGGTGCCGCCCACCTGCTGCGAGTTCACGAGGGTGCCGCCGCGGAGCGTCTCGAGCGTGTAGAGCGAGATCGGGTCGCCATTGGCGGCGGGCGCTCCCCACGAGACGCTGATCTGGGCCTGGTTGCCCACGGGGGTGGCCGGCGTCGTGGTGGGCGCGCCGGGCGCATCCGGAGCACGTGCCGGCACCTCGGTGGCCGACCAGGCACTGAACTCGCTCGGCTCCGGAGCCCGGTTCACGGCCTGCACGCGCACCTGGTAGGCGGTGCCGTTGGCGAGGCCCTCCCAGGTGAGGGCGTTGCCGGTCACGTTGTAGCGCGACGCGGCACCGCGCTCGGGCGCGGGGGAGATCTCGAGGTTGAACGACTGCACGGCGGAGCCCGGGGTGGGCGGGGTCACCCACGAGACCGCGAGGCTCTCGTCGCCGAACACGAGGGTCGGCGGCTGCGGCTGATCGGGCCGGGCGTCCGGGCGGGCGGGGCCCGACGAGGGCGACGGGTCCGAGGTGCCGACCGAGTTGGTGGCGGTCACGGTGAAGTAGTACTCCACGTCGTTCGTGAGGCCGGTCAGGGTGCAGGTCGTCGACGAGCACTGCTGGGAGAACCCGTTCTGGCTGGTCACCGTGTAGCCCGTGATCTCGGCGCCGTTGTTCACCGGCGGCGTCCACGACAGCACGACGGTGCGGTCCTGGATGCTCGTGACGGTCGGGGTGGCAGGGGTGCCTGGGCGGCCCTGCACCGTGAGCCGGATGCGTCCGTCCGCGGCTCTCGAGGCGTCGCCCGTCGCATCCTGCACCGTGTAGCGCACGACCATGGTGCCCACGAAGTCGGCCGCCGGGGTGACCGAGACATCGGAACCGCCGGCCGACGCGGTGCCCGAGCCCGTCTCCACGACGGTCTCGGTGATCGTCAGCGGGGTCTCGGGGAACGGGTTGTAGTCGTTCGCGAGCACGGGCACCGAGACGGTCGCGCCCTGGTTCGCCTGGGGCACGACGTCGTCGGTCGCCGACGGGGGGTTGCGGGTGGTCGAGAGCACGTTGACCGTGACGGTGCCGCGGACGGCGGGGTTGACCCCGTCGGAGACCTCGATCTGGATGGCCGAGGCGGCGAGCCGCGCGTTCGCGGCGGCGCTCACCACGAGCGTCGAGCCGTCGAGGCGGGCCGAGACGTCGTCGGCCTCCTTCTCGGCGATCTGGAAGGTGAGGCCCTCGAGCTCGCCCTCGTCCGGGTCCTGGGAGTTGGCGCGGAGGTCGACGGTGCCCTCGCCGTCGCCCGCGGCGACGTCGACGGAGGCGCCCACGAAGACCGGCGGCGTGTTGTAGTCGGAGACGACCTCGATGGGGATGACGAGGTTCGACTTCTTGCCCTCGGGGTCGTCGGGCCCCGTGCCGTCGGTGACCTCGAAGCTCAGGGCGTCGGGGCCGTCGTAGCGCGCCTTCGGGGTGTACTTCATCGAGTTCTCGTCGACCAGCAGGTCGTCGCCGTTCGACATCGAGGCGCGCACCTTGGCGGCCTCGGTGATGCGGGCCGTCTTGCCCTCGGCCACGAGCACGTAGTCCTCGAGCTCGATCTCGGCGGTCTCGCCGTCGTTCACGACGATGGGCTCGATCCCGGGCCGGAGCACGGGCCCCATCTCGTCGATGCCGGGCACGTACACGAAGGCCGAGGCCGACAGGCCGTCCTGGTCGGTGACGGAGTAGGTGATGATCTGCGAGATCGGCAGCAGCTGGATCCGCACGAGGCCGTCGCCCACGGCCGAGGCCGTGAGGTTCGACTCCGTGGCGGGCACCGAGACGGTGAGCTCGTCGATGATGCCGTCGGGGTCGTCGTCGTTGACCCGCACGTCGATGTCGACGTAGGGGCGGTCCAGCGCATCCGAGGTGGGCACGGTGTCGTCACGGGCGATGGGGCTCGCGAGCGGGGCGTCGGGGCTCACCGAGAGCAGCAGGCTGCCCACGCCGGTCGCACCCCAGCGGTCGACGATCGTGTAGAGGATCGTGTAGTCGCCCGCCTGGGCCGGCGCGGTCACCATGACGCGGCCGCCCTCGACGGAGGCCTCGATGCCCTCGGGCACCTCGAGGCCGTTCTCGCGGATGGCGATGGGATCGCCGTCGGGGTCGGTGTCGTTGGCCATCACGTCGATGGCGAGCGTGCGCCCCGGTCGCGCGGCGGCCAGGTCCTTGACCGCGTACGGCGGCTGGTTGGACTCGCTGGCCGGGATGATGCCCACGAGCACGGTCGCCGTGGCGGTCGCGCCGAGCTTGTCGCGCACCTTGTAGGTGAAGGTGTCGGTGCCGATCGAGGAGGGGTAGGCCTCGTAGACGAGCCACGACTCGCCCACCTCGGTGATGCGGCCCTTGGTGGGAGCCGAGTCCTGGCCGATCAGCCGTACGGAGTCGCCGTCCGGGTCGATGCCGTCCAGCGGCACCGGGATGCGCACGCTCGTGCCCTGCAGGGCCCGGATGGTCACGTCCTGCGGCCGCGGCGGCGAGTTGGTGCCCGCATCCGGGGCGACGATGCGGATGGTGACGTAGCCGGCATCCTTCTGGCCCTGCGAGTCGACGACCTCGTAGGTGGCGTAGACGGTCTTGGCCTCGGGGCCGGCCTTGAAGCGCACGACGTCCTCGGCCACGAAGATCTCGCCGTCGACGGGGTCGACCAGCGGTTCGATCAGCGTGGGCGAGAGCGAGATGGTGTCGCCGTTGGGGTGGTAGTCGTTGGCGAGCACCGGGATGGTGGCGACGTCGCCGGCGCGGACGGTCACGGTGTCGTCGACCGCGACCGGCGGCAGCAGCTGCTCGGGTGCCGGGATGGGCGTGATGAACACCTCTCCCCGTGCCGAGGCCGCACCGTTCGAGACGGTGTAGACCACCGTGAGCGGCCCGGTCAGGCCGCGGTCGGTGATCCGCAGGATCTCGTGCTCGAGCACCTCCACGGTCACGGGGGCGTCGGCCGGCAGCTGCACCGACTGCACGGCGAGGATGCCGCCGTTCGGGTCGGTGTCGTTCGCGAGCACGTTGACCAGCGCCGAGCGCCCGGTCGGCACCTGGGCGGTGTCGCGCACGGGGATCGGCGGGGCGTCGCTGTCGTCGGGGGCGACCACGTCGACCCGCACGAGGCCCTCGGCCGTCTTGGGGCCGTCGGAGACGAGGTACTGCACGTAGTACTGGCCCACGTTGGCGGCGGTGAAGTCGAACACGCCCGTGATGTAGTCGGCCTCGATGACGGCGCCGGGCGTCTCGTTCACCTTGGCGAGGCGAAGCGGTGCGCCCGACGGGCTGAGGTCGTTGTCGAGCGGAGCGATCGTCACGCGCTCGCCCGCGGTCGCGACGACGAGGTCGATCGTTGCCACGGGGGCGAGGGAGCCCACGTCGCGGACGAGGAAACGGATGCCGACCTCGGTCTCGCTGCGGCCGTCCGAGACGATGACGGTCGCGTTCTTCGGCCCCGTCTCGGTGCTGATGCTCGTGAAGGTGATCTCGCCGTCCGGGCGGTACTGGATCTGGTCCTCGGTGCCGGTGGAGGCGCCCACGACGTACAGGTCGTCGCCGTCGGGGTCGACCACGTCGGGCAGGATGTTGTGCCGCACGGTGGCACCGACCTCGGTCAGCACCTCGGAGTCGCGCCGCTGCGTGGGCGCGTTGTTCTCGCCGTCCTCGCGCACCGTCAGCGACACGACGGCGGTGTCGGTGCCGCCCCGGCCGTCGTCGATCTTGTAGGAGAACCGGCTGCTGCCGGAGGCGCCCTCGTCGACGACCACCTGCAGGGCCGCTCCGTTGAGGATGCGCTGCACCGTGCCCGCGGTGGGCTGACCGCCGTCGAGAGCGGCCGTGAGCACGTCGCCGTCGGGGTCGATGTCGTTGTCGACCACGGGGATGATGACGGTGCGGCCGGCCCGCACGCCGAACTCGTCGTCGACGGCCTCGGGCGGGGTGTTCTCCTCGGAGCGGTCGGGCAGGATGACCTGCAGCTCCTCCTCGGTGGAGTCCTCCTCCTCCTCGGAGTCGCTCTCCTCGGGCGGCGGCGCGATGTCGTCCCAGTTGTCGACCTTCTTCATGTCCTGGTTCACCAGGAACACGACACCGGTCGACACGTCGTTGAGCACGATCACGTCGCGGTTGACCCGGAAGCGGAGCTCGGCGTTCGCCGCGAGCCCGTCGATCTTCTGCTCGACGTCGTTGGCCTCGCCCGAGCAGTCGCGGATGTAGTCGGCGGATCCCGCCCAGGCCGCGTAGGCGCATCCGTTCAGGAAGGCCGGCGCCGCGGGCTCGCCCGGCTCGCCGGAGGTCTGCAGCACGGTGGCGTCGCCGCCGGCGAGCGGCTGGCGGATGAGGGCGGTCGCGGTGGCAATGAGCACGTCGTCCGAGGCGGGGCCGGCCTCCTGCACGAGCCCGCCCTCGGCCTCGGGGATGACGGCGGTGCCGCCGCCCGGGAGGTAGACGGTGCCCGAGGAGGAGTCGAACAGCACCGCGGAGTCGCCCACCGTGGTGAGGGAGATCGGCGTGCCCTTCTCGATCGTCGGCAGTGCGGTGCTCGTCGGCTCCTCGGGGAGCGCGCCGTCTTCGTCGAGGGAGAAGGTGAGGAGGGCGTTGTCGGTGGAGGAGAGCGCGTGGATGTTGCCGTCGACGTCGGTGACGGCGGCCGAGCCCTGGCCGAGCGAGGCCATCGGCTTCTCGGGGTCGATCACGAACGAGCCCGCCCGGTCGGCGGGGCTCGCGTAGAGGGAGCCGGTCTCCCGGTCGAGCAGCGAGACGGTGGGGCCGCCGAGGGAGACGGTCGACTCCGGCGGGAGGTTGACGGGCGTCTCGAGCGCCACGGTCATGGGGTTCACCGGGGTGAGGGTGGCGCCGGAGGAGTCGAGCAGGAAGACGGTGTCGCCGTTCTGCAGCACGTCGAACTCGGTCGATCCCGTGCGGAGCCCGCCGTCGATCACCTGGGCCGGGTGGTTGAGGTGGCCGAGGAGGAGGCCCGTCGGCTTGGTCACCCAGACCCCGCCGTCGTTGAGCTCCACGTCGGCGGTCTCGACGCCCTCGTAGACGAAGGCCATCGTCGCGATCCCGACCGACAGCGCCACGATGGTCGCCACCGATGCACTGGTCGCCTTGTGGCGGCGAATGGCCTGGAACAGCCTCACGGGTCCTCGAATCGTCGGTTCAAGCAGCTTGCGAGGGTAAGACTGTGCGGGGTCGTGGGGCTGGGTGACCCGTGCGACCGGCGGCTCAGAACTTCGGGTGGACTGTGCCCCGCACGAGGGTAATTCAAGCACGGTTCCCAAACCCCGCCAAAACAGTGGCGAAGGGGATTTTCGGTCTCGGTCTCGACGCATCCGGCGTGTACTATCACTTCACACGCAATGTGAACCAATACATGACAAGCGAGGATTCGATGAAGAAGATCGCAGTGGTCGGGACCGGAGCCAACGGTGCCGGGATCGGTGCCGACATGGTCAGGGCCGGATTGGACGTGACGTTCATCGAGCAGTGGCCGGCCCACGTGGAGGCCATCCGGGAGCGCGGCATCGAGGTGCGGATGCCCGATCGCACCGAGGTCACGCAGGTGCCCGCCCACCATCTCTCCGACGTCGCGACGCTCCGGGATCGCTTCGACATCGTCTTCGTGGGGGTCAAGGCCTACGACACGAGGTGGGCCTGCGAGCTCATCAAGCCCCTGTTGAAGCCGGACAGCCTCGTGGTGGGGCTGCAGAACGGCATGACGATCGACGACATGGCCGATGTGGTGGGTGCCGACCGCACGATCGGCGCCGTCATCGAGCTGGCCTCCAACATGTGGGAACCGGGCATCACCAATCGGCAGAACCCGCCCGAGGAGTCGTGGTTCGCGGTCGGCAGCATCTCGCCGGGCACGCGAGGGCGCGAGGAGGAGGTGGCCGAGGTGCTCCGGCACGCGGGCACCGTGGAGGTCTCCGACGACATCCGCTCGTCGAAGTGGATGAAGCTCGTGGTCAACGCCGCCGAGCTCGTGCCCTCCGCCATCCTGGGCCTCGAGCTCAACACGGCCGCCGAGGTGCCCGGCATGTACGACTTCATGCTGAACTGCGGCAAGGAGGCCGTGCGGGCCGCGAGTGCGAGCGGCAGCCGGATCCGGCCGATCTTCGGCATGGGCGACGAGAACGTGGGCGACCCGGATGCGTTCGCCGAGCACCTCTTCGAGATCGTGCTCACGCAGTACTCGCTGCCCGACACCAAGACCACGTCGCTGCAGGACTGGCTGAAGGGCCGTCGCAGCGAGGTCGCCGAGATCAACGGGCTCGTCGTGACCGAGCTCGAGGCGGTGGGGGAGCCCGCACCGTTCAACCGGCTCGTGGTCGATCTGGCGGCGCGCGTGGAGGCGGGCGAGCTCGCCATCGACCCCGACAACGTCGGGTTGCTGCTCGCTCCACTGTAAATAGTTACTGCACCTATAAGTAAAGTGCGAGTTGACATGAACACTCGCACTTCACATACTGAATCGACCCGGCTTGCTCAACGAGGAGAACCATGGCTGCACCCGACCGCATCGTGATCCGAGGCGCCGCCGTCGCGTCGGTGGATCCGGGGATCGGTGACCTCGAGCGCGCGGACATCCTCGTGGAGGACGGCGTCATCGTCGCCGTGGCCCCCGTCTCGGCCGAATCGGGTGTCAGCTCCCTCACGGTCGACGAGGGCTCGGCGGTCGTGATCGACGCCTCCGAGATGATCGCGATCCCCGGCCTCATCGACACCCACCGGCACACCTGGCAGGCCCAGCTCCGCGGCATCCTCGCCGACGGCACGATCCCCGACTACCTGCGCGGGATGCGGCTGCAGATGGCCATCCGCTACCGGCCGGAGGACATGTACGTCGGCAACTACGCCGGAGCCCTCGACGCCCTCAACTGCGGCGTCACCTCGCTCGTGGACTACTGCCACAACATCCTCGACCCCGAGTGCGCGCACGGCGCCGTGTCGGGCCTGCTGGACGCGGGGATCCGCGGGCTGTACGGGCACGGGATGACCCCGGTCACCTCGAACACCTGGTCCGAGAGCGCCGGCGGGCGCGAGGGCGTCGTCGACCCCGCCGCCTTCGGGCCGCGCGCCGCGCTCGCCCGCGAGATCCGCGAGCAGTACTTCCGCGACGAGTCGCAGCCGCTCCGCTTCGGGATCGCCCCCCAGGAGCTGCCGATCGCCCCGGTGGCCGCCGTCGCGGCCGAGTTCGCCCTCGCCCGCGAGCTCGGCGCGCGGATGACGATGCACGCCAACCAGCTCGCCGTGCGGCAGCTCTTCCGTGACGTCGAGGTGCTGCACGAGCACGACCTCCTTGGCCCCGACCTCCTGCTCGTGCACTGCAGCTTCAACACCCCCGAGGAGTGGGAGCTGCTGCAGGGCACCGGGACGACCGTGTCGGTGTGCGCCGAGACCGAGATGCAGATGGGCATGGGATTCCCCGCCATCCGTGAAGCGACCCTGCACACTCCGGGGCCGAGCCTCGGCATCGACTGCGTGAGCGGCGACAGCGGCGACCTGCTCTCGCACGCCCGGCTCGTGCTGCAGGCCACCCGCTGGCGCGACGACAGCGCCGGCTACGAGCAGCTCGTGGCGCCGCAGGAGATGCGCTGGACCACGAAGGACGCGCTCTCCTGGATCACGATGAACGGCGCGGTCGCCGCGGGCATCGACGACCGGGTGGGCTCGCTCACCCCCGGCAAGCGCGCCGACATCGTGCTGCTCGACATGGGCGGCATCAGCCAGGCCGGCTGGAACCGCCGCGACCCCACCGGGGCGGTCATCTCGCAGACCAACTCCGGCAACGTCGACACCGTGCTCGTCGACGGCCGGATCGTGAAGCGCCACGGCCGCCTCGTGCACGTCGACGTCGAGTCGGCGCTCGCCAGGACCCGCGCCTCGCACGACCACCTCTACGAGGAGATGGACCGCCACGGCGGCTTCATCCCGCAGCCGCCCGTCGACATCCCGCTCTACCGGGAACGGGCCTGACGGCCCATCCCTCCACCCCACGACCCCCTGACCCAGCCCAGACAAGGAGCACGGACATGACCGACTCGAGAGACATCCTGATCACCGGAGGCACCGTCCTCACCGGCATCGCCACCGACCCCGCCCTCGCCGACACCGACGTCCTCATCCGCGACGGCCGCATCGCCGAGATCGGCCGCGGTCTCGAGGCGCCCGGCGCCGAGGTCATCGACGCCGCCGGATCGGTCGTGATGCCCGGATTCGTCGACACCCACCGCCACACCTGGCAGGCGATCGTGCGCAACATCGCCTCCGACTGGTCGCTCGACGAGTACATGGCTGGCCTGCACGTGGGCCTCAGCAAGCACTTCCGCCCCGAGGACACCTACACGAGCAACTACCTCGGCAGCCTCGAGGCGCTCGACTCCGGCATCACGACCCTGGTGGACTGGTCGCACAACCTGCGCACCACCGAGCACGCCGACGCCGCCGTCAAGGCGCTCGAGGACACCGGGATGCGGGCCGTCTTCGCCCACGGCGGCGGCGCGGCCCAGTGGGGCGGCGTCATGCC
The DNA here is from genome assembly GCF_023264895.1 of Herbiconiux sp. Lineage (GTDB taxonomy): Bacteria > Actinomycetota > Actinomycetes > Actinomycetales > Microbacteriaceae > Herbiconiux. The sequence goes on along the minus strand of NZ_JAHFUY010000057.1, from coordinate 18,478 downwards.
CTCCCCGGTCGAGCACCCGCGCGACGACGCGACGAGGCTCCGCACCGAGCACTTCGCCTCCAACGACGGCCTCGTCACCATGGCGCTCGCCCTCCGCGGCCCGCAGTTCACCACGCGCGAGGTCAACCGCGCCGACTTCGCCCTGGCCGCCGACCTCGACCTGCGCGTGACCGTGCACGTGGGAGACGGCCACTTCGGCAAGATGCGCCCGATCCTCATGCTGCAGGAGGACGGCCTGCTCTCGGACACCATCACCTACGTGCACTGCACGACGCTGAGCGACGAGGAGCTCCGGATCATCGCCGCGACCGGCGGCTCGGCCTCGGTCGCGCCCGACGTCGAGGCGCAGATGGGCCACGGCTACCCGGCCACCGGCCGCCTGCTCGCCGCGGGTGTCCGCCCCTCCTTCTCGATCGACGTCTGCTCCTCCAACGGCGGCGACATGTTCGGCACCATGCGCACGGCCATCGGCCTGCAGCGCGCCGCCGACAACGAGGCTCTCGTGGCCGCCGGCGCCGTGATCGAGCGGATCGGCCTGCACTGCGCCGACGTCATCCAGTTCGCCACCCTCGACGGCGCGAACGCGGCCGGGCTCGGCGGGGTCACCGGATCGCTCGAGGTGGGCAAGGCGGGCGACGTCATCGTGGTGAGCGGCAACTCGCTCGCGATGTCGCCGCTCAACAACCCCTTCGGCGGCATCGTCTACAACGCCCACCCCGGCCTCGTGACCGACGTGATCGTCGACGGCGTCGTGCGCAAGCGCGCGGGCGCCCTCGTGGGCGTCGACGTCAAGAAGCTCCGCGACGAGGCCTCGAACAGCCGCGACTACATCCTGTCGCAGATGCCCGAGGCGTCGGTCGACGGGGCCTGGCACCCCGGAGTCGTGCACGCATGACCCTCGATGCCGGGCGCCGGGCCGCCTCCTCCCCCACGGAGCGGCCCGGCATCAAGCCCATCACGCCCTGGGCGAGGGTCGCCTCGTGGCCTGCGGCCCGTGCGCTCATCGCCGTCGTGGTGCTCTTCGCGATCAGCCCCCTGATCGCGCCCGGGAGCGTCTCGGCCACGGCGATGTCGTCGATGCTGCCGTTCGCGGCGCTCACCGCGGTCGTGGCCGTCGGCCAGACCCTCGTCATCATGCAGGGCGGTCTCGACCTCTCGGTCGCGGGGGCCATCACGCTCGGCGCCCTGATCGTGGCCAAGTTCGGCGGCGACGACCAGCTCGGCCTCGGTCTCGCCATCCTCGTCGCCCTCGTGGTGCCCGCGGTCTTCGGTCTCGTCAGCGGTCTCGTGATCGCGCTGTTCGGGCTGCCGCCGCTCGTGGTCACGATCGCGAGCAACGCGCTCATGATCGGCACCGTGCAGGCGGTCTCCGGCGGCTACGGCGGCCAGGTCGTCGACTCGCTCTCGGAGTTCTCGCTCTCGCGCTGGCTCGGCATCCCCGTGCTCGTCATCATCGCCACGATCGTGGTGCTCGTCGTGCACGTGCTCCTCAAGGCGCTGCGGGTCGGCCGCCGGTTCGAGCTCGTGGGCGCCAACCCGCGCGCGGCCCGCACCATCGGCCTCTCCACCAACGGCTACGTCGTGGGCGCCTACACGCTCTCGGCCCTGCTCGCCGCGACCTGCGGTGTGCTGCTCGCCGGCCTCCTGCGCTCGCCCACCCTCACCGCGGGCGACGCCTACCTGCTGCCCTCCATCGCCGCGGTGGTGCTCGGTGGAACCCTGCTCACGGGCGGCAAGGGCAGTGTCATCGGCACCGCCCTCGGCGCCCTCTTCCTGGGCCAGCTCGGTCAGCTGGTGCAGACCTTCACCCAGACCACGGCGGCCCAGAACATCATCCAGGCCGTCATCATCGCCGTCGGCATCGTCGTGCAGATCAAGCTCGGTGGCAACACCGCGCGGCTGCGCACGATGTTCGGCGCGAGACCATCCCGAAAGAACACAGCACTCGACGAGGAGTCACACTCATGAAATCCACCTCACCCCGCCGCGCCGCCGTCGCGATCGGCAGCGCGCTCACCGTCACCGCACTCGCGGTGATGCTCGGAGGCTGCTCCTCCACCAACTCCAGCGGCACCGCCTCGACGGCCTCGAGCGCCGACATCGCGGTGGGCTCGGTCGGCACGATGGACCAGTTCGCCGACATCTCCGACATCTGCCCCGAGGAGGGCGAGATCACGGTCGGCGTGGTCGACGGCTTCGGCACCAACTCGTGGTCGAAGACCGTGCTGGCCGAGATCGAGGCCGAGGCGGCGAACTGCCCGGCCATCACGGGCGTCGAGTTCGCCGCGGGCCGTGGCGACCTCCAGGCCACGACCGCCGCGATCACGAGCATGGCGGCCAAGGGCACCGACATCGTCCTCGTCATCCCGGATGCGGGCCCCGGCGAGGCGCACCTCTCCGCGCTCCGCAGCGCCGTGCAGTCCGGCTCCACAGTCGTGGCGTTCGCCTCCGACCCCGAGGGCGCGGCCGGCTCCGACTTCCTCGACTACACCGACTGGTCGCCCCAGTTCAGCGGCAAGACGTGGGGCCAGTGGGTCGTCGACCAGCTCGGCGACGAGGGCGGCAACGTCGTGTTCCTCGGCGGCCCGGCCGGCAGCGCCGTCTCGAGCCAGGAGCTCGAGGGCGTCAAGGAGGTCTTCGCCGACAACCCGCAGATCACCCTGCTGAACGAGGAGCCCGTCACCACCAACTGGGACCCGGCTCAGGCGCAGCAGGCCATGAGCGGACTGCTCTCGCAGTACCCGGAGATCGACGCCGTCATCTCCGACTACGGAGCGTCGACCGACGGCGTCATCCGCGCCTACCAGGCCGCCGGCATCTCGCTTCCGCCCGTCGCCACGACCGACCAGAACAGCCTCAGCTGCGGCTTCGACGAGCTCAAGGCGTCGAACCCCTCCTACGAGCTCGCCACGGTCTCGTCGCGCACCTGGGTGGGTCGCGTCGCCCTCCGCAAGGCCGTCGCCTCGCTCTCCGGCACCTCCGACACCGAGCCCTCGATCTTCGAGCTCTCGCTCGCCGAGGACTCCTCCGGCGTCACCGACGGTGCGAAGACCCCGGCCGAGGTCTGCGCCGAGGGCGCTCCCGCCGACGGCTCGCCGTCGTCGCTGCTCACCCCCGAAGAAGTAGAGAAGACGTTCGCGAACTGATGGACCAGACAGCCAGCCGGCCCGTGCCGCTCCTCACTCTCACGGGAATCGGAAAGCATTACCCCGGAGTCCGCGCGCTCGACGACGTCGACGTGACGGTGCTCCCCGGTGAAGTGCACGCGATCCTCGGCGAGAACGGAGCGGGCAAGTCGACGCTGGTGGGCATCGCCGCCGGGTCGGTCGTCCCCAACACGGGGACGATCGACCTGGGCGGGGTGACCCAGGCGCGGATGTTCCCGCGCGACGCCCGCGAGCGCGGTCTCGCGATCGTCTACCAGATCCCCGCCCTCGCCCCTTCGCTCACGGTCGTGGACGCGATGCTCCTGCTGCTGCCGCAGAAGGTGCGCCCGAAGCGCCGCGACGCCACGGCCTGGACGGCGGAGCTGTTCGCCCGCCTCGGCCTCGAGATCGACGTGCGCCAGCGCGTCAGCGCGATCTCGCAGCGCGAGGCGCACCTCGTGGAGATCGCGGCGGCCCTCGCCTCCGAGCCCACGGTGCTCGTGCTCGACGAGCCCACCGAGGCGCTCGGCGCCGACGAGACGGCGTGGCTGTTCAGCCAGGTGCACGAGCTCCTCGCCCGGGGGGCCGGGGTGGTCTACATCACCCACCGCATCCCCGAGGTGCTCGAGATCGGCGACCGCATGACGGTGCTCCGCGACGGCAAGGTGGTCGGCCGCGGCGACGTGGCCGGCTACACCGCCGACGAGATCGTGGAGCTCATCGTCGGCCGGTCGCTCGAGACGACCTTCCCCCCGAAGGCGCTCGCTGCGACGTCCGGGGCATCTGCGGCATCCGGGGCGCCGGCGCTCAGCACCGCCGGGCTGACGGGCCGCGCCTTCCGGGACATCGACTTCGTCGCCCGCGGCGGCGAGATCGTGGGGCTCGCGGGCGTCGAGGGCAACGGCCAGCGCGAGTTCATGAAGGCGCTCGCCGGATCCGTGCGCGGAGCCGGTGCGGTGCGTCTCGACGGGCAGGAGCTCCGCGGCCTCACCGCCAAGCGCGCGAGCGCCGCCGGCATCGTCTACCTGCCGGGCGACCGGCTCGGCGAGGCGATGTTCGGGCAGCTCAGCGTGCGCGAGAACGTGATCGCGCCGAACCTCGCCCAGGCGATGCCGGCGGGCTTCGTGTCGCCGGGCACCGAGAACCGTCTCGTGCACGAGGCCATCGGCGGTCTCGCCGTCAAGACGCCCACGATCGAGACGCCCATCACCTCCCTCTCGGGCGGCAGCCAGCAGAAGGTGCTGCTCGCGAGGGCCCGCCTCGGCAGCCCCCGCGTGCTGCTGGTCGAAGACCCCACCCAGGGTGTGGATGCCGGTGCACGCGTCGAGATCTACTCGTTCCTCCGGGCGATGGCCGACGACGGGGTGGCCGTCGTCATCCTCTCCACCGACGCCGTCGAGCTCGAGGGGCTCTGCGACCGGGTCGTCGTGTTCTCCCGCGGCCGCGTGCAGGCCGAGCTCGAGGGCTCCCGCCTCACCGAGCGCGAGATCACGGGGGCCGCGGTGCTCGCCACCGAGACCTCCATCAACGACGACGCGGATGCGGCGGAGCTCACCTCCAAGAAGGGGCTGCCGATCTACCAGCGCGGCGAGGTGCAGACCGTCTCGCTCATCGTGATCACGATCGTGCTCGCGCTCATCACGGCCGGGGTCGCGCCGTCGTTCCTCAGCCCGCTGAGTCTCGGACAGCTGCTCGCCACCGCCTCCATCCTCATCCTCGTCGGTCTCGCCCAGCTCGCGGTCGTCATCACGGGCGGCATCGATCTCTCGATCGGGTCGGTGGTGGCGCTCTCGGCCGTCATCGTCTCGTTCTTCGGCGGAGGCGGCCCGGGCCTCCTCGCCGTGGGCGTCGTCGTGGCGATCGCCGCCGGGGCGGTGGTCGGTGTCGTCAACGGCATCCTCATCACCCGGCTCGGCATGCCACCGGTCATCGCCACCCTGGTCTCCTCGATCGCGGTGCTCGGCGGCGCGCAGCTCCTCCGCCCGCAGCCGGGCGGGCAGGCGAGCGCCGACCTCATGACGGCTCTCGGCACCGCCATCGCGGGCATCCCGCTCGTGCTCGTGGTGGCCGTGGCCATCGCCGTGCTGCTGTGGCTCGGCCTCAACAACACCGGCCTCGGCCGCGGCTTCCGCGCCGCGGGGTCGGATGCCGTGAAGGCCAACCGGATGGGCGTCGACGTGCAGCGGATGCGCCTGACGGCCACCGTCGCATCCGGAGTGCTCGCGGCGATCGCCGGCATCGTGCTCTACACGAAGACCGGCATCGGTGATGCGGGGGCGGCGCAGGCCTTCACCCTCACCTCGGTCACCGCCATCGTCATCGCAGGCGTCAGCATCTTCGGCGGCTCGGGATCGGCGCTCGCCGTGGGCGCTGCGGCGCTCCTCCTGCAGACCATCACGAGCGCGCTGCCGTTCCTCGGCGTCAACCTCTCGTGGCAGTACTGGCTGCAGGGCCTGTTCGTGCTCGTGGCGGCGGTGCTGCCGATGGCGGTGCGACTCCGGCGTCGGCGGAGGATTCCGGAGTAACACGGCGGAGGGCACCGTCTACCCTGGACGTGAGGACCGAGGAGCGAACCCACCATGCCGACGAGCCCAGACCGTGACCCGGATCAGCCCGAGGACGGCCGCCGGGGTGCGGTCGGCGAGCGGATCCGGGAGGCGAGACAGGCCGAGGGCATGTCGCTCCGGGAGCTCGGCAGCCGCGTGGGGGTGTCGGCGAGCTTCCTCTCGCAGGTCGAGCTCGGCCGGGCGATGCCCTCGATGGGCACGCTCTGGACGATCGTGTCCGAGCTCGACCTCTCGTTCGACGCCCTGCTCGGCACGGTCACCCCGGGGGTGCCGAGCCCGGCGCCGGCCGACCGGGTGCGCGAGGCCGACCGCATCCGGACCGTGGGCATCCCGGGCCTGCAGCGCGCGGGCACGGCTCCGGACATCCGGATCGGCGGCGTGCGCTGGGAGCGGCTGACCACCGCCGACGACCCGCTCGTGGAGTTCGTGCGCGTGACCTACTCGCCGGGAAGTGAGTCGAGCCCGGCCGACAACATGATGCGGCACACGGGCTGGGAGTACATGCACGTGCTGAGCGGGCAGATGGACATGCAGATCGGCTTCGACCGCGACACGGTGCAGGCGGGCGACAGCCTCACCTTCGAGGCGTCGATCCCGCACCGGATCAGCAATCCCTACTCCGCCGACTGCGTGTCGATCTGGGCCGTGGTCGGCCGCCACGGCTACGCGCACCCGCACGACATCTCGAAGCGCCTGTCGGAGCTCGGCGGCGGCCCCACCACCGGCCTCCCCTTCGGCTCCTCCACGCACTTCTCCGACTGACACCGCTAGGCTGGCGCGGTGTCGAAGGGGAGCGCGCAGTGGGCGAGCGCGGGGGGATCGCGAGCGCAGCTGCGGGCTGCCAGGCGGCGGACGAACAGCCGGAACGCCCTCGTGGCCGCCGGGGCGACACTGCTGGTCGCGGCCGTCGTGGCCACCGGCACGCTTCTCGCCGCCGGGGTGTGGGGCTTCGGCGCCGCGCCCGGTCCGGGGGCCGCGCCCGTCTCGAACACGCGGCCCACCGCATCCTCGACCCCGTCTGTTAGCGTTCCGGCCATCCCCTCGCCAGAATTCACTCCCGTGCCCACGCCGAGCGCCACCGAGCCGCCGCCCGCCCCGGCGCCGCCGGCCTTCGACCGCGCGGCGCTCTCGATCGACGACCCCACGAGCCCGTGGTTCGTGGTGAACAAGCTGCGGCCCATCCCCGACGGCGCGAACTACTCGCCGCCCGACCTGGTCGACCTGCCCGCGGGCATGCCGAACCCCAACGGATACCAGATGCGGGCCGACGCCACCGCCGCCCTCGATGCGATGTTCCAGGCGGGCCTCGCCGAGACGGGCGTGCAGATGGTGGCCCAGAGCGGCTACCGCGACTACAGCGTGCAGGTGCGCGCCTACGACTACTACGTGAACGCGCTCGGGGCCGACGGAGCCGACCTCACGAGCGCGCGCCCCGGCTACAGCGAGCACCAGACCGGCATGGCCATGGACATCCTCGACACGGTCTCCGGATGCTCCACCGACGGCCGCTGCTTCGCCGACACCACCGCGGGCCAGTGGCTCGCCGGCAACGCCTACAGCTTCGGCTGGGTGCTGCGCTATCCCGACGGCAAGACCGACGTCACGGGGTACGAGTTCGAGCCGTGGCACTACCGCTGGGTGGGGGTGCCGCTGGCGACCGAGATGCACGCCACGGGCATCGCGACGCTCGAGGAGTTCTTCGGTCTTCCGGCGGCCCCCACCTACTAGCGGGCCTGCTCGCGGGCGCTACGCGCTGATGCGCGGGTAGTCGGTGTAGCCCTCGGCGCCCGAAGCGTAGATCGTGGCCTGGTCGGGCGTGTTCTCGGGGTGCTCGTGCTGCCAGCGCTCGGCGAGGTCGGGGTTCGCGATCACGGGGCGGCCCACCGCGACGGCGTCGCCGAGGCCCTCATTCACGATCGAGTGCGCCTCGTCGCGGGTGGTGACGACCGAGAAGCCCGTGTTGAGCACCACGACGCCGCCGAAGCGCGACCGCAGCTGCTGCACGAGCTCGGAGGCCGGGTCGGCGTGCAGGATGCTGAGGAACGACAGCCCGAGCGGCGCGATGCCGTCGACGAGTGCGGTGTAGGTGGCGAGCACGTCGGCGGCGTCGGTCTCCACCACGTCCTGGATGTTGTGGGCGGGCGAGATCCGGATGCCCACGCGGCCGGCACCGACCTCGGCGGCGACGGCCTCGACCACCGAGATCACGAACGAGGCGCGCGCTTCGGGGGAGCCGCCGAAGGCGTCGGTGCGCACGTTCGAGACGGGCGAGAGGAACTCGTGCAGCAGGTAGCCGTTGGCGGAGTGCAGCTCGACCCCGTCGAAGCCGGCGTCGATCGCGCGGCGCGAGGCCGCCACGAACTCGGCGCGCACCACGTCGAGCTCCTCGGTGCTGAGCGCGTGCGGCAGGCCGTAGGCCACCTTGGTGCCGTCGGCCAGGCGGGTCTCGCCGTCGATCGCGATCGCCGAGGGCGCCACGATGCGAGGGGTGCCGGTGATGCCGGTGTGCGTCACGCGCCCGCCGTTCATGACCTGCATCACGATCCGGCCGCCGGCGGCGTGCACGGCGTCGGCCACGGCGCGCCAGCCCTCGGCCTGCTCGGCCGTCTCGATGCCGGGCTGGCCGGGGTAGGCCTTCGACTCCGCGCTCGGGAACACGCCCTCGCTCACGATCAGCCCCATGCTCGCCCGCTGAGCGTAGTGCTCGGCGATGAGGGCGCCGGGCACGCCGTGCTCGTCGGCGCGGAGCCTGGTCATGGGCGCCATCACGAGTCGGTTGGGCAGTTCGATGTCGCCGGCGGTGAGCGGGGAGAAGAGGGTCATGCGGTACCTGTCTGAAGCGGGGCGGGCGGGTCGGAGGTGCTCGCGGCACCCCCGACCCCAACAGCGCGCGGCCGGCGGCCATTCCCCTTCTCGGCCGGTCGGCAGCCTGCGGCCCGTGCCTTAGGGCTTGGCCGGGCGGGGGCGTGGAGGAAGTGTTCCCACGGTGTTCCTTTCGAGCGGCCGGCACCTCGGCGTGTTCCGGATGCGGAAACCGTACCCGCGTGCGGCGCCGGGGCCGCCTGAGTACTTCCCACCTACGCTGCGTGGGCCCGCGGCCGGAGCCTCGTCAGCACCACGGACTGGCGTGGTAGGTGAGGACGGTGTCGCGCACCCCACCGCTCCAGAAGTTCAGCCGCTGCACGGGCCCCTTCGTCGCGTCGGCCAGGTAGGTGAACTGGAAGTCGGTGCCCGGCGTCACTCCGAGTGAGCGGAGGTCCGGGACCACCTCGCTGGCCGAGGAGACCGGGTAGCGGCGCGCGTCGATCCGGAGTCGGTAGTTCACGGTCTGCTGTCCGGGTGGCAGCACCACCTCGGGCGCGGTCAGCCGCAACGGCTTGTCGAGGCAGACCGTCCCGACCACGGGCTGCCACACCCCGGCCCCGTCGGGCTGCTCCGCGACCTGAGGCGCGTGGGAGAACGGATCCACCACCGCCACGGGAAACGGCTCGATGCCGCCCGCCGCGTGCGCGGGCACACCGGCCCCGACGAGGGCCACCGGCCCTCCTAGCAGAAGGGCGAGCAGGAGCCGTGCCGAGGAATACGAGGTGGGCTTCGAGGGAGAGGTGCGCATGGGCCCACACCGTATGTCGACCGGGGCCGCGGGTGGCATGAGCAATCCCTGCTCAGGCGCGCCGTGGACGCGGGCGAACCCCGGGTGCCGCCATGGGCATCCGGGGCTCGCCGTGGTGGAGGGGTGGAGCGGTGGAGGTATGGAGCTGTGTGGCGGGTGGGGCTAGGACGTGAGGGTGTCGACGTAGTCCTCATTGGCGGCCACCCAGTCGGCCACGATGCGGTCGTAGTCGCTCGTGTCGGCGCCGCTGTTGAACATGACGTTCTCGAGCGAGTAGAGCTGCTCGGAGTCGAGACGGAAGCTCTTCACCCACTCGGTGAGCGCCGGGTACTCCTCCTCGAAGCCCGCGCGGGAGACCGAGTGGATCGACTCGGCGCCGCCGAGGGTGCCCTCGGGGTCAGCGAGGTCCTTCAGCGGGAACTCGTCGTAGGCCCAGTGCGGGCGCCACAGGGTGACGGCCACGTTCTCACCCGCGTCGATCGCCGCGGTGAGCTCGGCGAGCATCGCGGGGGTCGAGGAGGTGATGTAGTCCATGTCCTCGAGGCCGTAGGTGGGGATGACCTCGTTCTCGGTGGCCTCGGTGAGGCCGGCGCCGGGCTCGATGCCGACGAGGGTGTTGCCGAACGCGTCCGCATTGGCCGCGAGCTCCTCGAGCGAGTCGATCGGGGCGTCCTCGTTCACCGCGATGGTGAGCGAGGCCTCGTCGTTCCAGGCGCCGAGGTCGACGATGTCGTCGCCGTACTGCTCGAAGTAGCTCGCGTGCGTGGTGGGCAGCCAGCCGTCGAAGGCGATGTCGTAGTCGCCGGTCGAGAGACCCGTGAAGACGGGGCCCGCATCGGCGTACTCGAACTCCACCGAGTAGCCCTCCTCCTCGAGCACGTGCTTCCAGAGGTAGGAGGCGGCCTCGCCCTCGGGCCAGCCGTTGAAGACGGCCACGGTGAGGTCGGACCGATCACCGTTCTCCAGGGTCTCGGCGGCGTCGGACTCCGAGGCGCAGCCCGCGAGGGCGAGCGCCGAGACGGCTCCGATGGCCAGGGCGGACAGGAGGTGCTTGTTCGTCTTCTTCATTGCTGCCTTTCGGGTCACGCGTTGACGTGACGGTCGGAGGTGGTCTGGGTGGCCGGATCCGGTGCCGGATGGCTGGCCGGGAGCAGCCGGTGGGTGCGCGGCGTCGAGAGGGCGGCGGTGAGCCGGTCGAGGATGATCGCGAGGATCACGACGCTGAGCCCCGCCTCGAAGCCGAGCCCCACGTCGACGCGGCTGAGCGCCTGCACGATGTCGCGGCCGAGGCCGCCTGCGCCGACCATGCCGGCGATCACGACCATCGAGAGCGACAGCATGATCACCTGGTTGATGCCCGCGAAGATCGACGGCGCCGCGAGCGGCAGCTGGATCTGGCGGAGGATGCGGCCGGGCGTCGATCCGAAGGCCGAGCCGGCCTCCACGATCTCGCGGTCGACGCCCCGGATGCCGAGCTCGGTGAGCCGCACGCCGGGCGCCATCGCGAAGATGATCGTCGCCACGATGCCGGGCACGACCCCCACCCGGAACAGGATGAGCGCGGGGATGAGGTAGACGAACGCCGGCATCGTCTGCATGAAGTCGAGCACGGGCTTGATCACGGCGCTCGCCGTGCGGTTGCGGGCGGCGAGGATGCCGAGCGGGATGCTGATGAGCACGGCGATCCCGGCCGCCACGATCACGAGTGCGAGGGTGTCCATCGCGTTCGCCCACTGGTCGACGCCGGCCACCACGAGGAGGCCGACGGCCGTCCCCGCCCCGAAGACCCAGCCGCGGAGGTACACGCCGAGTGCGGCGATCACCACGATCACGACGAAGAACGGGGGAGTGGCGAGCACCCAGTCCACACCCTCGTAGAGGCCGCGGAAGAGCGCGCTGATGCCGGCGAAGAGCGGGCCGAGGACATCGGTCAGGAAGTCGACGACGGTGTCGGCCCAGTCGCCGAGGGGAAGACGGAACTCCATCAGCGCAGCCCTCCCGCCGGAACGGCATCCGCGGTGGCGCGGAGCGTCTGGGTCACGACGTCGACCGGGATGGTGGCAGGAGGCTCCATCACCGGCAGCTCGCCGGTGGTCGGCACGTTGCCGAGGGCGGCGAGCAGGGTCACGCGCGGGATGACGCCCAGGAGGCGCCGCCCCTCGTCGACCACGGCGACCGGCAGCACGTTCTCGACCGAGAGGCCCACGAGCTCCGAGATGGGGGCGTCGGCCGCGACCTCGGCGAAGTCGTCGTGCAGCACCTGCGACAGGTCGCCCTCGCCGCGGGTCACGAGTCCCAGCACGTCCCGATCGCGCACGGCGCCGAGCACCGTGCGGTTCGGGCCGAGCACGATCGCGGAGGAGGTCTGCAGGTCGCGCAGGGTGCGGAGGGCCGCGCGGGCGCCGGCCGAGAGCGTCACGACGGCGCGGCCGGGCTGCATGACGCTCGAGGCGGTGAGCACGCGGGCGCGGTCGACGTCGTGCACGAACTGCTCCACATAGGAGTTGGCGGGGTCGGTGAGGATGCGCTCCGGGGTGTCGAGCTGCACGATGCGGCCGTCGCGCATCACGGCCACGCGGTCGCCGAGGTACATCGCCTCGTTGAGGTCGTGGGTGATGAAGACGATCGTCTTGCCGAGCTTCGCCTGCAGCTCCACGAGCTGCTCCTGCATCTCGCGCCGGATGAGCGGATCGAGCGCCGAGAAGGCCTCGTCCATCAGCAGGATGTCGGTGTCGGCGGCGAGGGCGCGGCCGAGGCCGACGCGCTGCTGCATGCCGCCGGAGAGCTCGCCGGGCAGCTTGTCGCCCCAGCCCTCGAGCCTCACGAGGCCGAGGATCTCCAGGGCCCGGAGCCGGCGGGCCGCGGCCGGCACCCCCTGGATCTCGAGGCCGTAGGCCACGTTCTCGGCCACGGTGCGGTGCGGCAGCAGCGCGAAGTGCTGGAACACCATCGAGACGTGCTCACGGCGCACCCGCCGCACGGTGCCCGAGGGGGCGCCGGAGAGCTCGGTGCCGAGCACGGTCACCGAGCCGGCGGTGGGCTCGAGCAGACCGTTGAGCATGCGGATGAGCGTGGACTTGCCGGATCCCGACAGCCCCATGACCACGAAGATCTCGCCGGTGCGCACGCTGAATGACGCATCGATCACGGCCGCTAGGCCGAGCTTCTGCGTCTCCACCTCGGCGCGGGTGGCGCCGCCGCGCAGCCGCTCGACGGCGTCGTCCGGGCGGCGGCCGAAGACTTTGTAGAGGTTCGACACCTCGAGGGCGATGGTTTCGGTCACGTTCTCTCCTCAGGGCGCGAGGGTGCGCGCCCGGGTTGACGGCCGGGTCGGCGGACGGCGGAACCCGTCGGCCCGTTCGCGGGCCGGCCGGATCCTCACGACGGGCCGTCAGGCACCCGTCGACGTCTCGGACCGTACGCCCCCGGTCTGCTCGCGGTGAGCACCAGGGGCGCGGACTGATTCGGATCACCGGGCCGCAGCGGAGCGGCGTCCGGCGCCCACGACGATAACGAAGCTGAGCGGATGCCGCGAATCGCGAAGGGCGCGATCCGGCCGCATCCGCAGGGTCCGCTGAGCGTCGATCCCCGCCATTACAGGGATCCAGGGATCCGGAGACCGTTACCGCTTCGTTATCAGATGAACTGAATAACTGCCCCCCTCATAGGGGACACAAATGTTCATGTGGTCGTATGAATCAATGCCCCTACGCACGTCTTCTCGCTTCACCCTGTTCGCCGGAACGATCGCGGTCGCCGCGCTCGCCCTGTCGGGATGCGCCGCGAGCGCCTCGGGTTCGGCTGCAGATGCCGGCGCCTCCGGCTCGGTCTCGGAGGCTGCCGCACCCACCGTCGAGGTGACGGCGCTCGAGCCCGCCGTCGGCGCGCTCGCGGGCGGCACCACCGTCACGGTGACCGGAACCGGCTTCGACGGCGACACGGCCGTCTCCTCGGTCGCCTTCGGCACCGAGCCCGCCCAAGCCGTGGACGTGCAGTCGGACGGCGAGCTCACCGTCGTCGCCCCGGCATCCTTCAACTTCGTCGAGGGAGCTGTGCCCGTGACCGTCACCCTCGAGGACGGCACCGTCTCGGAGGCCACGGCCGACTACACCTACGAGGTGCAGACCCCGGTCGACTCGCAGATGGCCTACGCCTTCAAGCACTGGCAGGACTACAACCTCGCCGAGTGGGGTGTGTTCGAGGACAACGACTGCGGCAACTTCGTGAACCAGGCGATGCTCGAGCGCGGCTGGGAGCAGAGCCCCGAGTGGTACAGCGACTACGCCAGCACGGGCGACTACAGCTTCAGCTGGATCCGCGGCAACCCCATGGACGAGTACTACGCCTCACGTCCCGACACCACCCGCTACGAGTTCACCGACCGCTCGCAGCTGAAGATCGGCGACGTCGTGATGCTCGACTGGGACCCCCAGAACGACAACGGCGTGGACCACACCCAGATCATCTCGAAGGTCACCCCCAACCCCGACGGCACCATCTCCATCGCCATGGTGGGCCACACCCTCGACTCCACCTACCGCGACCTCGACAACGCCGTCACCGTAGAAAAGCCCGGCGGCACCGCCCACTTCTACAGCATCGCCTAGAGCACTCCCACCCCCAACCCGACATCGCCTCCTCCCCAACGCCGAGCAACGCGAGGCGGCTTAGTGGGTGCTCGGTTCGCGCCGCAGGCATCGGGCCTGGCGGGAGCCCGCGCAGCGGGCGGGGGACTGCGGCGCGAACCGAGTATCCACTCAGGCGCCGCCCGCCCCCGAACTACGCTCCGAGCGCCGAGTCCACAATCTTCTTAGCCTCAGCCTGCACCTCAGCCAGATGCTCCCGACCCACGAAACTCTCCGCATAGATCTTGTACACATCTTCAGTCCCGGAAGGCCGAGCAGCAAACCACGCCCGCGATGTCACGACCTTCACCCCACCGACAGCAGCATCGTTCCCCGGAGCATGCGAGAGCTTCGCGATGATCGGATCCCCTGCGAGGGTCTCGGCCGCGATAGCCGCCCCGTCGAGCTTCGCGAGCACCGCCTTCTGCGCCTTGGAGGCCGGGGCGTCGATCCGCTCGTAGACGGGCGATCCGAACTCCTCGGTGAGCTCCGCGTAGAGCTGCGAGGGCGTCTTCCCGGTCACGGCGAGGATCTCGGAGGCGAGGAGCGCGAGCAGGATGCCGTCCTTGTCGGTCGTCCAGACGGTTCCGTCGAAGCGCAGGAACGAGGCGCCGGCCGACTCCTCGCCGCCGAAGCCGACGGAGCCGTCGATGAGTCCGGGCACGAACCACTTGAAGCCCACCGGCACCTCCCACAGGGTGCGTCCGATGGCGGAGGCGACGCGGTCGATCATCGACGACGACACGAGGGTCTTGCCGATCGCGGCCTCCGGCGACCAGCCCTCGCGGCGCGAGTACAGGTACTGGATCGCGACGGCCAGGTAGTGGTTGGGGTTCATGATCCCGGCATCCGGGGTGACCACGCCGTGCCGGTCGGCATCCGCGTCGTTGCCGGTGGAGATGTCGAAGTCGTGCCGGCGCTCCACGAGCGACGCCATGGCGTAGGGGCTCGAGCAGTCCATCCGGATCTTGCCGTCCCAGTCGAGCGTCATGAACGCCCAGCGCGGGTCGACGGTCTCGTTGACGACCTCCATGTTGAGCCCGTACCGGTCGCGGATGAGCTCCCAGTACTCGACGCTCGCCCCGCCGAGCGGGTCGGCGCCGATGTGGATGCCGGACTTCTGGATGGCGTCGAGGTCGATGACGTTCACGAGGTCGGCCACGTAGTGCTCGCGGAAGTCGTAGCGGTCGCTCGGCGCGCCCTCGCCGCGGCCCACGCGCTTCACGTCGGCGAGGCCGCCCGCGATGAGCTCGTTGGCGCGGTTCGCGATCCAGCCCGTCGCATCCGAGTCTGCCGGGCCGCCGTGGGGCGGGTTGTACTTGAAGCCGCCGTCGCCGGGCGGGTTGTGGCTCGGGGTCACGACGATGCCGTCGGCCTGGTCGGGGTGCCCGGCGCGGTTGTAGGCAAGGATGGCGTGCGAGACGGCGGGGGTCGGGGTCCAGCTGTCGCGCGCATCCGACCACACGGTCACGCCGTTGGCGTTCAGCACCTCGAGGGCGGTGTCCTCGGCGGGCTTGGAGAGCCCGTGGGTGTCGCGGCCGATGAAGAGTGGCCCTGTGATGCCCTGGGCGGCGCGGTACTCCACGATGGCCTGGGTGACGGCGGCGATGTGGTCCTCGTTGAAGGCGGTGTTGAAGGAGGAGCCGCGGTGACCGCTCGTGCCGAAGATCACCTTCTGCTCGGGATCCTCGACATCGGGGTGCAGGTCGTAGTAGGCCGCCACCAGGGCGTCGACGTCGATCAGGTCTTCGGGAAGGGCGACTGTGCCTGCGCGCTCATGCATGCCCCAAGTCTGGCACCTAATGCCCGGCGCCGACGGGGCAGGTGCGACTCGATAGGCTCGGACCATGTCGGAGACCTACAGCTACCTGGGCCCCTCGGGCACGTTCACCGAAGCGGCTCTCGCGCAGGTGCCGGAGGCGGCGGGCAAGCCCTGGCGCTCGGTCAACAACGTGGGCGAGGCGCTCGACGACGTGGTCTCGGGCCGGAGCGTCGCCGCCATGATCGCCATCGAGAACTCCATCGAGGGCGGCGTCTCGGCCACCCAGGACGCCCTCGCGAGCATCCCCGGCCTCCGCATCGTGGGGGAGTACCTCGTGCACGTGCAGTTCGTGCTCGTGGCGCGGCCCGGCACGAGGCTCGAGGATGTGCGGGTCGTCAACGCGCATCCGGTCGCCTACGCGCAGACCCGCACCTGGCTCGACACGCACCTGCCCACCCACGGGCACATCCCCGCCACCTCCAACGTGGCGGCGGCGCTCAATCTGCTCGAGAACGATCTGGCGGATGCGGCGGTGGCGCCCCCGCAGATCGTGCAGCACCACGACTTCGAGGTGCTCGCCTCGGGCATCGCCGACAACGCGCACGCCGTGACGCGCTTCGTGCTCGTCTCCCGGGGCGGGGCGATGCCCGGGCCCACGGGTGCCGACAAGACGAGCATCATCGCCGAGCTCCCGGAGGACCGTTCCGGTGCGCTGCTGGAGCTGCTCGAGCAGTTCTCGACCCGGGGTGTCAACCTCTCGCTGCTGCAGTCGCGGCCGATCGGTGACGCGCTCGGGCGCTACCGGTTCGTGATCGACGCCGACGGGCACATCACCGACGAGCGGGTGGCGGACGCACTGCTCGGCGTGCGGCGGTTCAGCCCGAAGATCGTGTTCCTCGGCTCGTACCCGCGCGCCGACAAGGCCCAGGTGCAGTACGTGCCGCGCTACGACAACGAGGTCTTCATCGAGGCCCGGGACTGGCTCCGCGGCCTCATCACGGGCGAGCCCGAGTAGCACCGCTCCCGGGGGTGGGTCGACCCGTCACTTCGTCCCGCTCAGACCGACCCGGAACGGGACGAACTGCCGGGTCGCCGGTCGGTGCTGGGGGTGCTAGCGGGGTCGGTTGGCGAGGTGGGCGATCGCGTTCGCCGGGATCGAGACCCAGTCGGGGCGGTTGCGCACCTCGTAGCTGACCTCGTAGAGGGCCTTGTCGAGCTCGAAGGCATCGAGCAGCACGCGCTGGGCGCGGAGGTCGATGCCCGAGCGCGACGAGTAGCCGTCGATGAAGGCCTCCCGTGCCTCGTGGGCCCAGGCGCGCACGGCGTCGGCACCCTGCGCGGCCGCGAGCGTGCCGGCGACGTAGTCGAACGAGCGCAGCATTCCCGCCACGTCGCGAAGAGGCGCATCCGGTTCGCTGCGCTCGGCGAGCGGACGGAGCGGTTCGCCCTCGAAGTCGAGCAGCACCCAGCCGCGGCCGGGCACGCCGAGCACCTGGCCGAGGTGGTAGTCGCCGTGGATGCGCTGGAACGTGGGCCAATCGGCCTCGGCGGCGGCGGCGAACACGCTCTCGACCGCCTCGCGCTCCGACTCGAGCGCCGGGTACTCGGCCATCGCCTGGGCAGCGCGCGAGCGCATGCTGGCGAGGATGGTGCCGATCTCGGCGTGACCTGCGGGCTGCACCGGGAACAGGCGGGCGAGCTCGGAGTGCACCTGGGCCGTGGCCTCGCCGAGCGCAGTGGCGAGCGGCTGGAACGACTCGCCCGTCTCGGCGCAGCGGAGTGCGACGCGCCAGGCGTCCTCGACCTCGGGGATGAACTCCTGGGCGAACGCGAGGTGGCCCGAGGCGCGCCCGCCTGTGCTGCCGGTGCTGCTCGTGCTGCCCGCGTTGCTCGTGCTGCCGGCTGCGGTCACGCGCGGGTCGTTCCAGGCGCCCGTGACGAAGCCGATCGAGCGCGGCACGAGCCGCGATCCCGCGTCGCTGAGAGCCGACTGCACCACGACATCCGGATTCGGGCCGTCGCTCAGGGTGCGGAAGACCTTGCAGATCACGGGCGGTGCGGGCTTGCCGTTGGGGTGCACGAGGTCGAACACGATCGAGGTGTTCGACTGCTCGCCGCGGAGCACGTGCGAGTCGGTCACGCGCACATCGGAGTTGGTGAGGGCGTGGTGGCCCTCGACCTCGGTGTCGTCGAAGGCGTCGCCCGACTCCGTCTCGTCGTCGAGCATGAGGCTGAGGAGGGCGCGTGTGTAGGCGGGGTCGTGCGGGGCGTCGTAGACCCAGACGTGGGATCCGTCGTCGTCGACGTGCTCGATGAGCGCGCGGTCGCCGCCCAGCAGGCTCGAGCCGCGGAACGACAGCGGCACCTGGTAGAGCACGGGCTCGGGCGACGACTCGTCGAGGATGAGGTGCGTCTCGAGGTTCACCTGGTGGCGGTGGTCGACGAGTGACCACATGCCGATGCGGGTGAGAACGGGGGTCTCGGAGGAGGACGCGAACCAGCGCTGCTGCCGGATCCACTCCGCCAGCGCCGGGCGGACCTCCCGGGTCGGGGGGAAGCTCACCATGGCTGGGCTCATGTCTCGGACCCTACGCTGTGGGGGCGCGATGTGCCACCGTTTCCCGCCTGGGCATGTGCCCGGAGTACCGGCCGCCTGCCCCCCGGCCCCGGCGCCCCGTCCGCTTCACCCACTTGACACAAGATGTGCCAAGTCGGGCCTTTTGGGCGCATCTACTGTCAAGTCGCGGGGGCGGACAGGCGGGTGG
>NZ_JAHFUY010000140.1 GCF_023264895.1 Herbiconiux sp. | reverse complement strand
TGGCGTGCGTCCGCGAAGCGGATGCGGGAAGCACCTCGACCGGAAAAGGTCCACCCCGCGACGCCCACCCCGAGCAGCACCGAACGGCAGAAACCTACGCGAACCCCCCGGCGACATCCCAAGCCGCCCCCGCATCAGGAGCATCGTCCCGAAGCACAGACGCCTGGATCAGCCCATAAGGCCGATCATCGGCGTTGAAGACCTCGTTCCGATTCTCCAGCCCGAACGGCGCGAGATCGTAGAGGAAGTGGTGCTTGTTCGGCGCAGACATCCGCAGCTCCACGATCACCGGGAACCGCTCCAGCACGGCCTTCCCCATCTCGTAGAGCGTCTGCTGCAGCGCGAGCGAGTGCAAGGTGGCGAACACCTCCACCATGGTCTGCTTAACCCCCGAGTACACGCCCTCCCAATCGAACGCGGCAGCGTCGTCGACGGAGGCAGAGCCGACGGCCTCGGAGTCGAACCTCCACCTCGCCACGAGCGACGTAGCCATGATCCGGTCGCTCGTGGGCTCGAGCACGGTGTATTCGTCCGAGAGGAAGTCGTGGAACTCGGATCCGGTGGTCTTCAGCAGCACGAGATCCTTGAATCCGCCCACCACCCAGGTGCGCTGCGCGTCGCCCTTCCCCTCCACGGTCACGGCGGCCGTGCGCACCTCCTGGCCGCGCCGCACGAAGGTGAAGTCGTGCTCGGTGCCGTCGACGACCACGCGCTCCCAGGCGTACTCCTCGATCTCGATCCTGGCCCCGGTGACGGGCGCCACGTCGTCGACGAAGTGCCGCGCGAGCTCGAGGCCGTAGGGCTCGATCGAGGTGAGGCCCTTCTCCTTCGCGTAGGAGTAGGCGGTCTGCTTCTGGGTGTCGGTGGGCAGCACCGCGCTCTGGTCGCCCACGAGGTGGGCCGGATCGAAGGCGCCGCGGAGGGCGGTCGAGACGTTGACGTCGTGGATCTCGTGCCGCGGGCTGTCGCGGTAGATGCGCACGACGCGGTTCTCCGCCTTGCCGTACTGGTGCGGTCCGAGGACGATCGCCATGGTTCCCTGCTCACTGCACGCCTCGGTCGGGCGCGCGATCCCAGTCTGGCGGCGGGCAGGCGAGACGAGCAGCGGATGCGCCGCGCGGGCTCCGGAATTTACGCCCAATTTACGTGGGGGCTCAGTCGCTGGAACCGCTCCCGGGCCGCTCGAGCAGCCGACCCGCGGGGGCGACGGCCGCAGCAGCACCCGAGTCCGCACCGGCATCAGCGCCGACATCCGCACCGAGCCCGGTGCCGAGCTGATGCACGACCTCGCCCGCGAGCCACGTGGTGTGCACGATGCCGTGCAGGGTGCGCTGGTCGTAGGCGCTCACCTTGTTGCGGTGCTCGAGGGCATCCGCCTGCACCGCGAAGGACTCGTCGGGGGCGAACGCCACGAGATCCGCGACCCGCCCCACGGCGATGCCGCCGCGGTCGTCGAGGCCCACGAGGCGGGCGGTGGCCTCGCTCATCCAGCCGAGCACGCGCTCGAGGCCGATGCCGCGCTCACGTGCCGCGGTCCACACCGCCGGGAAGCTCACCTGGAGCCCGGAGATGCCGCCCCAGGCCTCCTGGAACGAGCCGTCGCCCGCGAACTTGAGCTCGGCGGTGGAGGGCGAGTGGTCGGAGGCGATGAGGTCGATCGTGCCGTCGACGAGGGCCTCCCAGAGCAGGTCGCGGTTGCCCTCGTCGCGGATGGGCGGGCAGCACTTGAACTGCGTGGCGCCGGCGGGGATGTGCTCGGCCGAGAACGAGAGGTAGTGCGGGCACGTCTCCACCGTGAGCGGCAGCCCCTCGGCCTTCGCGGCCCGGATCTGGTCGAGTGCGCGGGCGCTCGAGAGGTGCAGGATGTGGGCGCGGGCACCCGTGGCCCGCACGCCCGCGATGACGTGCGCGATGGCATCCTCTTCGGCGAGGTCGGGGCGGGTGGCCACGAAGGCGAGGTAGTCGCGGGCGTCGGCGGGGGCGGCGTGGCCGGCGTGATCGGTGCCCGCGTGGTCGGTGTCCGCGTGGTCGGTGTCCGCGCGGTCGGTGCCCGCGTGGTCGGCACCAGCCGAGTCGGCGTCGGCCGACTCGGCCCCGGCGGAGGGGGCGGAGCGGTCGAGCACGTCCGGATCCTCGGCGTGCACGATGAGGAGGCCGCCGAAGCCGGCGATCTCCTCGAGCGCCGCCCGCAGCTCGGCGCCCGAGAGGTGGGGGAACTCGTCGACGCCCGAGGGCGAGAGGAACGCCTTGAAACCGAAGACGCCCGCGTTCCAGAGCGGCTCGAGCGCGCCGAGGTTCGAGGGCACGGCCCCGCCCCAGAAGCCCACGTCGACGCTCGCCTGAGGGCCCGCCGCGGCGCGCTTGGCCTCGAGGCCCTCGAGGGTCGTGGTGGGCGGGATGCTGTTGAGCGGCATGTCGACGATCGTCGTGACCCCACCGGCGGCCGCGGCGCGCGTGGCGGTCGCGAAGCCCTCCCACTCGGTGCGGCCGGGCTCGTTGACGTGCACGTGCGTGTCGACGATGCCGGGCACGAGCACCTGGCCCTCGGGCAGTGTGACGACGGCGTGCGCGGGCACCTCCTCGTCGTGCTCGGCGAGGGCAGCGATGACGCCGTCGCGCACCGCGACGACGGCCGGGCGCCACTCACCGTCGATGAGCACGGCGTCGGCGCGGATGGCGAGATCGTAGGTGGTCGACATGCTCGAAGCCTAGGCGAACCGGCTCGACCCGGGCCGGAAACAGAGCCGACACACGGCGTGGCTAGCATGGGCGCATGAGCGCGCCGGACGCACCCGCAGCGGCCCCGGCCGAGGCCCTCGGCCAGGCTGCGGTCCGGCCCACGGACCGTCCCGGCGCGGGGTGCCCCAAGCAGATGCACTTCGGGCCGTGCGGCGGGGTCGAGTTCGACGGCACGTGCGAGGTGGGGGAGTTCGCGTGCGTCTTCCTCGAGACGCCGACCGTGCGCTGGCCGACCGCCGAGCCCGCCCTGCAGACCGCCCTGTCGAACGCCGAGTCCGCCCGGCCGACCGCCGAGTCCGCCCTGCCGAGCTCCGAGCCCCTCTCGCCCGCCGCCGCCATGCGGGCGCTCCTCGCCACGCGGCAGATCGTGGTGGCCGACTTCCCGGCCCGGGCGCTCGACGCGCGCTCCCTGGCCGACTGCGCGGGCGCTCTCGCGGGCCGGGTCGACGCCGCCCTCGCGGGGGACTCCGGCCGAAACCGCGTGCAGTTCCCGCCCGCCTACCGCGCCCACCTCATCCGCGAGGCCGGTCTCGCCGTGTGGACGGGGCTGAACTGCCGCGACCGCAATCGCGTGGCCCTCGAGGGCGAGCTGGCGGGGCTGGCCGACGCCGGCGCATCCGCTGTGCACTGCGTGACGGGCGACCACACGCTGACCGGTGGGCGGCCCGACGCGCAGCCCGTGTTCGATCTCGACTCGACCGAGCTCGCCGCCCTCGCGCGCCGGGCCGGTCACCTCGTGTCGGTGGGGGAGTCGCCGTGCACTCCTCCGGTCGATCGCCGGGCGGCGCGGCTCGCCGAGAAGGTGCGCGCGGGTGCCGAGGTGTGCTTCGTGAACCACGCGGGCGGGGCCGAGCCCGTGCGCCGCTTCATCGGCGAGAGCCACGAGGCGGGCGTGGCTCCGGCCTTCGTGGCGTGCGTGCCCGTGGTGCTCGACCGGGGGAGCGCGGCGCTCCTGCGCTCGTTCACCACGCTCGTGCTGCCCGAGGGCTTCCTCGAGGGCATCCTCGACGCCACCGATCCCCACCGGGCGGGTCTGGATGCCGCGACCCGGCTGTGCGAGGAGCTGCTGCAGGTGGAGGGCGTGGCCGGGGTGAACCTCTCGGGCGGCGCGGCCGACGGCGGGGAGGTGGCCTTCGCCGAGGCGATGGGGGCGGTGGCCGACCGGCTGGGCCTGGGTGCGGGAAGCGCTGCCGCGCCCCACCCGGAGTCATAGACCGCTCATAGGCCGCGCATCGGAGCCTGCCTGAAGCCCCGCACAGGATGGGGCCATCAGTCAGACGACCCGAGCGAGGCGACGATGAGCAGGATCCCCGAACCCCAGTCCACCCCAGAAGGCCCGGCCTACGAGGGCCGGCTCCTCGACCGGTCCGACGAGGAGGTGGTCGACCAGGGTGCCGCCTTCGACCTCCGCACCCTCGTGAGCCGCCGCACGGTGCTGAGCGTCTTCGGGCTCGGGGTAGGCGCCGTGGCGCTCGCCGCCTGCACGACCGACACCGGCGGCGCCGGCGGCACAGCATCGTCGGGAACGGCCACGGATGCCGCGACGGACGCGAGCGCCACCGGCGAGATCCCGGACGAGACCGCGGGCCCCTACCCGGGAGACGGATCGAACGGGCCCGACGCCCTGGCCGACTCCGGCATCGTGCGGAGCGACATCCGCTCGAGCATCGGCGGCGGAACGACCGCCGAGGGGGTGCCGATGGCGCTGTCGCTGACCGTGCTCGACACGGCGAACGGCGACGTGCCGTTCGAAGGCGTGGCGGTCTACGTCTGGCACTGCGACGCCGCGGGCGGCTACTCGATGTACTCCGACGGCATCGAGAACGAGACCTACCTGCGCGGCGTGCAGGTCGCCGACTCGAGCGGCACGGTCGCCTTCACCTCGATCTTCCCCGCCTGCTACACCGGGCGCTGGCCGCACATCCACTTCGAGGTCTACCCGACCCTCGACGACATCGGCGACTCGGCGAACGCCATCGCCACCTCCCAGGTGGCACTGCCGCAGGGTGCGAGCGAGTCCGTCTACGCACTCGCGGGCTACGAGGGCTCGACCGAGAACCTCGCCCAGGTCAGCCTCGACTCCGACAACGTCTTCGGCGACGACGGCGGCGCCCTCCAGCTCGCCACGATGACCGGCGACGCGACCTCCGGCTACCGGGCGGCCCTCACCGTGCGGGTCGACACCACGACCACCCCCACCGCCGGCGCCGCACCCTCCGGAGGCGGTACCGGAGGCGCCCCGGGCGGTGGCTCGAGGCCGCGCTAGCCGCTGTGCGATGCTGTCTGCATGAGCGACCAGACACCCGTGACCACCGTCACCGTCGGACAGTACCTCGCCACCCGCCTCGTGCAGCAGGGCGCCGATCACGTCTTCGGACTGCCCGGCGACTTCAACCTCAGTCTTCTCGATCAGATGACGACGGTCGAAGGCTTCACCTGGGTCGGCTCCACCAACGAGCTGAACGCCGCCTACGCGGCCGACGGCTACGCCCGCTTGAGAAGGGGGCTGGGGGCACTCGTGACCACCTTCGGGGTGGGCGAGCTCTCGGCCATCAACGGCGTGGCCGGCAGCTTCTCGGAGGACGTGCCGGTGGTGCAGATCACCGGCATGCCCTCGACGACCGCCAAGGCCGCGGGGCTCCACCTGCACCACACCCTCATCGACGGCGACTACGAGCACTTCTACCGGGCCTACCGCGAGGTCACCGCCTCGGCCACGATCGTGCGCGCCGCCACGGCCACCCGCGACATCGACGCGGCGCTGATGACGGCGCTCCGGGAGTCGAAGCCCGTCTACCTCGGCATCCCCGCCGATGTCGCGATCGCCCCCGTGCACGCCGCCAACCTCCGCACCCCGCTCGTCGCGGCCCGCTCGGACGGCGGCGAGCTCGAGCGCTTCGAGACGGCGCTCGCCGAGGTCGTGGCCGCGCAGCCGCAGGTGACCCTCCTCGTCGGCCCCCAGGTGCACCGCCGCTCGCTCGAGCCGCTCGTGCGCGAGATCGCCGACCACGACGGCGTCTATGTGGCATCGCAGAACATGTCGAAGGCCGTGCTCGACGAGTCGCACCCCGCCTCGCTCGGCACCTACATGGGCGCGTTCACCCGCGTCGACGAGGCGCGCGCCGCGGTCGACGACGCGCCGCTGCTCGTGCTCGCCGGCACCGTGATGAGCGACTTCCTCACCGGATTCTTCACCCAGCGGTTCGACGAGGACGCCGCGATCGAGCTCGGCCTCACCTCCGCGCGCATCGCCGACACCACCTTCTACGGCGTGCGGCTCGAGGACTCGCTACGGGTGCTGCACACCGTGCTCGGGCGCACAGCGGATGCCGGCCCCGACGGGTCCGGTCGCGCGCCCGTCTCGCCCGTGGGGCATCCGGATCTCGCCTCGGCGGCCGCGCCCACCCCTGGGGCCGCTCTCAGCCAGGAGTACTTCTGGGCGTCGGTGCAGGACTGGCTCCAGCCCGGCACCACCGTGATCGCCGATGCCGGGACCTCGTTCTACGGCGCTCTCGACCTCGTGCTGCCCGACGACTCGGCCCTGCTCGGGCAGCCCGTGTGGTCGTCGATCGGCTACACCGTGCCCGCCACCCTCGGGGCCTGCGTGGCGGAGCCCTCGCACCGCGCGGTGCTGTTCGTGGGCGACGGCGCGGCCCAGCTCACCGTGCAGGAGCTCTCGACCGTGCTGCACCGCGGCTACACACCCGTGGTGTTCCTGCTCAACAACGACGGCTACACCGTGGAGCGGAAGATCCAGAGCCCGACGGCCGTCTACCAGGACATCGCTCCGTGGGACTGGACCCTCATCCCGGCCGCCTTCGGGGCGGGCGACCGTGTGCTCACCACGAGGGCGACGACCGAGGAGGAGCTCGTCGCGGCTCTCGCGCTCGCGCGGTCGGCCACCGACAAGGCCGTGCTCGTGGAGGTCGTGCTGCCGCCGATGGACTCGCCGCGGCTGCTCACGGTGCTGACCGACGCCATCGCTGCCGCTGCGGCGGCCGCAGCCGGCACCCCGGGAAGCTAGCGCGGGGAGCCGGCGCGGGAGCCAACCGGCCAGCTAGCTGTACTGCCCAGGGACGTTGGTTGATGTGTGACGTGTTGATATGACGAAGACCTCCGGTGGAGGGTGGAGCTGTCTAGTTCTCAACCCGGTCCGGAGGTCTTCGTGTCCCACGCT
>NZ_JAHFUY010000139.1 GCF_023264895.1 Herbiconiux sp. | reverse complement strand
GCGCCGCCGGTCTTGCCGGCCATGCTCGCGAGGTTCACGATCTTGCCGCCGGTGCCTGCCGCGATCATCGAGCGGGCCGCGACCTGGGTCGTGAGGAGCATCGCCGTGGTGTTGATGGCGAACATGGTGTTCCACTCCTCGAGACTGATCTCGAGGAGCGGTGAGAAGCGCAGGATGCCCGCGTTGTTGACGAGCACGTCGATGCCGTCGAGGGCCGCGATGGCGTCGCCGAGGGCATCCCTGGTGCTGGCTTCGTCGGTGAGGTCGACAGGCACGAAGTGGCAGCCGAGTTCGGCGGCGACCTCCGAGCCCTCGTCGGCGAGGCGGTCGAGGACGCTGATCTCAGCGCCCTCGACCGCGCACCGCCGGGCGATCTCGGCTCCGATGCCACGCGCCCCACCGGTGACGACGATCTTCTTGCCGAGGAGCCGTGGCCCCTGCAGCCGGGACTCCGTCACGGTGGGGAGCGTCATGGCTACTCGAGGCCGATCGAGGTGTCGATGAACTCGTTGGTGTAGATGTCCTCGGCGGTCAGACCCTCCGCCGGAGCGGTGCCGAGGCCCTCGAAGACGGGCACGATCTTGTCGAACAGCTCCGAGACGCGGGCGTCCTCGAAGTCGCCGATGGTGTCGTTGGGGCCGTTGCCCACGATGCCCTCGTCGATCATGGTCTTCACCGAGTAGTCGGCGACGCCCTGCGAGTAGACCCAGCCGGTGTCGAACTGCTCGACGAGGTCGAGGATCAGCGTGTTGGTCGTGGCGGGGTCGGCGAAGTAGTCGACCTCGGCCTGCTGCAGCACGGGCACGAGCGCCGCGAGGCAGTCGCTGTTCGCCTCGAGGTCATCGGTGCGCACGGCCATCGACGACATGTAGAAGGGGTAGCCGGTGTCGTTGATGAGCTGGTAGGCGATCGGCTTCTCCCACGCCGAGACCTCGTTCTCGTAGATGTAGGGCTCGGCCGAGGCGAAGCCCTGCTGGGCGTCCTTGCCGCCGGAGGCCACGAAGGTCGCCGGGGTGCCGTCGTAGGAGCCGTCGGCCTGAGCCGTGGGCACGACGCCGGCCGACATCAGGTACTCCATGTAGGCCGATCCGCCGAAGTAGCGGATGACCGCACCGTCGGCCACGATGTCCTCGACCGTCTCGGCCTCGGGGTAGGTCTCCGGGTCCCACATGATCATCAGGGGGCTGATGTCGAGCGGGGCGAAGACCGACGTGGTGGGCATGTCGGCCGAGAGCTGCACCGACTCGTCGGTGGAGACGTAGCCGAGCATGATGTCGGGGTCGGTGTACATCTGGCTCGAGACCGTCTGGAAGCCGATCGCGGGGCCGCCGGAGCGGATCTCGACGTCGACGCCGGTGTACTCGCCGGCGGACATGAGCGGGCCGGAGACGAGCTTGTTGTCGGCGTCGATCGTGTAGTCCTCACCGAGCATCTGGTAGAGGTGGCCGTGCTCGGCCTCGGGGTTCCAGTCGGTCTGGATGACGACCGAGGCGGGACAGCCGGCGGCCGCGAGGTCGACGGAGCCGATCTCGAGGTCGGCCGAGGCGGTCGACTCGGAGGCTCCGGAGCCGGTGCTGCAGGCGCTCAGGGCGACCGCTGTGGTGGCGACGAGGCCGGCCGCGAGGACGAGCCGGGTTCGGGTGCTGCGCATGTCTTCTCCTTCTAGGTGGATCAGGTGGTGCAGGGCTGTGGTGCGGTGGGACGGATGGGGGGACTGGTGGTTGTCGGGTCGGTTCTCAGCTGGCCGAGAAGTCGTACCACTTGCCGACGACGCGCTTGCCGAGCCAGCCGAAGAACGCGAAGATCACGACGCCGAAGAGGCTGGCGGTGATGATCGCGGCGAACAGCTCGGCCGACTGCACGCGGGACTGGTAGTTCGAGATGAGCGAGCCGAGGCCCGGCTCCCCGCGGCGGAAGAAGTAGTCGCCCACGATCGCGCCCACCACGGCGAGGCCCGCCGAGATGCGCATGCCGGCGAAGATCGCCGGGAGGGCGGCGGGGAACTCGAGCTTCGTGAGCACGGTCCAGCGGCCGGCCTTCTGCAGCTGGAAGAGCTCGCGCTGGCCCTTGTCGACCGACTGCAGGCCGAAGAGGGTGTTCGAGACCATCGGGAACAGCGCGATCATGATGCACACGATGATGCGGGCGGGGTAGTCGAAGCCGAACCAGAAGCCGATCAGGGGCACGAGGGCGAGGATCGGGATGCACTGCAGGATGACGGCGTAGGGGAACGTCGAGCGCTCGATCCAGCGCGCCTGGCTCATCGCGACGGCCCAGGCCACGCCGATCACGATCGCGATGGCGAGGCCCACGAGGGCGACAACGGCGGTGCGGCCGAGCGCCACCATGATGTCGCTGATCACGTCGGGCTGGAAGAACGCGTCGGTGAAGATCTCGTGCGGCGGCGGCAGGAGGAACCGGCGCTGCTCGTCGAGGAAGACGTAGGAGACGAGGTACCAGACGGCGATGATGCCGAGGGCCACGAGCAGCGGCGGCACCCAGGTCGCCGACTTCTTGCGGCTCGTCTTGACCGTGGCGGGCCGCATCATGGTGCGGTTCTTCGGGGCAGTGGGCGGGGCGGTGGTCATCAGTGGTGTCCCTCTCGGAGTGCGTGGGAGACCTTGCCGCAGAGCTCGGCGAACTCGGCGGTGAAGCGGATCTCGGGGTCTCGGGGGAACGGGAAATCCACCGGGAAGGTGTCGACGATCTTGCCGGGGCGACCCGACATGACCACGACCTTGGTGGAGAGGTAGACGGCCTCCGACACCGAGTGCGTGATGAAGAGCCCTGCGAACTGCTGCTCGGTGAAGAGCTTGATGAGTTCGTCGTTGAGGCGCTCGCGGGTGATCTCGTCGAGCGCGCCGAACGGCTCGTCGAAGAGGAACAGCTCGGGGTCGAGGGTGAGGCTCCTGGCGAGGCTCGTGCGCATGCGCATGCCGCCCGAGAGCGTCTTCGGCAGGTGCTTCTCGAAGCCCGTGAGGCCCACGAGGTCGATCGCCTCCTTCGCGGTGACCCGGCGCTTGGCCTTGGGCACCCCGTTGAGCTCGGCGAGCAGCTCGACGTTCGCCTGCACGTCGCGCCACGGCAGCAGCGTCGCATCCTGGAACACGTAGCCGATGCGCGTGGTGTCGACCTCGGTGACCCCCTCGGTGGCGGGGGTGAGTCCGGAGGCGATCCGGAGCAGGGTCGACTTGCCGCAGCCGGAGGGGCCGACGACGGTCACGAACTCACCGCGGTCGACCGTGAGGTCGACGCCCGAGAGTGCGGTGGTGCCGTTGGGGAACGTCATCGCGACGTCCTGGAAGTTCAGGAGCTGGTCGGTCTTCGTCGCGGGGGCGACGGCGGGAGCTGCGATGGTCATGGAGCTTCTCACCTCGTTTCGGTCAGGGCGTCGACGGGCGACACGGCGGGGGCGGCGATCTGCCGGGTGACGGAGCTCTGGGCGACGAGGCGCCCGGCGTGCACGACGAAGCGGTCGGCTGAGGCGTCGGCGACGACCTCGCTGAGATTGCCGCCGCGCACGGCGAGCAGCTCGGCCTTGGCGCCCACGGCGACGCCGGCCTCGGGCAGGCGCATCACCGAGCGGGCCCCGTCGCTCACGGCGGCGTAGGCCTCGTCGAGCGTGAGGTGCCCGGCGGTCACGAGAAGCGAGGCGGTCTCGAGGGCGTCGCTCCGGCCGACGGGGTTGAACGGGTCGCGCACGTTGTCGGCGCCGGCCCCGAGCCGCACCCCGGCATCCAGCAGCTCGCGCACGGCCGTGAGACCGCGGGGAGTGCTGACGGGGTGGCCCCAGCCCTGCAGGTAGAGGTTCGTGATGGGCAGCGTGACGATGCCGACGTCGCTCCGCACGATCTCGCGGATGACGGAGTCGCGGCTCTCGGGGTCGAGGGTTCCGAGGCGCACGCAGTGGCCCGCCGTGGCCGGGCGGCCCTCGGGCCAGTCGCGCACGACCTCGGCCAGGGTGAGGAGGGTGAACGCACCGTCGAGGCTTTCGTCGGTGTGCATGTCGACGCCCACGGCGCGGAGGTCGGCGAGGGCGAGCAGGCGGCGGAGGTCGGTGTCGGGGTCGTCGGCCAGGTGCGGTGCGCCGCCCACGAGATCGACACCGAGGTCGAGGGCGTCGAGCACGTGCTGGTCGGGCACCGTGGGGCCGGCGAGGGCCACGAGCTCGATGTCGACGAGGTCGCGGAGCTCGTCGCGCACCCGGGCCAGGGCCCGCACGCCGCGCATCGGGTCGTCGCCCTGCAGCACGTCGACGTGGCAGCGGATGGCGGTGGTGCCGTTCTGCAGCATGGCGAGCGCTTGGCGGCGGGCTCGGTCGGCGATGCCCTCGGTGGTCATCTCGGCGGCGTAGCGCTTCCAGGAGTCGATCGCGAGGCCGAGGTCGCCCATGGGCGGCTGGATCAGGTCCCAGGAGAGCGCCTTGTCGAGGTGCGCGTGGGGTTCGGCGGGGGCCGTGAGGAGGAGGAAGCCGTCGAGGTCGAGGTGGGCGGCCGGGACGGTTCCGGTGCCGCTCTCTCGCGCTCCGCCTTCTCGCGCCCCGCCGAGGGTGCCGGCCGGATGCACGCCGGTCACGGTGTCGCCCGTGATCTCGACGTCGACCCGGCGGCCGTCGGCGAGCGTCGCATCCGTGAGCCGCGTCAGCGGGTGGGGGAGCATGGTCATCGAGTCGATCTCCTGCTCGGTCGGATGTTGATGGCTTCAACATGGGCCACGCTACGGACGGCGCGTTTCCGTTGCGTAACGCAAAGATTTCCGAATGTAAATTGCGCCTGAGGACGATTTCGCACACGACTCCATTCGTGGTTACTGTCTGTGTGACCGCTACCGAAAGGGGTCCGCCATCTCATCCGGAAGCCTCGCCCTCGACGAGCAGACCGTGCGCCTCGGTGCGCGCATCCGGTCGTTCCGGCGTGCCCGCGGGCTCACGCTCGTGGAGCTGGCCCGGCTCGCCGACCTCTCGCACCCGTTCCTCAGCCAGCTCGAACGCGGGCAGGCCCGGCCGAGCATGACCTCGCTCGAGCGCATCGCCCGAGCACTCGGGTCGAGCCAGATCGAGCTCATCGCCGCGTCGGCCGAGATCCCGGTCCCGGATGCCTGTGCCGGGAGGGTGTCGGTGGTGCGGCGGGCCGAAGGGCCGCAGGGGCCGTTCGGCGGCGGTGAGGCGCGCATCCTGGTGCACGGCCAGGCGCCGTTCGTGCCCATGGAGTTCCGGGGATCGAACGGGCGGCCGGGGGAGTTCTACACGCACGAGGAGGATGAGTTCCTGCACGTCGTCGGCGGGCGCGTGCTCGTCGACCTCGCCGACGAGGGGGAGTTCGAACTGATGACGGGCGACTCGATCCACTACGCCGGCGGGACGCTGCACCGGTGGTGGTCGGCCGACGGCGGCGAGTACCGGCTGTTCATCGTCAAGCAGCGGGGCGCGGGCTCGTGAGCGGCGCCGCGGGTGCGGGTGCTGGCGCCGGTGCGCCCGCCGTTCTCGGCGAGATCGACGTCGTGGTGCACGACGCGCGCCTGGTCGCCTCCGACGTGATGCTGCTCGAGCTGCGGGCCGCCGACGGGTCGATGCTCCCGGCCTGGGAGCCGGGCGCCCACCTCGACGTGCTCGTGCAGCCCGGGGTCGAGCGGCAGTACTCGCTCTGCGGAGACCCGGGGGATCTGTCGCACTACCTCGTGGCGGTGCTGCGGGAGCCCGACGGGCGCGGCGGCTCGGAGCACGTGCACGCCCATGTCGCCGGCGGCAGTGCGCTGCGCATCCGGGGGCCACGCAACCACTTCCCGCTCGTGCCGCCCGTGGCCGGGGCGTCGTACCTGTTCGTGGCCGGCGGCATCGGCATCACGCCGCTCCTGCCGATGGTGCGGGCGGTGGAGGCATCCGGTGCCTCGTGGCGGCTGGCCTACGCGGGGCGCTCGCTCGAACGGATGCCGTTCGTCGACGAGCTCGTGACGACCTTCGGATCGCGGGTATCGGTGCACACGGCGGAGCCCGGGCGGCGGCTCGACCTCGCGGCGCTCGAGGTGCCGGAGGGCACGCACGTCTACGCCTGCGGGCCCGCGCGCATGCTGGAGGAGCTCGAGAGCGTCGCAGCCGGGGCCGGTGCCGGTGCAGGCTCCTCGGGCGCGCCCTGGCCCTCGGGTGCGCTGCATCTCGAGCGGTTCGAGGCGCGTTCGGTCGCCGAGCCGGTGCGGCACGAGTCGTTCGAGGTGGAGCTCGAGCTCACGGGTGTCACGGTCACGGTGCCGCCGGACCGGAGCATCCTCGACGTCGTGGAGGAGGCGGGCGTGCTCGTGCTCTCGTCGTGCCGGGAGGGCACCTGCGGCACGTGCGAGACGCCCGTGGTCTCGGGCGAGGTCGACCACCGCGACTCGGTCCTCACCCCCGACGAGCAGGCCTCCAACGAGGTCATGATGATCTGCGTCTCCCGAGCGGCCTGCCCCCGCCTGGTCCTCGAGCTCTGACCTCCCACGAGTGGTCACCTTCTGCGCAGAAACCACGTCCAACTGCGTAGAAAGTGACCACTCGTGGGAGGCGGGTGGGGGGTGGGGGTCAGGTGCGGCGGGCGGCTAGGAGGGTCGTGAGGTCGGCGGCGAGGGCGCGCTCGTCGTGGGAGACGAGCTCGTAGTCGCGGACGACCACGCGGCCCGCCACCACGACGTGGCGCGGGCGGCGGCCGGGGGAGGCCCAGAGGAGGCCGGCGACCGGATCGGCGACACCGGCGTCGGCGACGCCCGAGACGTCCCAGACGCAGAGGTCGGCGGCGGCCCCCGGCCGGAGGTGGCCGAGCTCTGGGCGGCCGAGCCCTCGGGCCGAGCCCTCCATCGCCATCGCCAGCACGTCGCGGGCCGGGATCGGCGGCCCCACGAGCGGGGCGACCTGCAGGGCCAGCCGGGCATCCGCCAGCAGGTGGCCGGCGTCGTTGCTGCCGCCGCCGCTCGTGCCGAGGCCCACCGCGATTCCGGCCTCGCGCAGGGCGGCCACGGGAGCGATGCCCCAGCCCATCGGCAGGTCGCAGCCCGGGGCGTG
>NZ_JAHFUY010000056.1 GCF_023264895.1 Herbiconiux sp. | reverse complement strand
CGGGCGGTCGCGACTCGCGGGGAGGAAGAGGGCCGCCACCGCCGCGAGCGCCAAGGCCGCCGCGCCCACCGCGATCGCGGGGATCGCCGCGTCGACGTAGCCGTCGGGCGTGAACGAACCGCCCGCCCCCGTGAAGACCGCGGTGAGCACGGCGATGCCGAGGGCCACCCCGATCTCCCGCAGGGTCGAGTTGGTGCCCGAGGCCTTCGCGTTGTCGTCCGAGCTCATGTTCGCGAGCACGGCGGTCGAGGAGGGCGCGAAGACGAGCCCCATGCCCACGCCCGCGAAGACGAAGGCGGGCACGAGGGCCCCGTAGTCGAGCGTGGTCGACATGACGGCGGCGAGCCAGCCCACCCCGGTGGCCTGCAGCACGAGCCCGGCCACGATGAGCAGCCGCGTGCCGACCCGAGGCGCGATCAGTCCGGCGAGCGGTGCGATCACCATGGGCGCGAGGGTCCACGGCATCGTCATGACGCCCGCCTCGAGCGGTGTCGCCCCGCCCACGATCTGCAGGTACTGGATGAGGATGAACACCGAGCCGAAGATGCCGAAGCTGAACGTCAGGCCCACGATGTTCGCCACGGTGAAGCTGCGGTCGCGGAACAGCCGAAGCGGCAGCAGCGGGTTCGGCACGCGGCGCTCCCAGAGCACGAACGCCACGAGCAGCACGGCGCCTGCGGCGAGCGCCCCGACCACCTCGAGGCTCGACCAGCCCGCGTCGTTGCCGCGCACGATCCCGAAGACGAGCCCCAGCACGCCGAGGCCGGCGAGCAGCACGCCCACCACGTCGGCCCGGAGCCGCGCCCCGAACGAGTTCGGCAGCGCCAGCAGCACGAGCGGCACGCTCAGGATGCCGATGGGCACGTTGAGCCAGAAGATCGCCTCCCAGCTGAAGCCCTCGATCACGGCGCCGCCGATGAGCGGCCCGGTCGCCACCCCGAGGCCCGCGACCCCGCCCCAGATGCCGATCGCGAGCGGGCGCAGGCGCGCGCTCACCGAGCCGACGAGGAGCGTGAGCGAGAGCGGCATGAGCGCGGCCGCACCGACCCCCTGCAGGGCGCGTGCCGCGATGAGTGTTCCCGGGTCGAGGGCGACGGCGCAGAGGGCCGAGGCCGCCGTGAAGACGCCGATGCCGGCGAGGAAGACCGTGCGCCGGCCGTAGCGGTCGCCGAGCGCCACGGCGAGGAGCATGAAGGCGGCGAAGCTCAGCGTGTAGGCGTTGATGAACCACTGCAGCTGCTCTATCGAGGCGTCGAGCTCGCGGCCCAGCACGGGAAGGGCGCTCGTGACCACGAGGTTGTCGAGCGAGGCCATGAACATGGGCACACT
This sequence comes from Herbiconiux sp., assembly GCF_023264895.1. Lineage (GTDB taxonomy): Bacteria > Actinomycetota > Actinomycetes > Actinomycetales > Microbacteriaceae > Herbiconiux. The sequence continues at coordinate 28,232 of NZ_JAHFUY010000056.1, read as the reverse complement.
CGCCGCCACGATGGCCAGCCACACCGGGATGCGCGGTGCCGGCCGGCCTGAACGCCCCGCGTTCGTCGCCGGCCGGGAATCGGTGATCGCCACGAAGGCTCCTTCACAATAGGTAATCGGATGATTACAAGCGACCATAAGTAATCAACTGATACCCTGTCAAGCGTGACCGACAAGAAGACGCGGATGTCCTCCGACGAGCGGCGCGAGCTCGTGCTCGACGCCGCCACGACGGTCTTCGGCGAGGCCGGCTACCACGGGGCGAGCACGGATGCCGTGGCGAGGGCCGCCGGCGTCAGCCAGCCCTACGTGGTGCGCATGTTCGGCACGAAGCAGCAGCTCTTCCTCGACGTGCTGGGGCGAGCCCTCGACCAGCTCATGGAGGCGTTCCGCGCCGCGATCGCGGGAGACCAAGAGGTGCCGCTCCCCCGGCGTCTGGGACTCGCGTACTTCGAGCTCACCGGCAACCGCGGCATCCTGCTCTGCCTCATGCACGCCTTCTCGCTCGGCGCCGAGCCCGTCATCGGACCGGCGGCGCGCTGCGGCTTCATGGACGTCTACCGTCTCCTCCGCGACGAGGGCGGCATGTCGGCCGACGAGGCGTCGGCCTTCCTCGCCGGCGGCATGCTCTCGAACGTCATCCTGGGCGTCCGGATGCTCGACGACTACGACGAGGATCCGGCCGTGCGCGAGCTCCTCGTCACGGTGTTCCCCGAGAAGCTCGAGATCATCCGCGCGACCCATCCGCCGCGTCAGCCCGCCGCGGGCTCCCGCGCCGGGGCATCCGGCTCCCGCTGACCCGGATCCGGCTCCCGCCGACCCGGATCCGGATCCCCCTCCGGCACGGCGCCCGTGCCACGCCCGGGCGGCAGGAACAGCGCCGCGACGGCCGCCCCCACGAGCACGACGGCCCCCACGGCGATCGCCGGCGCCGCCGCACTCACGTAGCCCGTGGCCGTGAACGTGCCGCCCGCCCCGAGGAACACCGAGGTCATCACGGCCACCCCGAGCGCCACCCCGATCTCGCGCACGGTCGCGTTGGTGCCCGAGGCCTTGGCGTTGTCGGCCGCCGACATGTTCGCGAGCGTTGCCGTCGAGATGGGCGCGAAGACCAGCCCCATGCCGATGCCGCCGCAGAGGAACGCGGGCAGGAACACCAGGTACTGCAGCTCCTGACTCATGGTGAGCGAGAGCCAGCCGACCGCCGCGGCCTGCAGCAGGCAGCCCGTCACGATGAGGGCGCGTGTGCCGACCCTCGGGGCGAGGGCGCCCGCGACAGGGGCCACGATGAGCGGCGCGAGAGTCCAGGGCGTGGTCATGAGCCCCGCCTGGAGCGGCGACGCCCCCGCGACCACCTGCAGGTACTGCACGAGGATGAACACGGCCCCGAACATCCCGAAGCTGAAGACGAGCCCCACGATGTTGGCCACGGTGAAGCTGCGGTCACGGAAGAGCCGCAGCGGCAGCAGCGGCGACACGGCCATGCGCTCGCGCACCACGAACCCCACGAGCAGCAGCGCTCCCGCGGCGAGCGACCCGAGCACCTCCGCACTCCCCCACCCCGCCGTGTTGCCGTTGACGATGCCGTAGACCAGCCCGAGGATGCCGAGACCCGCGAGCACGACCCCCAGCAGGTCGATCCGGATGCGCGTGCCCGCCACCGCCGGCAGCGCCACGAGGGCGAGGGGCACCGCCACGACCCCGATGGGCACGTTCAGCCAGAAGATCGACTGCCAGTTCCAGCCCTCCACCACGGCCCCGCCGATGAGGGGTCCGAGCGCCACCCCGAGGCCGGACACACCGCCCCAGATGCCGATGGCGATGGTGCGGAACCTGTCGGGCACGGAGCCGACGAGCAGGGTGAGCGAGAGCGGCATGATCGCCGCGGCCCCCGCCCCGCCCACGGCGCGCGAGACGATGAGCATCTCGGGGCTCGCGCTGAGCGCGCAGGCGGCGGAGGCGAGCGTGAAGACCACGATGCCCGCCAGGAAGATCCGCCGCCGCCCGAACCGGTCGCCGAGCGCCACCGCGAACAGCATGAAGGTGGCGAAGCTCAGCGAGTACGCGTTGACGAACCACTGGAGCTGCTCGACGGTCGCTCCGAGATCCTTCTCGATCACCGGCAGCGCACTCGTGACCACGAGGTTGTCGAGCGACCCCATGAACATCGGCAGCGACGCCGCGAGCACCGCCAGCCCGGCCGGCACCCGCCTGCCGCTCATCGTCGAGCCTTCCCGCCCCGAACCCGTCGCCGCCGTCAGTGCGCGACGGCGATGAGGCCGAGCTCCGCCGGCGACGCGAGATGGGCGTGCTTCGGAACCACCCGCACGGTGTAGCCGAACGAGCCCGACTTCGCCAGGGCGACCGTGCCGGAGTAGACCCTGTCGGCCGAGCCGGCGCCCGAGTCCCCATCAGCATCCGATCCCGCCGTGTGCGGCGTCGACAGCTCCACCGTGGCCGCCTCCGAGATGTCGTCGCCGTGCACCGCGTGCCCGTAGACCACCTCGACCGCCACATCCGCCGGCGACAGCGCGCCGAGCTGGATGTGCGCGCGCACGTGCAGCTCGTCGCCCACCTGCGGGGTGTCGTCGAGCCCGCCCGACTCCACGTGCACCACCGCGACCCCGCCCCAGGCGTCCTCGATCCGGTGCTTCCACTCCGACAGCGCGCGAGCGGCCTCGTGGTCGTCGACGGTCATCGCCCGCTCGGCCGCGGCCGCCGGAACGTAGAGCCGCTGCACGTACTCGCGCACCATCCGCTCGGCGCTCAGCTCGGGCGAGAGGGTGGCGAGGGTGTGCCGGATCGACTGCATCCAGTGGGTCGGGATGCCGTCGGCGTCGCGATCGTAGAAGCGGGGCGCCACCTGGTTCTCGAGCAGGTCGTAGAGCGCCTCGGCCTCGAGGGCGTCGCGCTCGGAGGCGTCTCCCGCCGAGTCGGCGGTGGGGATGGCCCAGCCGTTCTCGCCGTCGAAGTACTCGTTCCACCAGCCGTCGAGGATGGAGAGGTTGAGCCCGCCGTTCAACGCGGCCTTCATGCCGGAGGTGCCGCAGGCCTCGAGCGGCCGCAGCGGGTTGTTGAGCCACACGTCGGTGCCGGGGTAGAGCAGCTGCGCCATACCGATGTCGTAGTTCGGCAGGAACACGATCCGGTGCCGCACCTCGGGGTCCGAGGCGAAGTGCACGAGCTTCTGGATGAGCCGCTTGCCCTCCTCGTCGGCCGGATGCGACTTGCCGGCCACCACGAACTGGATCGGCCGCTCGGGGTTCAGCAGGATCGACTTCAGCCGCTCGGGGTCGTGCAGCATGAGGGTGAGCCGCTTGTAGGTGGGCACCCGCCGGGCGAACCCGATGGTGAGCACGGTCGGGTCGAGCAGGCCCTGGTACCAGGCCGGCGGGATCGAGTCGGGGTTCTGCCGGCGCCACGCCTCGGTGACCCGGCGCCGGGCGTCGTGCACGAGCTGGCGCCGCATGTCGCCGCGCACGGCCCAGAGCTCGGCGTCGGTGACGGCCTCCGAGGTCCAGTCGGCCGCGGTCGTGTGGCCGGTGCCGAGCTTCGTGCGGGCGAGCTCCTGCAGCAGCGGATCGGTCCAGGTGGGCGCGTGCACACCGTTCGTGACCGAGGTGATGGGCACGTCGGCGCGGTCGAAGCCCGGCCACAGCCCGGAGAACATGCCCCGGCTCACCTCGCCGTGGAGCACCGAGACGCCGTTCGCCCGCTGCGCGAGGCGGAGCCCCATCACGGCCATGTTGAACATGTCGGGCGACCCGCCCTCGTAGTCCTCCGCGCCGAGCGCGAGCACGTCGCCGACGTCGAGCCCCGGCAGCATGTCGGTCGAGAAGTAGCGTTCCACAAGCGAGCGGTCGAACCGGTCGATGCCCGCGGGCACGGGCGTGTGCGTCGTGAACACCGTGCCGGCGCGCACCACCTCGAGGGCCTCGTCGAACGACAGCCCGCCGCCGATGAGGTGCGAGATGCGCTCGAGGCCGAGGAAGCCGGCGTGGCCCTCGTTGGTGTGGAAGACCTCGGGCATCGGCTGGTCGGTGAGCTCGGAGACGACCTCGAGCGCGCGCACGCCGCCCACTCCGAGGAGCAGCTCCTGCAGCAGGCGGTGCTCGCCGCCGCCGCCGTAGAGGCGGTCGGTGACGCTCCGCAGGTCGTCGTCGTTGTCGGGGATGTCGGTGTCGAGCATCAGCAGGCGCACGCGACCCACCTGGGCCTGCCAGATGCGGGCGTAGAGCGCCCGGTCGTCAGGGAGCGCGAGCACGATCTGGGCGGGCGTGCCGTCAGCGAGGCGGAGGACCGAGAGCGGCAGGCCGTCGGGGTCGAGCACGGGGTAGCTCTCCTCCTGCCAGCCGTCGCGCGAGATGGCCTGCGAGAAGTAGCCGGAGCGGTAGAACAGCCCCACGCCGATGATCGGCACCCCGAGGTCCGACGCGGCCTTGAGGTGGTCGCCGGCGAGGATGCCGAGCCCGCCGGAGTACTGCGGGAGCGCGGCGGCGATGCCGAACTCGGGCGAGAAGTAGCCGATGGTGCGGGGGCGCACGCCCTCGAGCCCCTGGTACCAGCGCGGCGCCTCGAGGTAGGCGTGCAGGTCGCCGCGGAGGCTGTTCGCCCACGCCACGAAGCCGGGGTCGTCGGCGAGCTGGGCGAGGCGCTCGGGGCGGACGGCCCCGAGCAGTGCCACCGGATCACCGAGGGTTGATCGCCAGTCGTCCGGCGAGATGTGGGCGAAGATCTGCCGCGTGGGCTCGTGCCAGGCCCAGCGCAGATTCGCGGCGAGCTCGCCGAGCGCCGAGAGCGACTCGGGCAGAACGGAACGGACGGTGAACCTGCGGATCGCCTTCACGGGGTGGTCTCCTTCGGGGTGGGTTCCGACCGACCCCGTCAGCCTAGGGCAGTCGGGTTGCGGCGTCGTGAACACGGGTTGCAGGCCTCCCCTTTGTCGGTAGGGTCTGAAGCGTGGCAGCTACGCGCAAGAAACCAGCGGCATCGTCGGCGGCGCCGGCCAAGAAGACCGCCCCCGTCAAGACTCCGACGACGACTCCGGCGAGCACGGCGGTGACGGCCGAGGCCGCCCCGCCCACGTCGTTCCAGCCCTCGATCGGCCGCATCCCGGTGCTCGGGATCTTCCCCCAGGTCGAGGGAGGCCGCTGGCCCGCCAAGGGCTTCGTGGGCGAGGTGATCCCGTTCGGCGCCCTCGTCTTCCGCGAGGGCCACGACGCGGTCGGCGCGCACCTCGAGCTCGAGGCACCCGACGGCACCGTGATCGACCGCCCGCTCACCCGCACGCACAGCTGGGACGACGAGTGGCGAGGCCTCGCCCAGGTCACGAGCGAGGGCGACTGGCGCTTCCGCATCCGCTCCTTCTCCGACGACTACGCCACGTGGGAGCACAACGCGAGCGTCAAGATCGCCGCGGGCGTCGACGTCGAGCTCATGTTCGCGCTCGGTGCCGAGCTGTTCGCGCGCCTGGCCGCCGAGAGCTCGCGGCCCGAGGCCGACCGGGCCCTCTTCGCCGAGGTCGCCGCCACGCTCGGCGCCACCGCCGGCCCGCAGACCGAGCGCCTCGCCTCCGCCTACCAGAAGGCTGTGACGGATGCCCTGGCCGTCCGCCCGGCCGAGAGCCTCGTCACGCACTCCGCGTGGCATCCGCTGCGCGTGGAGCGCACCCGTGCGGGCTCGGGCTCCTGGTACGAGTTCTTCCCGCGCTCGATCGGCGCGGAGCAGGACGCCGACGGCACCTGGCGGAGCGGCACCTTCCGCACGGCCGCCGAGCGCCTCCCGGCCGTGGCCGCGATGGGCTTCGACGTGCTCTACCTGCCGCCCATCCACCCCATCGGCGAGGCCTACCGCAAGGGCCGCAACAACACCCTCGACCCACAGCCGGGCGATCCGGGCTCCCCCTGGGCGATCGGCGGCGCGGCCGGCGGTCACGACGCGGTGCACCCGGATCTCGGCACGCTCGAGGACTTCGACCGCTTCGTGGCCGAGGCGAAGCAGGCGGGGCTCGAGATCGCGCTCGACTTCGCCCTGCAGGCCTCGCCCGACCACCCGTGGGTGAAGGAGCACCCGGAGTGGTTCACGACCCTGCCCGACGGCACGATCGCCTACGCGGAGAACCCGCCGAAGAAGTACCAGGACATCTACCCGATCAACTTCGACAACGACCCCGCCGGGATCCGTGCCGAGGCGCTCCGCCTGCTGGAGTTCTGGATCGCCAGGGGCGTGTCGATCTTCCGCGTCGACAACCCGCACACGAAGCCGCTCGACTTCTGGGAGTGGGTCATCCACGAGGTCAACGCCGCGCATCCGGAGGTCGTCTTCCTCGCGGAGGCCTTCACCCGGCCTGCCGCCATGCAGGGCCTCGCGAAGGTGGGCTTCCAGCAGTCGTACACCTACTTCACCTGGCGCAACACGAAGACCGAGATCGAGGAGTTCTTCACCTCGATCTCGCAGGAGACCGACGCGTTCTTCCGGCCCAACCTGTTCGTCAACACCCCCGACATCCTCACCGAGTACCTGCAGTTCGGCGGCACCGCCGCGTACCGCATCCGGTCCGTGCTCGCGGCGACGGGTGCCCCCACCTGGGGCGTCTACTCGGGCTTCGAGCTGATCGAGAACGTGGCGCGGCCCGGTGCCGAGGAGAACCTCGACAACGAGAAGTACGAGTACAAGCCGCGCGACTTCGTGGCGGCCGAGGCCGCAGGGCGATCGATCGCCGAGGACATCACGCGGCTGAACGCCATCCGCCGTGTGCACCCGGCGCTCGGCCAGCTGCGGAACCTCCGCTTCCACGCCAGCGACGACGACTCGATCGTGGTCTACTCCAAGCACCTCGACGGCGAGTTCACCCCCGACGGCGTCTCCGACACCGTGATCGTGGTCGTGAACGTCGACCCGCACTCCGTGCGCGAGACCACCGTGCACCTCGACCTCACCGAGTTCGGGCTCCGGCCCGGCGCCGTCTTCGGCGTGACCGACCTGCTGAGCGGCAACCACTGGGAGTGGTCCGATCACAACTACGTGCGACTGGATGCCTTCACGCAGCCCGCGCACATCCTGCACGTCAGCCCGCCGGTCGACGACGCGCCTACCGAGACGGAACGAGACTCCTGATGACGCTGCCCCCTCCCTCCGCAGCCCCCGCCCTCCCCGAGATCCCCGTCGAGACGCTCGACGCCGTCGCCGCCGGCAGCTACTACGACCCGCACTCGGTGCTCGGCCAGCACCTCGTCGAACTGCCGGGCGTCAGCGACCCGGTCACGGTCATCCGCTCGCTCCGGCCGCTCGCCCGTGAGGTGACCGCGGTGCTCGCCAACGGCGCCCGCGTCGACCTCGCGCACCTGCACGCGGGCATCTGGCAGGGCCACACCCTGACCGGGCTCTCGGACTACACGATCGAGGCGCACTACGACGACGACAGCTCCTGGACCGCCGACGACCCCTACCGCTTCTCCCCCACGCTCGGCGAGCTCGACCTGCACCTGATCGGCGAGGGCCGGCACGAGAAGCTCTGGGAGGTGCTCGGCGCCCGCGTCGAGGAGAAGTGGGGCGTCGACGCCGGCTTCGCCGGAACCGCCTTCGCCGTGTGGGCGCCGCACGCGAGGGCCGTCCGCGTGATCGGCGACTTCAACGGCTGGGACGGCGTGCGCCACGCGATGCGGAGCCTCGGCGGCACCGGGGTCTGGGAGATCTTCATCCCGGAGCTCACAGCCGGAGCCAACTACAAGTACGAGATCCTCACCCAGCACGGCCAGTGGGTGGGCCGCGCCGACCCCATGGCGCGCGGCACCGAGGTGCCCCCGCTCACGGCCTCCCGGATCGACACCACGAGCTACGCCTGGAACGACGGCGAGTGGATGACGAAGCGCGCCGAGACGGATCCGCACACGCAGCCGATGAGCGTCTACGAGATGCACGTGGGCTCGTGGAAGCTCGGACTCGACTACCGCACCCTCGCCGACGAGCTCATCCCCTACCTGCAGCACCTCGGCTTCACGCACGTGGAGTTCATGCCCCTCGCCGAGCACCCGTTCGGCGGCTCGTGGGGCTACCAGGTCACCTCCTACTACGCGCCCTCCTCGCGCTTCGGGTCGCCGGACGACCTGCGCTACCTGATCGACCGACTGCACCAGGCCGGCATCGGCGTGCTCGTCGACTGGGTGCCCGGGCACTTCCCGAAGGACGAGTGGGCGCTCGCCCGCTTCGACGGCGAGCCGCTCTACGAGCACTCGGATCCGCGCCGCGGCGAGCAGCCCGACTGGGGCACCCTCGTGTTCGACTTCGGCAACAGCCAGGTGCGCAACTTCCTCGTGGCGAACGCCCTCTACTGGTTCGACGAGTTCCACATCGACGGGCTGCGGGTGGACGCCGTGGCGAGCATGCTCTACCTCGACTACAGCCGCAAGGACGGCGAGTGGCTGCCCAACCAGTACGGCGGGCGCGAGAACCTCGAGGCAATCAGCATGCTGCAGGAGGTCAACGCGACGGCCTACCGCAAGTACCCCGGCATCGTGATGATCGCCGAGGAGTCGACCTCGTGGCCGGGCGTCACGCACGCCACGAACCGCGGCGGGCTCGGCTTCGGCATGAAGTGGAACATGGGCTGGATGCACGACACCCTCGAGTACATCGAGGAGGATCCCGTGAACCGCAGCTACCACCACGGCAAGATCACCTTCTCGTTCATCTACGCCTTCAGTGAGAACTTCATGCTGCCGATCTCGCACGACGAGGTCGTGCACGGCAAGGGCTCGCTGCTCAGCAAGATGCCGGGCGACCACTGGCAGAAGCTCGCGAACCTGCGCGCCTACCTCGGCTTCATGTGGGCGCACCCGGGCAAGCAGCTGCTGTTCATGGGCCAGGAGTTCGGACAGCCCTCCGAGTGGAGTGAGGAGCGTGGACTGGACTGGTGGATCCTCGACCAGCCGGTGCACCAGCAGCTGCTCTCGCTCGTGGGGCACCTCAACCGCGTCTACCAGGAGAACCCGGCCCTCTGGGCACTCGACAACGAGCCCGCGGGCTTCGAGTGGATCGACGGCGGCTCGTCGTCGCAGAACCTCGTGTCGTTCCTCCGCTGGGACTCCGAGGGCAACCCGATCGCCGTGCTCATGAACTTCTCCGGCGCCCCCGTGGGCCCCTACCGCGTGGGCCTCCCCTTCGGTGGCCGCTGGGACGAGCTCGTCAACACCGACGCCGTCGAGTACGGCGGCTCGGGCGTGGGCAACTACGGCACCGTCGAGGCGGAGTACGTGCCGTGGTCGGGGCGTCCGGCGTCGGTGGAGCTGACGTTGCCGCCGCTGGCGGCGCTCTTCCTGAAGCCGCGGAGGGCTTGAGCGGCTGTTTTGTTTCTGCGCCGGTCCCTGCCCGGCGCAGGCGACATGCTTCGGTGAGGTCGCATTCGCGGCCTCGCCGGCGCTCTGGGTCGTCTAAGAGCGGCCAGCGGCTTTCGGCCCCGCGCAAGTGTTTCGGCAGCGAAGAACTTGGCTGTCTCGACGAATGAGCCTCTGGGGGATGCGAACGCGACGGGCCCTACTCGACGACCCAGGTGACGGCGAGGCCGCGACAGCGACCTCACCGGAACATGCCGCGCGCGCCGGGCAGGGACCGGCGCGCAACCAGCACAGCCGTTCCACCCACCAACTAGTTCCGCCGCGATCCCACCCGCGAACCAGTACGGCCAGCGCCTCGTGTGCTGTCAGTACAGCAGCCCAGCCAGCCGCCGCCGTGCCCCCGCCACCCGCGGGTCGTCCGTTCCCACGACCTCGAACAGTTCCAGGAGGCGCGTGCGGACCGTGTTCTTGCCGTCGGGGTCCTGCTTGGGGAAGAGATCGAGGAGGCGGCCGAAGGCGTCGTCGATGTGGCCGCCCGAGAGGTCGAGGTCGGCCACGAGGAGCTGCGCCTCGAGGTCGTCGGGCGACGCCGCGGCGGCGGCACGGATCTCGTCGAGCGACTTGTCCTGCAGGCGCGCGAGCAGCTGCACCTGCGCGAGACCGGCGACCGCGAGGGTGTCGCGGGGGTTCTGCGCGATGGCGGTCTGGTACTCGGCGATCGCGAGCGCGTAGTCGCCCTTCTCGATCGCCTCGTAGGCCTCCGCATGGTGCGGCGGCAGCGGCTCCTCCACGGGCTCGCCCGCGTCGGCGGCGGAGGCGTCGGCACCGGCCACCGAGACGGTTCCGGTGACGCCGTTCTGGGCCGCCAGCTGCAGCACCTGCTCGAGCACGGCCCGCAGCTCCTCCTCGGGGTAGGTGCCCTGGAAGAGCGAGAGCGGCCGGCCGCCCACGAGAGCGGCGACCGTGGGCACCGACTGGGCCTGGAACGCCTGCGCGAGCTGCGGGTTCTCCTGCGCCTCGACACCCACGAGCACGAGCCGGCCGGCGTACTCGGTGACGAGCTTCACCAGCAGGCCGGTGAGCTCCTTGCTCGCCTCGGCCCAGTCGGCCTTGAGGTCGACGATCACCGGAACGGTGTTCGAGAGCTCGATGAATCCGGTGAAGTTCGCGTCGGTGCCCTCGAGCACGAGCGAGGGCAGGGTGCCCGCGGGCGCTCCCTCGGCCCCCGGCGCGGGCGCCCCGGGCGCGGCGGTGCCCGCGGGAGCGTTCGCGCGATTCACGAGCGACGAGAGGTCGACGGCGCCGCGGAGGTTGCCGGCGGCGGAGGGCGGGGGCATGGTCACGGGAGCTCCTTGGCACTCACGAGGCCCTGGGTGAAGCCGAGCAGCTCGGCCTTCGAGGTGTCACCCGAGGGCGGGATGTAGAACAGCAGCTGGTAGTCGTAGACGGCCTCGGTGCCCTTGGCGGTCTCGTCGATGCCCGAGAGCGCCTTGACCGCGCCCTGGGTGCTGATGGTGGCACCGGACTCCACGGGGCGCACGGTCTCCGACTCGCGCAGCTCCACCGCCACGAGGGCGCCCGAGGCGCTCGTGGCGAGGGCGATGTTCTGGCCCTCGGCCGGCACCTGCGCGAACTCGATCGACGCCGTGTCGGAGAAGCCGGCCTTCTTGTCGGCCTTGTACTGCGCTCCGACCTGGGTGCGCAGCGTGTCGCCCTCGGGGTCGATGAGGTCGATGAACTGGCTCGTGTCTCCGGTGGTGAGGATGTCGGCGTATGCCGTCTTCAGCTCGTCCGGCGTCATCTGCAGCAGCTTGGTGTCGGGCGCGAGCCGCGTGGTGCCGACGCTCGCGGCGGCCACGGGCGGCAGGCTCGTGTCGGGCTCGAGGGTGATCTCGTAGTAGACCTTGTAGTTCGCGCGCGGGGTCTCCTGCACGAGCATGAGGGCGACGGGCGGCACGGCCGTGTCCTCCCCCTGCACGATGGTGAAGACGGTCTTCGGCCACACGGAGCTCGCCTGCGGCAGCACGACCTGCAGCGGCCCGGCCGGGATGGCCTGCGGAGCCGGGTACTCGGGGTACGCGGCCCGGATGGCGTAGGTCGCCGAGCGCAGCTCGAGCGCGGGGCCGGAGAACCGCTGTGCGAGCAGGTCGGCGTTCGACGAGGCGTCGGCCTCGGCCGTGACCCCGGAGATGGTCGTGACTATGGCGGCGAGCTGCGCCTCGGTCACGGCCGGGGTGGGGGTGTCCTCGTCGACGGCCTCGGTGGGCTGGGCGTCGGCGCCGGGCGTGCTCGAGGGCTCGGGAGTCGGGGTCGTCGTCGCGGCGGCGTCGGTCGACGCGGCCTGCGGGGCCGCCTGCGGCCAGTAGTCGGAGGAGCAGCCGCCGAGTGCGAGCACCGAGACCAGCGCGACGGGAGCGGCGATCATGGGAGCGATCGAGCGCCGGCCGCGCTTCACCCCGGACTCGATGCCGTTGGTGCGCGACGGGCTGAACCGCTTGCCCTTGGGCAGTGCGGGGGGCTTCCGGCGCGGCCGCTGCGAGCGGCGCATGTCGAGGAGGCCGAGCACGAGAAGCACGAGGCCGGCCAGGAGGAAGGCGACACCCGCCACGATCAGGGGGCCCACCCACGGCGTAGCGTTCGGGATCGGCCACGACAGGCGCACGGTCGTCGGTGCCGGCTGCGTGCCATCCGACGCCACGAGCACCGAGTACCCGGCGGGCAGGCTGAGGGTGCGGTACATGGCGTCGTCGGTCTGGAACTGCTCGAGCCAGAGGTCGCTGCCGGCCGGGTCGGCCGATCCGCTCGCCACGTTCTCGGCGCCTTCGGGGTCGGCCTCGACCGTGGTCGAGGAGAGCTCGCCGGTCTCGGCGTCGTAGCCGATGGTGTCGTAGGTGGAGCCCTGGAGCCAGGCCTCCACGTCCGGGGTGCGGCCGTAGGCGGCGAAGACCGTGTCGCTGCCCGAGAGCACGAGGGTCTGGTTTCCCTCGTGGGTCAGCAGCGTCGAGCTGTCGATCATGGCGTAGGGCGCACCGCCCTCGAGCTGCACCGAGGAGGTGACGGTGCTGGGGGGAAGGAACACCGTTCGTTGCGCGACACCGACGCCGATCAGCGCGGTCGCGATGATGAAGGCGAAGATGGCGAAGATGAAGCGCACGAATACTCCTGACAAAAGACATTAAAAGATAGCCGATGGAGCAGGGCGGCCCACTCAGGCTACGTCCAGGCGGCATCCACCCCTAGTATTGAGCAACGCCTGACCGGCCGAGCCTCCCGAGGAGCCATCGTTGAAGATCCAGAACGCCTTCACTCTGGGACTCGTGGCCACCTTGGGTGTGGGTGTCGGCCTACTGATCCTTGGGGCCGTGGCCTCCCTCGCCACCATCCTCACCTACATCGGCGTGGCGATCTTCGTGGCCCTGGGGCTCGATCCGATCATCTCCTGGCTCGAGCGCAAGCGCTGGCCGAGGTGGCTCGCCATCCTCACCGTGCTGGTCGCGGTTCTGGGCGTGTTCACAGGCCTGGTGTTCGCCGTGGTGCCGATCATCGTCGAGCAGACCTCCCAGCTCATCGACCTCGTGCCGACCCTCGTCAACCAGCTCCTCGACCGCCAGTGGCGCACGAACCTCACCGAGCAGCTCGGCGGCTTCATCGACGTCGAAGAGGTCTACAACGCGATCCTCACCTACTTCCAGGACGCCAGCAACGTCACGGCACTCGCCGGTGGCGCACTGCAGGTCGGGATCGGGATCGCGAGCGGTCTCTTCGGCGTGATCATCGTGCTCATCCTCACCCTCTACTTCACGGCGTCGCTGAACGGCATGAAGCGCGCCGTCTACCGCCTCGTGCCGGCCTCGAAGCGGGAGCGCTTCGCCGATCTGAGCGAGCAGGTCACGGGAGCCGTCGGCCGCTACGTCGTGGGCCAGATCAGCCTCGCGCTCTGCAACGGCGTGCTGAGCTTCATCTTCCTCTCGATCATCCAGGCGCCCTTCCCGGCGGTGCTCGCCTTCCTCGCGGGCATGCTCTCGCTCATCCCGCTCGTGGGAACCATCTCGGGCTCGACGATCATCGTGCTGGTCTGCCTCATCCCGGGGCTCGGCTCACCGCTCACCGCGCTCGTCGCCGCCATCTACTACATCGTCTACATGCAGGTCGAGGCCTACCTGCTGAGCCCCAAGATCATGAACCGCGCCGTCTCGGTCCCCGGATCGATCGTGGTGATCGCCGCCCTGGCCGGCGGAACGCTGCTCGGCGTGCTCGGCGCGCTCATCGCCATCCCGATCGCCGCCTCGTTCCTGCTCATCATCAAGCAGGTCGTGATCCCGATCCAGAACGAGCGCTGATCCAGAACGAGCGCTGATCCAGAACGAACGCTGAGGCCGGCTACGCGTCGTAGGTGGTGGGCAACGGGTAGGCGGGAGCGTTGACCCGCGCCACGATCTCGTCGAGCACACGCCGCACCTGCTGCTCCCCCACCCAGAGGTGCTTGCCGCCCTCGACGGCCACGAGCTCGAGCTCGGGCACCGAGGCGAACCGCACGCGCGCCTCGTCGGGCCGCAGGTAGTCGTCGAGCTCGGGCACGATCGCCACGAGCACCTTGCCGCTGCCGGCCCACGCGGCGACCTCCTCGGCCGTGGCGCGGTGAAGCGGCGGTGAGAGCAGGATCGCGCCCTCAATCGGGTAGGCCGCCCCGTACTTCAGCGCGAGCTCGGTGCCGAACGACCAGCCCACGATCCACGGGTTCGGCAGCCCCTGCTCGGCCACGAAGTCCATCGCGGCCTTCACGTCGAAGCGCTCGGCGTCGCCGCCGTCGAACGTGCCCTCGCTCGTGCCGCGCGGCGACTCGACACCGCGCAGGTTGAAGCGCAGCACCGCCACATCGGCGAGGGCGGGCAGGCGTGCTGCGGCCTTCCGCAGCACGTGCGAGTCCATGAACCCGCCGTGGGTGGGCAGCGGATGCAGCGTCACGAGCGTGGCAACCGGGTCGCCCGAGAGCGGGGTCGCGAGCTCGCCCACGAGGGTGAGCCCGTCGTCGGTGTGCAGCTCGATATCCTCGCGGCGGGCCGGCAGCTCGGTGGAGCTGCGGATCTCGTGAAGGGTCATGCTCGTCAGGCTCCGATCTTCCAGCAGTGGGTGTGCCAGTGGCGACGCGCGGCCAGGTCGCTCGCGTCGCCCATCACGCCGTCGGCGCGCCAGGTCACGAGGTGGGCCGTGCCCGGAGCGATGGGCACGCTGCAACCGGGGCAGGCGTACGCCTTCACCGCACTGGCGGCCGAGACGGGCTGCACGTTCCAGGAGCGGCCCTGGCGGTGCTCGGTGCGCCGCCAGCCGGCCATCAGGTGGCTGAGATCGCTCTCGTCGTCACCGGCACCACCGCTCGCCGGGCCGCCGGGGCGACGGGGGCGGTTGCTGCGGGGCATCCCCCCAGTCTACGAGCGCAGTCTACGAGCGGCTGCGCGCCCTAGTGGGAGTCCGACCCGTCGGTCTGCTGCAGCCGCGACTCCTCCTGGTCGAGCATGAGCTGGGCGCGCACGAGGATGCGGGAAGAGTAGACCCCGCGCCCCCTCGCGTCCAGCAGCGCCGAGCGCTCGGCGCGGAGCACCTCGAGCCTGAGCACGCGGTACTGCCGGTGCGGCTCCACCTGGTCGGCTTCGGTGCGAGCGCGCTCCCAGGCCGACTCGCTCCGCAGCACGGCGTCGGTGCGAACCCGCTCGACCACGATCTCGTCGACCTCCTCGCCCCCGGGGAGGCTCAGGGAGGGCGACTCGAGCACACGGAGGCCGGCTCCCCGCAGCTCGTCGACGAGGGCGGCGAACTCGGCGTGGTCCGCCGTCTCGTCGATCCCCTTGAGCTTCGTGACCTTGATGATCCAGGGCAGCGTGCCGCCCTGGAGCACGAGGGTGACGATCGACACCGTGAAGGCGATCAGGATCAGCTGGTTGCGATACGGCGTCTCCTCGGGCAGCGACTGGGCGGCAGCGACGGTGACCACCCCGCGCATGCCGGCCCAGGAGAGCACGAGCCCGCCGCGCCAACCGGTCTCCTCCTCGAGCGAGGCTTCATGGGCGGCGGTCCGGGGGCCGACGAGCCCGGCCTCGAGCCTGCGCTTGACGCGAGCGCGCTGGAAGGCGAGCAGCGGCCCCACGAAAGCGAAGCGGATGGCGAACAGCACGAGGGCGGCCAGCACCCCGAGCGCGATCGCCTGGGGCGCGTCGAGGTTGTCGCTCCCGCTGCCGCGAACGGCTTGCAGGAAGATGTCCTTGAGTTCGAGCCCCATCAGGAGGAAGACGCCGTTCTCCAACAGGAACTGAATGGTGCGCCAGTTCAATCGTTCGCTGATGCGGGTCGAGGCCGAGAAGCGCTTCGCCCCCATGTGGCCCGTGTACAGGCCCGCGACCACGACGCTCAGGACGCCCGACGCCCCGATCGCCTCGGCGGGGATGTAGGCGAGGAACGGGATGACGAACGAGACCGCCGTGGTGAGCACCGAGTCGTGCAGCCTCGACCGGAAGAAGACCGTCACGAAGCCCACGATCATGCCGACCCCGATGGCGAGCACCGAGGAGTAGGCGAAATCGACCACGACTCCCCCGAAGCCGCCGAAGGCGATGGTGCCGGCCGATGCGGCGATGGCAGTGCGCAGCAGGACGAGGGCGGAGGCGTCGTTCACGAGGCTCTCGCCCTCGAGCACCGCGATCAGGCGCGGGGGCAGGCCGAGCTTCTTGCCGATCGAGGTGGCGGCCACGGCGTCCGTGGGACTGATCACGGCTCCGAGCGCGATGGCGGCCGCGAGGTCGAGGTCCGGCAGGATCATGTACAGCAGGAAGCCCGTGACGACCGCACTCACGATCACGAGCAGCACCGAGAGCATGGAGATGGCGCCGAAGTTCTTGCGGAAGTCCACAAGCGGCAGGTTGATGGCCGACGAGTAGAGCAGCGGAGGCAGCACGCCCGCGAGGATCAGCTCGGAGGGCACGTGGATGGGCGGGACACCCGGGATGATCGAGATCGCGATGCCGATCACCACGAGCACGATGGGCGTCGCCAGCCGGAGCTTCGGGGCGAAGGCCGAGACCCCGACGATGATGATCAGACAGACCACGGCGACGATCTCGAGCCTCATGGGCTCAGCCTAGTGAAACTAGTACCAGCCCTGGTCCTCAGAGGTCGCCCAGGCCTCGCACGGCGATCCGTAGCGCCCGGCGATGTAGCCGAGGCCCCAGCCGATCTGCACGTGCGGGTCGGACTCCCAGCCCGGGCCCATCTTCTCACCCGGCAGCGCTTGCGGGATGCCGTGGGCACCGGAGGAGGCGTTGCGGGCGGAGGGGTTCCAGCCGGACTCGCGGTTCCAGAGCGCCAGGAGGTAGTAGTACTCCTGCTCGCTCCAGCCGTAGCCGGGCATGGCCTGGTAGGCGATGTCCTGCACACTGCCGGGCTCGGGGGCACCCGGGGTGGGCACCACGTTGGCACTGCACGAGCCGCCGGCCGCGGCCACGCCGCCACCGGAGACGGGGGGTGCGACGGGGACGGGTGCCGGCGGGGGCGGAGGTGGGGGCGGCGGCAGAATGACCGTGTAGGCGTCACGGGTGACGGCCGCGGCGGCGTCGCCCGCGAACTCGAGCGACTGCACCGAGCCGTCGCGCTCCGTGACCTGCGGTGCGAACGACTCCGACGCGTTCGCGACGGCACCGAACTTGGGGTCGACCGCGAACAGGAGCACGAAGCCGACGGCGACGGCGAAGGCCACGACTTGGATCCCCGTGCGGACGACGGGGTGGGTGGAGCTCTTCGTCATCGACATGGGATCAGTACCAGTTGTTCGCGTCGGAGTGGGCGAGGGCGGAAGCGGGGTCGCCGTAGCGGCCCTGGATGTAGTTGAGGCCCCAGGTGATCTGCGTGGCGGGGTTGGTGAGCCAGTCGGCGCCGGCGGACGACATCTTGTTCCCGGGAAGGGCCTGCGGGATGCCGTAGGCGCAGCTCGATCTGTTGAGCGCGTTCACGCGCCAGCCCGACTCGCGGCTCCAGAGGGCGATGAGGGCGTCGAACTGCGGGCCCGTCCAGCCGCGCTCGGCGGCTAGACCGGCGGCGACGGCCTGGGCTCCCCCGGGATCGGCGACGGCCGCGTTCGGATCGGGACAATCCGATTCCTCGGACTCGGCCGGCGCCTTGGTCTCGACGATCACGGGCTTCGGGGCCTCGGTGACGGAGTACGTGTCGCGGAACACGCTCGCCGCCAGGGAGCCGCTCGCGTCGAGCTCCTGCAGCGCGAGACCGCCCTCGTCGAACTCGCCGGCGAACGACGCCGAGGCGGGGGCCACGGCGCCCACGTTGGGAGCCACGACCACCACGAAGGCGGAGGCGGCGACGGCCACGAGGCCGACGAGCTGGAGGGCGAGTCGGCCCGCGGTGCGGGAGGTCGAGGGGTGCGTGGACACGATTCGACCGATTTTAGCCCATTCCCGTGTCATCTCCCACGGGAATCCGCCTGGATGCTCGCGAGCTCCGCCCGGCGGGCGGCCTGCTCGACCGGATCGGGCACCGGGAGGGAAGCGATCAACCGCCTGGTGTACGGGTCGGAGGGGTGGTCGAGCACCTCGGCCCCCGTGCCCTCCTCGACGAGCCGGCCCCGGTAGAGCACGGCGATGCGGTCGGCCAGCAGATCGACCACGGCGAGGTCGTGGCTGATGAACAGGGCGGCGAAGCCGAACTCGCGCTGCAGCTCGGCGAACAGCTCGAGCACGCGCGCCTGCACCGAGACGTCGAGAGCCGAGGTCGGCTCGTCGGCGATCAGCAGGCTCGGCTCGAGCGCGATCCCCCTGGCGAGGCTCGCGCGCTGACGCTGGCCGCCCGAGAGCTCGTGCGGGAAGCGGTCGCCGAAGCTCCTCGGCAGCTGCACGGCCTCGAGGAGCTCGTCGACGCGCCTCCGCGCATCCCGCGGGCTCTCGGCCCGGCCGTGGATGACGAGCGGTTCGGCCACGGCGTCGGCGATCGTGAGCAGCGGGTTGAAGCTCGCCGCCGGATCCTGGAACACGAAGCCGATGTCGGCGCGCAGCGGCTTGAAGCGCCGCTCGGAGAAGCCGAGCATCTCGAAGCCGTGCACCGTGAGCGAGCCGCCCGTGATGCGGGTGAGGCCGCCGAGGGCCCGGCCGATCGTGGTCTTGCCCGATCCGCTCTCACCCACGAGGCCGAGCACCTCACCGGGCGCGATGCGGAACGAGACGTCGTCGACGGCCCGGAAGCCCTTGCGACCGAACCGGCCCGGGTAGTCGATCGTGAGGTGGGAGGCCTCGACCACGGGTGCCAGGGCGCTCTCGCCCACGGCGGCCCGCGCCTCGCGGGCGACGGCGCGCGCGGCCTCCCGTTCCGCCGTGTGCACCCGCCCCTGACCGATGCGGGGCACGGCGTCGAGGAGCCGTTCCGTGTAGGGGTCCTGCGGCGAGGCGAAGAGGGTCTTCACGTCGGCCTCCTCGACCACCAGGCCCTGGTACATCACCACGACGCGGTCGGCGAGGTCGGCGACCACGCCCATGTTGTGCGTGATGAGCACGATCGCCGTGCCGAACTCGTCGCGGAGCCGGCGCAGCAGGTCGAGGATCTCAGCCTGCACCGTGACGTCGAGCGCCGTGGTGGGCTCGTCTGCCACGATCAGCCCGGGGTTCAGCACGAGGGCCGCGGCGATCACGATGCGCTGCTTCTGGCCGCCCGAGAACTGGTGCGGATAGTGGTCGACGCGCACCTCGGGCTCGGGGATGCCGACCTTGCGGAGGATCTCGATCGCCTCGCGCCTGGCCTCGGCCTTCGAGACCTTGCCGTGCGCCCGGAGCCCCTCCGCGATCTGCCAGCCGACGGTGAAGACGGGGTTGAGAGCGGTCGAGGGCTCCTGGAACACCATCGAGACGTCGGTGCCCCGCACCTCCCGGAGCTGCGAGGGGCTGAGCGAGATGATGTCGTTCGTGTGCGAGCCGTCGCGGCTCGCGAGCAGCACGGCACCCTCGGTCGTGGCGGTCTCGGGCAGGAGGCCCAGGATGCTCTTGGCCGTCACCGACTTGCCGCTGCCGGATTCGCCCACGATGGCGAGCACCTCGCCCTTCCGGACGGTCAGGCTCACGCCGTCGACCGCACGCACGGTGCCGCCGTCGGTCGCGAACGAGATCGACAGGTCGGTGATCTCGACGACGTCGTTCATGCCTTCTCCTCGGTGTTCGCCGCGGGCGCCGAAGCAGGCCCCGCTGTCGTCGATGCTGCTGTCGTGGCTGCTGCGGTCGCGGTGCGCACCTTCGCGCGCCGGCGGGTGCGCAGCCGGGGATCGGCCAGGTCGTTGAGGCTCTCGCCCACGAGGGTGATGCCGAGCACGGCGAGCACGATCGCGAGCCCCGGGTAGAGAGCCGTCCACCAGATGCCGCTCGTGACATCCGACAGTGCCTTGTTGAGGTCGTAGCCCCACTCGGCCGCGGCGGTCGGCTCGATGCCGAAGCCCAGGAAGCCGAGCCCGGCGAGAGTCAGCAGCGCCTCGGAGCTGTTGAGCGTGAAGATGATCGGCAGCGTGCGGGTGGCGTTCCGCAGCACGTGCCGGAACATGATGCGCGGCGCGGAGGCCCCGAGCATCTTGGCCGACTCCACGTACGGCTCCGCCTTGATGCGGATCGTCTCGGCGCGGATGACCCGGTAGTACTGCGGGATGAACACCACCGTGATCGACAGAGCCGCCGCGAAGATGCCGCCCCAGAGGCTCGACTGGCCTCCGGAGATGACGATCGAGAGCACGATCGCGAGCAGGAGCGACGGGAACGCGTAGACGGCGTCGCCGATCACCACGAGCACCCGGTCGAGCCAGCCGCCGAGGTAGCCCGAGACCAGCCCGAGCAGGATGCCGATGAAGATCGAGAACACGACCGCCACGACGATCACGAGCACGGCGGTCTGCGTGCCCCAGATGACCCGGGAGAACACGTCGTAGCCGCCGACGGTCGTTCCCATGATGTGGGCGGCGCTCGGCGGCTGCTGAGCGCCGAAGGGGCCCGCGTCGTCGCGCAGCTGAGCGAAGCCGTAGGGCGCGATCAGCGGCGCGAAGGCCGCCACCAGCAGGAACACGGCGGTGATGGCCAGCCCCGCCACGAGCATGCCGCGCTGCAGGCCCACGCTCTGGCGCAGCTGCTTGAGCACGGGGAGGCGGCCCCAGAAGCCGCTGTTCGCGGGCGGCAGGGCCGTGGGATGGCCGGAGGGCACGAGTTCGGTGGTCATCTCAGTACCTCACTCTCGGGTCGATGACCGCGGCGATGACATCGACCACGAAGTTGGTGAGCGCCACGAACACCGCGAGCAGCGCGACGATGCCCTGCACGGCCACGAAGTCGCGGGCGGCGAGGTAGCCGGCGAGCTGGAAGCCGAGGCCCTTCCACTCGAAGGTGGTCTCGGTGAGCACGGCTCCGCCGAGCAGCAGGGCGATCTGCAGGCCGATCACGGTGATGATCGGGATGAGGGCGGGCCGGTAGGCGTGCTTCCGCACGAGCCGGAACTCGCTCACGCCGCGCGAGCGGGCCGCGTCGACGTAGTCGGTGCCGAGGGTGCCGATGACGTTCGTGCGCACGAGGCGGAGGAACACGCCCGCCGTGAGCAGGCCCAGGGCGATGCCCGGGAGCACCGCGTGCGAGAGCACGTCGCCGATCGCGGTCGGCGAGCCGAGCATGATCGAGTCGATCAGGTAGATGCCCGTCTTGTTCGGCAGCGTCTGCATGGCGAGCTCGGTGCGGGTGGACGCGCGCCCGGCGACCGGCAGCCACTGCAGCCAGACCGAGAACACGAGCTTCAGCAGGAGGCCTGCGAAGAAGACGGGGGTGGCGTAGCAGAGGATCGCGAAGATCCGCAGGAAGGCGTCGGGTGCGCGGTCGCGGAGGGAGGCCGCGAGCATGCCGAGCGGGATGCCCACGATGAACGCCACGATCAGGGCGTAGAAGGCGAGCTCGAGCGTGGCCCCGCCGTAGGTGAGCAGCACCTCGGTGACGGGGCGGTTGTCGCTGATGGTGTTGCCGAAGTTCCCGGTGAAGATCTGGCCGAGGTACTCGAAATACTGCACGAGCACCGGCCGGTCGTAGCCGGCCGCACTGATGCGCTCCGCGAGCTGGTCGGCCGTGAGACGGCCGCCCTGTGCGGCGGTGATCGGATCGCCGATCGTGCGCATCAGCAGGAAGACCAGCGTGACCAGGATGAAGATGGTCGGGAAGATCAGCAGGAAGCGGACGAGCAGGTACCGGCCGAGGCCGCCCCCGGCGCTTCTGCGCGCGGGGGCGGCCGAGGTGGTGGCGTCGCTCGGCAGGAGGCCGGTCGTCATCCCTTGGTGAGGGGTGCGTAGCGGAACTTGAACGACGCGTCGAGCGTGACGCCGTCGACGTCGGTTCCGGCCACGGCGACCTGGGCGCCCTGCAGGTAGGGCACCGTCGAGAGGTCGGCGGCCACCTTGGCCTGGATCTCCTCGATCAGGGCCTGACGTGTGGCCGGGTCGGCCGTCGAGGCCTGCTCGAGGATGAGGTCGTTGACCTCGGGGTTGTCGTAGTGGTTGGCGAGGAAGTTCTCGGTGAGGAAGAACGGCGTCAGGTAGTTGTCGGCGTCCGAGTAGTCCGGGAACCAGCCGAGCTGGTACGACGGGTACACGTCGGCCGTGCGGTCCTTCGCGTACTGCACCCACTCGGTCGACTGCAGGTTGACCGTGAAGAGACCGGATGCCTCGAGCTGGTCCTTGATCAGTGCGTACTCGTCTCCCGAGGAGGGGCCGTAGTGGTCGGGGCTGTACTGCAGGTTCAGCTCGAGCGGCGTCGTGATGCCGGCCGCGGTGAGGCGCTCGGTGGCCTTCTCGACCGAGGGGCCGCCCGCACCGTCGCCGTAGGTCTCCTTGAGCACCTCGGTGGCGCCCGTCAGCCCGGCGGGCACGAACGAGTAGAGCGGGGTGTACGTGCCCTTGTAGACCTGGTCGGCGATCTCGTCGCGGTCGATCAGGTCGGCGACGGCCTGGCGGACGGCGAGGGCCTTGGCCTCGTCGGCCTCGGCCGTGGTGGCACCGAAGGGCTGGGTGTCGAAGTTGAACACCACGTAGCGGATCTCGCCGCCCGGGCCGTCCCACACCTTCACGGCGTCGTTCGACGAGAGGTCTTCGACGTCGGTGGCCGAGAGGCTCCGGAACGCCACGTCGATGTTGCCCTCCTGCACGTCGAGCTTGAGGTTCGACGAGTCGGCGTAGTACTTGGCGTTGATCGGCGACTCCGCGGCCGGGAGGAGGCCCAGGTAGCCCTCGAACGGCACGTAGGAGATGAGGTTGTTGAAGTCGTAGCTCGCGATCGAGTACTGGCCGGCGAACGCCTCGCCGTCGACGATCTCGTCGTCGGGCGTGATCGCATCCGCCGAGAACACGTCCTCGTCGACGATCGGGCCCGCGGGGCTCGACAGGATCTGCGGGAAGACCTGGTCGTCGGGGTTCTTGAGGTTGAACACCACGGTGAGGTCGTCGGGGGTGGCGATGCTGTCGAGGTTGTAGAGCAGCGACGACGGGCCGTTCTCGTCGGCGATGGCGATGTTGCGGTCGAAGCTGAACTTGACGTCGGAGGAGGTGAGCTCGTTGCCGTTGGCGAACGTGAGCCCCTCCTTCAGGGTCACCGTGTACTCGGTGGGCCCGGTGAACTCGGCGCTCTCGGCGATGTCGGGCTCGACGTCGGGGCTGCCGTAGGGGGTGTTCATGAGGAACGGGAACACCTGGTTCTGCACGGCGAACGAGCCGTTGTCGTACGAGCCCGCAGGATCGAGAGTGGTGACCTTGTCGGTCGTGCCGACGATGATCGCGTCGCCCGCGGCGACGTCTCCCCCACCGGCGGCGCAACCGGCGAGGACCAGGGCGAAGGCGGAGCCGCCCGCGGCCAGTGCGAGAGCGCGGCGGGCGCGCGTGGATGCTGTTGTCATAGCAGACATAGCTAACACAGAAGTGAGCGTGTCACCCAATCGGGGGACCGGACACGCCGCACATCGTTGTGAGCGGGACGAGACGACGCAGGAAATCTGCGTTCGGCGGCGGTTCTCAGCGCACCGCGAGCATCACATCGACGACGGCGTCGAGAACCGCGTCGACCTGCGCCTCGTCGTAGCCCCCACGGCGGGAGCGGAACACGGCCGTGCGCACGTCGGCGGTCGTGATGTCGGCGCCGGATCGGAAGTACTCCACGAGCGCCGCGCAGAAGGCGTCGACATCCTTCTGGTGGTAGCCCACGCGGAGGAATCCCGCCTTGGTGAACTTCTGGCCCTCCGGCCGCTCCAGTCGCAGCAGGATTTCCCCGGCGCGGGAGCGGGCGTTCGCGTACCAGGCCTCGTCTCCCGCCTCCTGGTAGGCGCGATCGCGCTCCCGGAGGGCGAAGGCGTCCTCGAGCCGCTCGAGCGCGGCGTCGACGGCGGGAGCGTAGTAGCCGCCCTTCTGCATGCTGAAGGCCGTGTGGCGCACCAGGTCGCTCGTGAGCACGAAGTGCTCGTCGGCGGCATCCCGCTCGTCGTAGGCCTGACGGGCCTTCCTCAGGAAGTCGTCGACCTCGTTCACGTCGTAACCGAGGATCGAGCTGCGGGTGCGGGGGAAGGGTACGCTCACGGCTCTATTGTGCCAGCACCCAGAGAACGTAGGCCGCGGCCGCCGAGGGCAGGATGGAGTCCAGCCGGTCGAGGATGCCGCCGTGGCCAGGCAGCCAGCTGCTCATGTCCTTGATGCCGATGTCGCGCTTCAGCAACGACTCGGAGAGGTCGCCGACCGTGGCGGTGAACACGATCACGGCGGCGAAGATCAGACCGAACCACCAGGGCTGATCGAGCATGAAGATCGCGAGCAGCACGCCGCCGATGAGCGACACGAGCGCCGCTCCGGCGAGACCCTCCCAGGTCTTCTTGGGGCTGATGGTGGGGGCCATCGGATGCTTGCCGAAATTGAGGCCGGAGGCGTACGCCCCGACATCCGTCAGCACCACCACGACGATGAAGGCGAGCACCCACCACTGCCCGCCGTCCTTCGAGAGCAGGAGCACGGAGGTGGAGGCGAGGAACGACACGTAGACCTGCACGAAGGTGCCGGCCGCGAGATCCCGCAGCACCGCGGGGAACGCGGTGCGGGGCGACGAGATGGCCCACGCGCCGAGGCGCCAGAGCGCCACGAACAGCATGCCGCCGAGCGCGACGAGCCACTGCCCCTCCGCTCCCCCGTAGTAGGCGGCCGGAACCATGGCGACGCCTGCGACCACCGTCGGGATGCGCGGCACCCTGATGTCGGCGTGCTTGAGGGCCGCGACCAGCTCGAGCGTGGCGAAGGCGACCACCACGGCGGCCAGCACCATGAAGATCTCTTTGATGACCACCAGGCTGACGACCATGGCGAGGGCGAGACCCACGCCGATCGCGATCGCCGAGACGAGGTTGCGGCCGCTTCTGGCCGTGATCTTCTCGTTGGCCTCGTCGAACTGCTCCTTGCGGGCGCGCACCTGAGCCTGGATGTCGGCGCGCGTGAGCGGCCGCGGGCGGCGCGGTGGCACGCTCCGAGTGGGATCAGGGTCGCTCATGGCAGCCTGCCGAGGTCAGACCTCGAGCAGTTCCGCTTCTTTGCGCTTCAGGGCGTCGTCGATGGCGTCGATGTGGCTCTTCGTGACCTGCTCGAGCTCCTTCTCGCCGCGCGAGACCTCGTCGTCGCCGACCTCGCTCTTCAGCGCGTCAAGGTCGTCCTTGGCCTTGCGGCGGATGTTGCGCACCGAGACCTTGCCGTCCTCCGCCTTCGTGCGCACGAGCTTCACGTACTCCTTGCGGCGCTCCTCGGTGAGGTCGGGGAGGGTGACGCGCACGATGTTGCCGTCGTTGGTGGGGTTCGCGCCGAGGTTCGGCACGTCGCGGATGGCCTGCTCGATGTCACGCAGCGCGCTCTTGTCGTAGGGCGTGACGATGAGGGTCCGCGCCTCCTGGTTCTGCAGCGACGCGAGCTGCTCGAGCGGCGTCGGCGTCCCGTAGTAGGGAACCATGATCTTCTGGAACAGGGCGGGGTTCGCCCGTCCGGTCCGCACCGTCGCGAAGTCGTTCTTGGCGGCCTCCACGGCCTTGTCCATGCGGTCGGTGGCGTCGGAAAGCACTTCGGCGATCACGGGAACTCCTTCGGTGGATCGGTCAGATCAAGTGTAGTCAGTGGCTGGTGGTGACCAGTGTGCCGATGCGTTCGCCACGGATGGCCTTCGCGACGTTGCCCGCCGGCTCCATGCCGAACACGTGCATCGGCATGCCGTTGTCCATGCAGAGGCTGAAGGCCGTCGAGTCGACGACCTTGAGGCCCTGCACCAGGGCGTCGTTGTAGGTGAGGGTGTCGAGCTTCACCGCGTCGGGCACGATCCGCGGATCGGCCGAGTAGACGCCGTCGACGCCATTCTTGGCCACGAGCACCTCGTCGGCGTGGATCTCGAGGGCGCGCTGGGCGGAGACCGTGTCGGTGGAGAAGTAGGGAAGGCCCGCTCCCGCACCGAAGATGACCACGCGGCCCTTCTCGAGATGCCGGATGGCGCGGCGCGGGATGTACGGCTCGGCCACCTGGGTCATCGAGATCGCGGACTGCACGCGGGTCTCGGCTCCGGCCTGCTCGAGGAAGTCCTGGAGGGCCAGCGCGTTCATCACGGTGCCGAGCATGCCCATGTAGTCGGCGCGGCCGCGGTCCATGCCGCGGGTCGAGAGCTCGGCGCCGCGGAAGAAGTTGCCACCGCCCACGACGATCGCCACCTCGACCTCGGTGGCCGCCTCGGCGATCTCGCGCGCGAGGCCGCTGACCACGTCGGGGTTGACCCCGAGCTGGCCTCCGCCGAACGCCTCACCGGACAGTTTGAGGAGTACCCTGCGCTTTGCTTCCGGCTCTGACATCCGTCGTTGTTCCCTTCGTCGTGCCCCTCGGACAGGCTACCGTGACCGTGACGCCCGGACGATCGGTCCGGGCAGGAGAAAGGGCCCGGATCGAACGACCCGAGCCCTTTCTCGTGCTGCTGCTAGGAGCTTACGCGCCGACCTTGAAGCGGGCGAAACCGGTGACCTGGATGCCGGCATCCGCCAGCACCTTGGCGACCGAGAGCTTGTTGTCCTTCGCGTAGTCCTGCTCGAGCAGGGCGACCTGCTTGAAGTAGGCCGTGACGCGACCCTCGACGATCTTGGGCAGAGCCGCTTCGGGCTTGCCCTCGTTCTTCGAGATCTCGGTCACGATCGCGCGCTCCTTCTCGACGGCGTCGGCGGGGACGTCGTCGCGGGAGAGGTACTGCGGGTCGGCGAACGAGATGTGCTGCGCGATGCTGCGAGCGGTCTCGGCGTCCGAGCCGGTGTAGGCCACGACCACGCCGACCTGCGGGGGCAGGTCCTTCGAGGTCTTGTGGAGGTACACCTCGAACGCGTCGCCGGTGAGGCGGGCGATGCGGCGGAGCTCGATCTTCTCGCCGAGGATCGCTGCCTCGTCGTTGATGACGTCGGCGACGGTCTTGCCGCCGGCCGGGGCGGCTAGCGCCTCTTCGACGGTCGACGCACCCGCGGCGAAGGTCGCGGCGAGCACGACGTCGGCGAGGGCGATGAACTTCTCGCCCTTCGCGACGAAGTCGGTCTCGCAGGCGAGCTCGATCAGCGTCGCGGCGCCGTCGCCCTGCTGGGCGGCGACGAGGCCCTCGCTCGTGGAGCGGTCGGCACGCTTCGCGTTGCCCTTCGCACCCTTGAGGCGGAGGATCTCGATGGCCTTTTCCATGTCGCCGTCGGCTTCGACGAGGGCGTTCTTGGTGTCGACCATGCCGGTTCCGAGCTGCTCGCGCAGCGCCTTGACGTCAGCCAGGCTGATAGTTGCCATGTTGTTTCAGACTCCTTGAAAAATTGTCGCGGGACCCGGATCGCGGGTCACGCTACCGCACCGAGGTGACGGTGCCCTTTCCCGCGATGGGGTGCTTACTCGGCGGCGGGGGCCTTCTCGGCGTCGGTCGCCTCGGCCTCGATCTTGGCCTCGGCGGCCTCGTCGCTCTCGACCTTGTGCTCGACGACGAGGGACTCGTCGGTGATCTCGGCGAGGTCGGCCTGCGCAGCGGCGTCGGCGTCGTTCTCCTCGACCGGCACCTGGGCGGCGACGACCTCGGCCACGGCCTCAGCGTTCTCGGAGCCCGAGACGAGGCCGTCGACGGCCTCGATCTTCTCGTCTTCGGCAGCCGGGGTCTCGGACGCCTGGAGGAGCTCGCGCTCCCACTCGGCCAGCGGCTCGGCGGGAGCGTCGCCCTCGGTCGGCTTCTGGTGGCGCTGGATCAGGCCCTCGGCGGCGGCGTCGGCCACGATACGGGTGAGCAGGGCGACGGAGCGGATCGCGTCGTCGTTGCCCGGGATGGGGTAGGTGACCTCATCGGGGTCGCAGTTGGTGTCGAGGATGCCGATCACGGGGATGCCGAGCTTCTTGGCCTCGTCGATCGCGAGGTGCTCCTTCTTGGTGTCCACGACCCACAGCGCCGACGGCGTCTTGGTGAGGTTGCGGATTCCGCCGAGCGACTTGTGCAGCTTGTCGAGCTCGCGCTTCTTGATGAGGAGTTCCTTCTTGGTGAACCCGCTCTTCGCGGTGTCCTCGAAGTCGAGCTCCTCGAGCTCCTTCATGCGCGCGAGGCGCTTGGAGACCGTCTGGAAGTTGGTGAGGAGGCCACCGAGCCAGCGCTGGTTGACGTAGGGCTGCCCCACGCGGGTCGCCTGCTCGGCGATGGACTCCTGAGCCTGCTTCTTCGTGCCGACGAAGAGCACGGTGCCGCCGTGGGCGACCGTCTCCTTGACGAAGTCGTAGGCCTTGTCGATGTAGCCGAGCGACTGCTGCAGGTCGATGATGTAGATGCCGGAACGCTCGGTGAAGATGAAGCGCTTCAT
>NZ_JAHFUY010000055.1 GCF_023264895.1 Herbiconiux sp. | reverse complement strand
GGCTTCGACTACCTCGACACCGGGGCGTCGTACCGGGCGCTGTCGTGGGATCTGCTGGACCGCGGGATCGACGCCGCCGAGGCGGACCGGGTGATCGAGGAGCTCGAGCGCTTCGACTTCGTGATCGGCACCGACCCCGACGACTACTACGTGCGGGTGGGTTCGGCCGACGTGACCGACGCCATCCGGGAGCCGCGGGTGACGGCCGTGGTGAGCCTCGTGGCGCGCATCCCGGAGGTGCGGCGGGGCCTCAACGAGCGGTTCCGCGCGATCATGGCGGGCACCCCGAAACCGGGCATCGTGGCCGAGGGGCGCGACATCACGACGGTCGTGGCGCCGGATGCTCCCGTGCGCATCCTGCTCACGGCCTCGGAGGAGGCTAGAATGGGCAGGCGTTCGAAGGAACTGACCAGTGAGACGGCCGCCGCCGTGGGCGAGGCACTTCGCACACGGGACGAGGCGGACTCCCGGGTGGTCGACTTCATGAACGCCGCAGACGGTGTCACCACCGTCGACTCCACGGAACTCGATTTCGACCAGACCGTCGAAGCGGTGGTCGAGGTCGTGGCCCAGACGACAAGGATCTCTCATGGCGGATAACCGCACCCCCGCATCCGGCACCGACCCGGACGAGTTCGACGCACCCGCCGACGACCTGGCCGAACGCCTCGCCGGCGTCGACGAGGAGCTCGCCGAGCAGCGGGCATCCGCTCTGCGCTCGGGCCTCGACGACTACGAGCTCGACGAGGCCGACCTCGACCTGCTCGAGATCACCGAGGACTACGGCGACGGCGTCGTCTACCTCCCCGCCCTGCCCGTGCTCGCGATCGTGGGCCGGCCGAACGTGGGCAAGTCGGCGCTCGTGAACCGCATCCTCGGGCGCCGCGAGGCCGTCGTGGAGGATAAGCCCGGCGTCACGCGCGACCGCGTGGCCTACAAGGCCGAGTGGGCCGGCCGGCGCTTCACCCTCGTGGACACCGGTGGCTGGGAGCCGGACGCGGCGGGCATCAACGCCGCCGTGGCCGCCCAGGCCGAGGTGGCCATCGACCTCGCCGACGTCGTGCTCTTCGTGGTCGACTCCAACGTGGGCGCCACCGCGACCGACGAGCACGTCGTGAAGATGCTCCGCCGCGCCGACCGCCCCGTGTTCCTCGCCGCGAACAAGGTCGACGACTCGCGCCAGGAGCCGCAGGCCTCCGCGCTGTGGTCGCTCGGCCTCGGCGAGCCCTACCCCGTCTCGGCGCTGCACGGTCGCGGCGTCGCCGACCTGCTCGACCTCATCATGCAGAAGATGCCCGAGGTCTCCAACGTGGCCAAGCAGGAGGTGGGCGGACCCCGCCGGGTCGCCATCCTCGGCCGGCCGAACGTGGGCAAGAGCTCGCTGCTCAACAAGGCCGCGGGCGAGGAGCGCGTCGTCGTGAACGAGCTCGCGGGCACCACCCGCGACCCCGTCGACGAGCAGATCGAGCTCGGTGGCAAGGTGTGGACCTTCGTCGACACCGCCGGCATCCGCAAGCGCGTGCACCTGCAGCA
This sequence comes from Herbiconiux sp., assembly GCF_023264895.1. Taxonomy (GTDB): domain Bacteria; phylum Actinomycetota; class Actinomycetes; order Actinomycetales; family Microbacteriaceae; genus Herbiconiux. Next base: position 28,070 of record NZ_JAHFUY010000055.1, on the reverse strand, counting down.
GGGCGCCGACTTCTACGCGTCGCTCCGCACCTCGGCCGCGCTCGAGAAGGCCGAAGTGGCCGTGGTGGTGCTCGATGTGACCGAGCCCATCTCGGTGCAGGACCTGCGGATCATCGACCTCGTGCTCGAATCCGGGCGTGCGCTCGTGCTCGCGTTCAACAAGTGGGACCTGCTCGACGACGAGCGCCGCCGCTACCTCGAGCGGGAGATCGAGCAGGATCTCGCGCACGTGACCTGGGCGCCGCGCGTGAACATCTCGGCGCGCACCGGCCGCCACCTCGAGAAGCTCGTGCCCGCGCTCGAGCTCGCGCTCGACTCGTGGGACACCCGGATCCCCACCGGCAAGTTCAACGCGTTCCTCGCCGAGCTCACGGCGGCGCATCCGCACCCCGTGCGCGGTGGCAAGCAGCCGCGCATCCTGTTCGGCACCCAGGCGGCGTCGCGGCCGCCGACCTTCGTGCTGTTCGCGACCGGGTTCCTCGACCCGGGCTACCGTCGCTACGTGCAGCGGCGGCTCCGCGAGATCTACGGCTTCGAGGGATCGCCCATCGTGGTCAACATGCGCGTGCGGGAGAAGCGCAAGCGCTAGCGCCGCGCCCGACCCCCCCTTGCTGTCGTTGAGTCGCGGCGAAGTGCTCCCATATCGTGCCTTGTGGCCGGAATGGGGACACTTTGCCGCGACTCACGTCGTTGTGGGGTGGGGCGCGAGCTACGTGAGGAGGTCGGCTCGGTGGACCAGGCCGGCCGCCCCGATGAGGGGGGCCTCGTCTGAGAGGGCCGAGCGCAGGATCTCGACGCCGGGGATGGTGTCGAGGGGAGCGACCGCGTTCACCCGCGCGCGGATGCGGAGGATGAGGTCGGGGGCCACGTTGACGAAGCCGCCGCCGATGGCGACCGCCTCGAGGTCGAGCAGGGCGCAGGCTGAGGCTATGCCGTCGCCCACCGCGTTCGCGCAGCGCTCGACGGCGGCCAGGGCGATCGGATCGCCGCTCGCGTAGGCGGCCGCGAGCTGCTGGCCGTCGGTGCCGTCCCAGCCCTGCTCGCGCGCCCACGCGACGATGCTCGTGCCTGAGGCGACCCCCTCGAGGGTCGTGCTGAGGTCTTTGCCGGCGCTCTCGTGCTCGTGCAGCTGGATCTGGCCGATGTGACCGGCGTTGCCCGTGCGGCCTCCCACGAGGCGGCCCTCCACGAGGAGTCCGCCGCCGATGCCCGTGGAGATGACCATGCCCATCGCCGTGCGGTGGTGCTGCAGGGCTCCCGCCCAGTGCTCGGCGAGGAGGATGCAGAGGCCGTCGAGGCGGAGGACGGGGTCGGGGAAACCGGAGCTCTCGCCGGATGAGCGGTGGCCGGTCGCTCCGGATGCCGCGCTCGTCTCGATCGCGTCCCGCACCAGGTCACGCACGGGGTAGCCGCGCCAGGCGGACAGGTTGAGGGGCGAGACCGTGCCGTGCACGGCGTCGATCGGGCCGGCGCTGCCGATGCCCGCGCCCACGATCTCGGCGTTCGGGGGAGCGGAGGCGAGGGTCTCGGCGATGACGCGGCGCACGGCATCCGCGATGTCGTCGGCGGTGCTGCCGGCGCCCGTGGGCGCGCGGTGGCGGCTGCCGGGCAGGAGGGTGGCGGAGGGGTCGACGAGAGCCGACTCCACCTTCGTGCCCCCGATGTCGATCGCGAGGGCGAAGGGACCGGGGGAGGGCGGGGTGGAGTCGGCTGCGGTGGTCACCCCACCATTGTGTCGTGTGCCAGCACCGGGCCGGGCGTGAGCACGGAGTCGTGCGCCAGTGCGCGGGAGGCGACCCAGGCATCCGCCGTGCCCACGATGTCGGCTGTTCGGGCAGCCACATCGGTGTCGTCGCTCATGGCCCACTCCTCGAAGACCCCGACGGAGCCGCCTGCGATGAAGGCGGCGGCCGTGGGGCCGTCGAGGTCCTGGGCGAGGCCGAGCCGGCGCCAGTTCGACACCGCGAGGGCGGCGTGCCGGAGGAGGCGCTGGTGCAGGTCGCGTCGGAAGCCGGCGTCGACCCGCGTGCCGAACATCATGCGGTACGCCGAGCGGTGCTCGAGGATGTGCACGAGGATGGCGCTGATCGAGCCGGTGTACGCGGCCGTGATGGCCTCGACATCGGGGGCCTCGGACCCCTCGCTCTCGTAGTCGGCTGCGTCGAGCTCGGCCACCTCGGCCAGCTCGTCGAGCATGCGCGCGAACGAGTCGGAGGCGAAGGCGTAGATGTCGGCGTAGTGGCCGTAGAAGGTGGTGCGGTGGACTCCCGCCGTGCGGCAGAGCTCGGAGATGGAGATCTCGGTGAGGTCGTGCCGGCGGAGGAGATCGAACAGGGCGGTCGTCAGCGATTCGTGGGTTCTGGCCGCTCGGGGTTCGGCCAGATTGACGGACGCGCCCTGTCGTCGGGTAGGTGCGGGTAAGGCAGATGACTGGGGCATGGTCAATTATGCAATGCGGATCTTATGAAAAAGCTCCGTTCGGGACTGTCTGTCCCAAAGTTTCGCCCAGTTTTTGCGCGGGATCGGCGCGGGTGGGGCGGAGAGTGGGTGAGGGCGCTGCGGGGGCCGTCCGGGTCATCCCCGCAGCGCGCCTCTGCTCACGAGTCTATGCAGGTGCATTTATCGGGTCCGACCAGATCGGTGATCCGTTATCGCACCGTGACGGACCCGGGCCGTGTCCACGGGGAGGCTCAGAAGGCGCTATCATGGACAAGTTGTCTGGAGCGGTTCGCTTCTCCGGGATGACATGCCACGGGCTGTGGCGCAGCTTGGTAGCGCACTTGACTGGGGGTCAAGGGGTCGCAGGTTCAAATCCTGTCAGCCCGACGGAGATGAAGAGAGGGTCGCCCATGCGGGCGGCCCTCTCTTCGGTTTTGTCGGGCTGTCTCGGACGTGGAAGCTGCTCGTGGGCCCACGCCTTCGCCTGACACCTCCGTTCTTGATATGATTCAAAGGTCATATTGGAGGTGAAGCGATGGCTTCTTCAGGCACCCTGGTGCGCTCAGCACGTCTCAGCGAGCGCCTCACACAGACCCAGCTCGCGGACCGCTCCGGCATCGACCAGGCCCGGATCTCCCGATCCGAGCAGGGCCGCGAGGTCGAGTTCGGCACGGTCGATCGCCTCCTCGCTGCCACCGGTCATCGGCTGTATCTCGCGCCGACCAGACGAGACGATGCCGCGTCAGCGGCGTCGGACATCCGCGTCAGGCTGCGTGCCGGCGACACCGATCGAGCGCTCCGTGCTCTCCTGGTGCTGAACGACAACCTGGTGGCAGAGCACGGGCTCGTGCGGGGAGTCCTCGGACTCGCCGAACCCGAACCAACCGGCTCACCGGTCTGGGATGCCGCGATCGCCGCCCTCGTCGAGTGGCGACTCTCCGAAGAGTCCGTGCCCCTGCCGTCGTGGGTCGGGGCACCCGGGCGCTTCCTCGCAAAACCGCGCGTGCTTGAGATCGATCCGGCCGATCCGGAGCCCTCGGCCACCGATGTTCCCGACGCGTTCGCCCGACACGGCGTGCTCGCCTGGCGCGACACCTTCGCGAGCGTCTGAGCTGTGACCGCCCTCGATCGCGACGACATTCTCGGCGGACTGCGGGAGCTTGTGACGGAGCTTCGCCAAGACGGTGAGGTCGCGGGGATCCGGGTTCTGGTGAGGCCGTCGCGCGAGCGGCCAGCGGCGTGGCGCAGCGACGTGGATGGGACCCCGCATGGCTGAACTTCGCGGTCACTCAGGCTGATGCCCTGCCCACCCTCGGTCGAGAGGTGCAGTGGGAGACGCTGTACGACGAAGGCGGGATCCGGATCGAGGTCGCCTCGAAGGAGTCGCTCCTCGCCATGAAGCTCCGGGCCAATCGGCCGGGCCGCGATACGCGTGACATCCGACTGCTCCTGGCGCTCTGCGGGATAGCCACCCTCAAGGAGGCCGAAGATCTTTACGAAGCGTTCTACCCGGCCGACGCTCTCCCCGCCCGCGCCGAAGCGATGGTCGTGAAGATCTTCGCGACTCCCGGGGAACTGCCCGCTCCGCTGGACCCGCCGCTGCTCTGACTGCTGAGCAGGGCCCCTCGGCGATGGCGACAGGGGCGCGCTGGGATGTCACAATCGGCTATGGCCGAACGACTGATGCTGCTCGATACCGCGTCGCTGTACTTCCGGGCGTTCTACGGGGTGCCCGACACCATTCGGCGGGCCGACGGGCAGCCCGTGAACGCCGTGCGGGGGCTGCTCGACATGATCGCGCGGCTGAGCGTGGAGTTCGACGCCGCACTGCTCGTGGCCTGCTGGGACGACGACTGGCGGCCGCAGTGGCGGGTCGACCTCCTTCCCAGCTACAAGGCGCACCGGGTGGCCGAGACCGTGGCGACCGCTCCGGATGAGGAAGTGGTTCCGGACGCCCTCGAAGCCCAGATCCCGATGATCCGCGAGGTGCTCGCGCTCGCCGGGATCGCCGTCGTGGGCGCCGCGGAGCACGAGGCCGACGACGTGATCGGGAGCTACGCGACCGGCGCACCGCATCCGGTCGACGTCGTGACCGGCGATCGCGACCTCTTCCAGCTCGTCGACGACTCACACGACGTGCGGGTGATCTACACCGCCCGCGGCATGAAGAACCTCGAGGTGCTCACCGACGCCTCCGTCGTGGCGAAGTACCGCGTGCTGCCGGAGCAGTACGCCGACTTCGCCACCCTCCGCGGCGACACGAGCGACGGACTCCCCGGCGTCGCCGGCATCGGGGAGAAGACCGCCGCCACCCTGCTCGGGCAGCACGGCACCCTCGACGGGATCCTCGCGGCCGCCGCCGACCCCGACGGCGGCGTCTCGTCCGGCGTGCGCGCGAAGCTCGCGGCCGCCGCCGACTACCTCGCCGTGGCACCCGCCGTCGTGCGGGTGGTGCGAGATCTTCCGCTTCCCACGCTCGACGAGGCCGGCGCCCGGCTCCGACCCGTCACCGGCGAGGCGCGGGCCGAGCTCGAGCGCCTCGGCACCGAGTGGAACCTGGGCGGATCCGTGGTGCGACTGCTCAAGGCACTCGACACGCGCAGCTGACCACGCCGACGCCTCAGCCCCGGCGCAGCGTGAGGTAGACCGGCACCAGACCCGCCGCGAGCACCGCCGTGAGAGCGGCCACCGCGAGCGGCAGCGTGATGACCGGTGCCAGCGCGCCCAGACCGAGCACGGGCAGCGAGAGGCCGATGTACGAGCCCAGGAAGAGCGTCGCGAGCGCGCTCGCCCGCTTCTCCGGCGCTGTCAGGGCGACGATCGTGCCCACCGCGGTCTTGAACGCGAGACCCGCACCGACGCCCGCCACCATGCCGCCGACGACGAAGAGCGGATAGCTCGGCAGGAACGGCTGCACCGCGACCAGGGCCAGACCGACCCACAGGGTGACCGCGGCCGCCTTCACGCGGTGCTGCGCCGGGATCCGGCCCGCGAGCGCCTGCGCCACCGCCCCCGCGGCGAACACCGCGAAGACCGTCGCCCCCGTGAGGGCCGTGGCCGTGATGCCGAAGACGTCGCCGAGCAGCTGCGGCGCGAGCGATGAGAACACACCGAACACGCTGAAGCTGATGAGACCGAGGGCGATCGCCGCGAGGTGCGCGCCCGGGCGCGTGGGGTGCAGGGCGAGGCGCTGCGGGCGGTAGCGCACCGTCTTGGCCGGGAGCCCCGCCGTCTCGGGCGTGAGCACCAGGAGCGGCACGGCCGCCACGAGCAGGAGGGCGAAGAGGACGTAGGGCCAGATGAGCGGGGCCGGGGCGAACTGCGCCACGACTCCGGAGACGAGCGGGCCGAGACCCAAGCCACCGATGTTCGCGAAGACCGCGACCGTCTCGGCGACGCCCGGCGTGCCGTTCGGCCGGTGCGCCGAGCGCAGGGCCGTGAGGGCCGCCGTGGCGGTGGCGGTGAGCACACCGACCGCCAGCCCCGTGGTGAAGCGTGCGATCAGGAGCACCGTGAGGTCGGTGCTGCTGAGGAACAGGGCCGTCGAGACGAGCGCGACACCGAGCGAACTCCACAGCAGGGGCTTGCGGCCGTACCAGTCGGAGATGTGCCCGGCGAGGAAGAGGCTCAGCAGCACTCCCAGCGCGTACATCGAGAAGATGACCGTCACGGTGCTCGAACCGAAGCCGCCCGCCTGCTCGTAGAGCGGATACAGGGGGGTGGGCACCGTGGAGAACGCCATGATCGCGACGAACGTGTAGGCCACACCCCAGAAGCCGAGGCCCGCGCGGCGGCGGGTGCGGTCGCGGTCCGCCGAACGGGTGCCGTGCCGGGTGGTGTGGGGGCCGGCGACGGCGGGCGTCGGGCGGGTGTCGGGGTGTTCGCGCAGGTCTGTCATGGGTCTCTCTCGTCGGGGCTGACAGAGGGTTCAACACCGGGCGGGGCCTCCCATTCCGCGATGAGGACGATGGAAAACGATAGGTTTCATCTATGCGCGAGATGGATCGGGAACCGTGGAACTGAAGCAGCTCGAGTACTTCGTGGCCGCCGCCGACGAGCTCAACTTCACCCGCGCGGCCCGCCGCCTGCACGTGGTGCAGTCGGCCATCTCGAGCTCGGTGCGCCAGCTCGAGACCGAGCTCGGCGCGGCGCTGTTCGAGCGCACCACCCGCCGGATGCGGCTCACGCCCGCAGGCGGCGAGCTGCTCGAGCGCGCCCGGGCGATCCTCGGCCTGGTCGACGAGGCGCGCGCCGCGGCCTCACCGAGCCGCGAACTGCGGGGTGCGGTCTCGCTCGGCGTCATCCAGGGAGCCTGGACGGGCATGGGCGAGTCGATCCGGGCCATGCGGGCCGCGCATCCGCTCGTCGCGCTTCGACTCCGGCAGGCTCCGGTGGCCACCATCCTCGACGACGTCGACCGGGGCCGGCTGGACCTCGGCGTCGTGCCCCTTCCGCCGGACGCCCGTCCCGGCCGAGCGCACGGACTCCACCGCGAGCCGATGATGCTCGTGACGGCCGAGGGCGACGAGCTCGAGGGGCCCGTGCGGATCGCCGAGCTGGACGGGCGCGACTTCGTCGACGTGGCACCCGAGTGGGCCCTCCGCCGCGTGGTCGACGACGCCTTCGCCGCGGCCGGCGCACAGCGCACGACGACGTGCGAGGTCAACGACCTCGGGGTGGCCGCCGAACTCGTGGCCTCCGGCCTCGGGCTCATGATCGTGCCAGAGCGCATGGTCGAGGGGCGGCCCGGGCTCCGACGGATCGCGTTGCGGGACGCGCCGGAGTGGCGGATCGGCGTGGTGACGGGGCCCCGGGTCACGCCCGCCGCGCGAGCCCTGCTGGAGACGATCACGAGAGGTGCCGACTCGCCCGGGGACTAGGTGGAGGTGGTGCCGCCCTCCGGCCAGGCCCGCCGAGCCGCATCGATGACCGCCTGCGACCGCGGCGAGGGCCGGATGCGCGCCGACCACGCCACCGTCACGTACTCGAGCGGCAGCCCGGTCTCGAGCGGCCGCACCGCGAGAGGGCAGCCCTCGTAGCTCGTGTCGCCCGCCGGCTGCTGGATGTGGATCGTGTAGCCGAGGCCCCGCCCCACGAGCGACCGCGCGAGCTCGAACGTGGGAGCGCGGAAGGCGATGCGGGGCTTGATGCCGGCACGGTTGAACATCGAGTACGCGTGCGTGGCCCCGGGCTCGGTCGTGAGCATGACGAAGTCCTCGTCGGCGAGGTCCCGCATCTCCACCCGATCCTGGGCGGCCAGCCGATGCGCCCGCGGCAGCACCACCTGCACGGGCATGGGCTTCAGCCGCACGCTCGTGAGCTCGGCGGGCAGGCGGTGGTCGAGGCTCACGGCGAGGTCGACCTCGCCCGTGGCCACTCGCGGCCAGAACGACTCCTCGAGCGCGATCTCGACCTCGATCGTGAGAGCGGGGTGCACGACGGCGAGATCCTGCAGGATCGGCGGCAGCACCGTGGGCGCGAGCTCCTCGCCGCAGCCCACCACGACGGTCCCCGAGAGCGGCGCCCTCCGCCCGCTGACCTCCTGCTCGATGTCGGCCGTCTCGTGCAGGAGCTCGCGCGCCCGCTCGCGCAGGAGACGCCCGCTCGAGGTGAGGGTGATGCCGTGCGAGCGGCGGCGGGTGCACAGCTGCACGTCGAGGGCTCGCTCGAGCGCCGTGAGGGTGGCGGCCACCGCGGACTGCGAGACGTGCAGGTGGGTTGCGGCCAGTGCGATCGATCCGGCGTCGGCGATGGCGACGAAGTACTCGAGCTGGCGCAGGTTGAGGTTCGTCAGGTGCATGGTTTCGGTGTCTCCTTCGACACGGGAGAAGCCGTGACGGGCCGCGAGTTCATCGGCGCGTCAGCGGTACTTCCCTCGAAAATACGTTGTTCGACCGATAGTAATCCCGTCTGACGATGTGGTCCTATGGAGCCCACCCGCTCAATGGCGACGGGTGACTCGATGAGGAGTGACACTATGCGAACCACTTTCACGCGCGGCCGCATGCTGCGACCGGCCCTTGCCCTCGCCGCCGTCGGTGCGGTCGTCGTCGGACTCGGCGGATGCGCGGGCGGCGACGCCGGCGGCTCCGGATCCGGTTCGTCCGGCGGCTCGGCCACGGCATCCGGCGACTGCGGAACGCTGCCCGAGGTGCCGCCGCAGGACCCGGAGGGCATCGTCGCCGGGCTCACCCCCGAGACGCAGGCCGGCTACAACGGCTACCCGGCCCCGGTCGAGTCGAGCGAGTTCGCCGACTTCACGGGCTTCGGCGAGGCGGTGCCCATCGGTCTCTCGCTCGGGTCGAACGCCAACTCCTTCACCGACGAGTCGATCACCGAGTTCGGCCGGCTGCTCGAGCTCTCGACCGAGGCGGGGATGACGACGCCCGAAGCCGTGAACTACTGGGCAGCCGACGTGGCCGCGCAGTCGCCCGCTGCGCAGGTGGCCGGCTACCAGGACCAGGTGCGCCAGGGCGCCAAGCTCATCGTGATCGTGCCGCTCTCGGGCGAGGCTCTCGCCCCGGCCGTCGACGAGGCGGGCGCCCAGGGTGTCGTGACCGTCGTCTACGCGGGCTCGATCCCCTCGAAGTACGCCATCAACGTCTACCAGAACCCCTTCCTCAACGTGGCGCAGCCGACCGCCGACGTGCTCAAGGAGACCGGCGGATCCGGCAACGTGCTCATGGTGCACGGCATCTCGAGCTTCCCGATCGACCAGCAGGGCTACGAGGCGGCGAAGGCCACCATCGCGCTGTGCCCGGATGCGAAGATCGCCGGCGAGATCGAGGGCGGCTACGTGACGCCCACGGCCAAGACCGAGACGCTCTCGTGGCTCACCGCGAACCCCGCCGAGGTGTCGGCCGTGGTGCAGCTGAACGCGATGGCGACCGGCGTGATCACGGCTTTCGAGCAGTCCGGCCGCACGGTCCCTCCCGTGACGATGAACACCGCGAGCGCCGGCGACATCGCCTACCTGCACGACAACGCACCGGACGGCTACTACGCGGTGGGCACCGTGGGCGGCGGCGCCTCGCAGCTGAACGCGGCCTTCCGGGTGGGCATGCGCGTGCTCGCCGGCCAGGGGCCGATCACCAACGAGATGATCACCGCCCCGCCGCTGATCACGCCCGACAACGTCGACGACTACTACCAGGACGGCTGGGACATCAACTCCGCCGAGGGCATCCAGGGCGACGTGTTCCCGGACGCGGTGATGTCGGAGTTCTTCACCGCGCCGGCCGAGCTGTCGTTCGACGCCACCGCGGAGTGACGACCGTGGCCGAGCTCGGCGAGCCGCCCGTGGTGAGCGTCTCGAACCTCGCGAAGTCGTTCGGCCCCACGCGGGCGATCGTCGACGCCACCCTGCAGGTTCTGCCGGGCGAGGTGCATGCGATCGTGGGGGAGAACGGATCGGGCAAGTCGACGCTCGTGAAGATCCTGAGCGGCGTGCACCAGCCCGGGGCGGGGTCGCTCGAGGTCGCAGGCTCGCCGGTGCGGTTCTTCCCGACGCCGAGGGCTGCGCAGGCCGCCGGCATCGCCACGGTCTTCCAGGAGGTGCTCACCGTCGACACCCGGAGCGTGCTCGACAATATCTGGATCGGGCTCGAGAGCGTGTCGAACCGGGTGCGCGCAGCCGAGAAGCGCCGCAGGGCGAGTGCCGTGCTCGCCGAACTGCTCGAGCACCCGCCCGCGCTCGACGACGAGGTCGGCGACCTGTCGCTCAGCGAACGGCAGGCCTGCAGCATCGCCCGCTCGCTCATCCGGGAGCCGAAGCTGCTCATCCTCGACGAGGCCACGAGCGCTTTGGACTTCTCGACCAGGAGCCGGCTGTTCGGCATGGTCAGGAGGCGGGCCGCCGAAGGGGCCTCCACCATCCTGATCACGCACCGGATGGATGAGATCGATGAGATCGGCGACCGGATCACGGTCATGCGCTCCGGATCGACCGTGGGCACGCTCGCCCTCGGGGAGTGGAACCCGGGGATCCTCGTGCAGATGATGACGGGAGCGGCCGAGCAGGCCGCCCGCGAGGGGCGGGAGCCCGTGGCCTCCGCCGACTCGCCCGTGGTGCTCGAGGCGCGGGAGCTCGCGCTCCGGCCGGGCGCCCGGCCGTTCGGGCTCAGCCTCCGAGCCGGCGAGGTGGTGGGGGTGGCCGGTCTCGAGGGACACGGCCAGGACGTCTTCCTCAAGGCCCTCGCCGGCCTCGAGCCCGTGGCGGGCGAGGTCGAGCGGGTCGACGGATCGGCGCGCCAGGCCGTGCGCAGCCACCGCGGGGCCTCGCGGCTGGGCATCGCCTACGTGCCGCGCGAGCGCCGCGCGGAGTCGATCTTCGAGTGGATGTCGATCGTGGAGAACTTCGCCATCGCGACCTCCTCGGAGGACCGGCGGGGTCCATTCCTCTCGGAGCGGCGGAGCAGCACGCGGTTCGCGGAGTACCTCGACCTGCTGAAGATCAAGATCGGCCGCGGCGGGGACGCGATCACGACGCTGAGCGGCGGCAACCAGCAGAAGGTGACGATCGCGCGCTGGCTCGCGTCGCATCCGCGGATCCTCATCCTCAACGACCCCACGCGCGGCATCGACGTCAACGCCAAGCGCGACCTCTACACGCTCCTCGACGTGCTCGCGAAGGAGGGCCTCGCCGTGGTGATGCTCTCGACCGAGGTCGACGAGCACCTGGAGCTGATGGATCGCGTGCTCGTGTTCCGCGAGGGGGAGCTCGCCGCCGAGCTGTCGCGGGCCGAGCTCACCCGCGAGCGCCTCGTCGCGAGCTTCTTCGGGGGCCAGGAGGCCGGGAGCGACCCGACCGGCACCGCTACGACCGGCACCACTTCGACAGGCACCGAGAGGCAGGCGTCATGACCATCACCCAGACGGCGGACACCCGCCAGGCCCCCACCGCGGGCACGCGATTCCGCCTGCTGCTGCGCAAGTACTACTTCGCCTTCGCGCTCGCCCTCTTCCTCGCCCTGCTCATCACGAACCTGCTCGTGCAGCGCGACTTCGGCTGGGTGCAGCAGGTCGCCGTGTTCGCGCCCCTCGCCCTGGCGGCCATGGCGAGCACACCGGCCATCCTCGCCGGCCGCGGCGGCATCGACCTCTCGATCAGCCCCCTGATGACGTTCTGCTCGATGGTGTTCGCCACCTGGCTCATCCCGCTCGGGCTCGGCGGCTGGCCGAGCGTGCCGCTCATCCTCCTGCTGGGCGCGGCCGTCGGGCTCGTGAACGGGCTGCTCACGGTGCTCCTGCGCATCCCCGCGGTGGTCGTGACGCTCGCGATGTACTTCGTGCTCGCGGGCCTCAGCCTCCGCATCTCGCCGAGCACGGTGGGGATCGGCGACAACTGGGTGGGCGAGATCGACACCGGGATCGCGGGCTTCCCCGGCGCCCTCGTGCTCATCCTCGTGCCCGTGATCGCGTGGGCCGTGCTCTCGCGCACGCTCTTCGGCCGGCAGCTCTTCGCGGTGGGCGGCAACGACGCCACGGCGCTCTCGAGCGGCGTGGGGGTGCGCTCGGTGCGCATCGCGGCGTTCGCCTTCGGCGGCGCGATCGCCGGGCTCGGCTCGTTCGCGCTGCTCTCGGTCGTGCACGTGGCCGATCCCGGCCAGTCGACGGCCTACACGCTCCTCGCCATCGCGAGCGTCGCGCTCGGCGGCACGACCCTCCTCGGCGGGCGGGGAGGACTCCTGGGGTCGCTCCTCGGCGCCGGCTCAATCTTCCTCGTGCAGTCTCTGCTGACCGTGCTCAAGGTGCCCGCCCAGTGGCTCGGCCTCTTCTACGGGGGAGTGCTCCTCGTCGCCGTTGTGGTCGGCGCCCTGATCAGCCGTTCCGGAAGGACCACCTCATGACCGAGCTCCGCACCGCGACCCCGGGCCCCGGCCCGGCTTCCGACCCCGCCGGTGGCCCGCGCACGGGCGCTCCGACGAGCGGCGGCAGAGGCGGCGGCGGTGCCCGCGCCCGCTCGTTCTGGGAGACGCTCGCCGCCACCCAGGCCCGCTTCCCCGTGGCGCAGGTGGCCCTGCTGTTCGTGACCTTCGCGGTGGGGGCGATCGCCATCGAGGGCTTCGGCAGCTACAACTCCGTGCGCAACATGCTCGTGCTCGCCTCCCTCGTGGGGCTCACGGCCGTGGGGCAGACCCTCGTGGTACTCGTGGGCGGGCTCGACCTGTCGGTCTCCGGATTCATCGTGGCCGGCGCCCTCACGGTGACGCAGCTCGCCGAGATGTACGGCTGGAACTTCGGCACGGCGCTCCTCGTGGCGATCGTGGGCGCCGGACTGCTCGGCGCGTTCACGGGCTGGCTCTGCAACAGGCTGAACATCCAGCCGCTCATCGTGACGCTCGCCATGAGCGCCATCGCGGTGGGTGTCGTGCAGGTGCAGACCGGCGGCGCCCAGTCGGGCTCGGCGCCGGCGTGGCTGTCGCAGCTGAGCGCGCCGGTGGCGACGACCTTCGGCATCCCGATGCCGCCCGTGGTGTTCCTCTGGCTCGCGGTGGGGGTGCTGATGTGGCTGTTCCTCTCGCGCACCCGCACCGGACGGCAGATCTACGCGACGGGCACCAATCCGAGGGCCGCCGACCTCGCGCTCATCCGCACCCGCCGCATCTGGACCGGGGTCTTCGCCTTCAGCGCCATCTCGGCGGTGCTGGCCGGCGTCGTCCTGGCCGGCTTCGCGGGCTCGGTCGACGGCTCGCTCGGTGGGCCGTACCTGTTCCAGAGCCTCGCCGCCGTGATCGTGGGCGGCACGGTGTTCGGCGGGCCCGGCGACTACTGGCGCACGATGATCGGGGCGATCCTGCTCGTCTTCCTCGGCACAGTCATCCTCGGTCTCGGCTTCACCATCCCCGACCGCCAGGTGATGTACGGCGCCATCATCCTGCTCGCCATGGCCGCCTACGGCCGCGAGAAGAAGCTCAGCAGCAGGATCTGACGATGGCGGGCGCACGCGGTGGCGGGCTCATCGGGGCCGTCGTGGACCGGCTGATCCCGGGCGACGAGCACTGGCCGCCCGGGGGATCGACGGCCGCGGTGCGGTTCGTGGAGCAGGCAGTCGCGGACGGCGGCGAGCAGGGCGCCGCCGTGGCCGCGGTGCTGCAGGGCGTCTCGGGGCTCGCAGCCCGGCGCGGCGGGCTCTTCGCGTGGCTCCCGGAGCCGGTGCGGGATGCGGTGCTCGGCGACGTCGAGGCCCAGCCCGGTTGGTCGAGCGGCTTCCGGATGCTCTACGAGCTCGCCTGCGAGGGCTACTACACCGACCCGCTGGTCGAGGCGGTCATCCGCGAGCGCACCGGGTTCGATGCCGCCCGGCCGCTCACCGGGGTGCCCCTCGAGCCCTTCGACGAGCGGCTGCTCGACCGGGTGCGGAGGCTCCCGCCGTCGTACCGGCCGGTGCCGCGGTGACGGGTGAGCCCGACGGGCCCCGTGCCGAAGTGCTCGTGATCGGCGCGGGAGCCTCGGGCGCGTGCGTGGCGTGGTCGCTCGCGCGCGCCGGGGTCGATGTGCTCTGCCTCGAGCAGGGCGACTGGCTGGCAGACGAGGATCTGCCGAAGTCCCACCAGGACTGGGCCGTGCGGAGCCGCCACGAGTGGAACCCGAACCCGGCGCTCCGGCGCGGGCCGTTCGACTACCCCGTGGACAACCGCGGCGGGAACCCGGTGAACACCTACGTCTACTCGGCGGTGGGCGGCAGCGCGGTGGGCTGGGGCGGGGCGTTCTGGCGCTTCTCGCCCTCGGACTTCGCCACGCACCGCACCGACGGCTTCGGCCGCGACTGGCCCTTCGGCTACGAGGAGCTCGAGCCCTACTACGAGATCAACGAGGCGCAGATGGGGGTGTCGGGCGCAGCCGGCGACCCCACGCATCCGTGCACCTCGGCACCGCCCCTGCCCCCGGTGTCGATGGGCTCGATGGGCCACCGCTGGATCGCGGGCTTCGAGGAGCTCGGCTGGTACTGGTGGGTGCAGCACCTCGCCATCGCCTCGCGCGACTACCGCGGCCGGCCCGCGTGCTCCAACCGCGGCTTCTGCACCGCCGGCTGCCCCACGGGAGCGCTCGCGGTGCCCGGAACCACGTACTGGCCCGAGGCGCTCGCCGCGGGGGCCCGGCTCGAGACGCGGGCGCGGGTGCGGCGGGTGACCGTCGACGCCGACGGGCGGGCGACGGGGGCCGAGTACTACGACGCGGCGGGAGAGCTGAGGTGGGCGACCGCGGATCTCGTGGTGATCGCCGGCAACGGGCTCGGCACCCCGAGACTGCTGCTGATGTCGGCCTCGCCCGAGCACCCCGGCGGCCTCGCCAACTCCAGCGGCGCCGTGGGGCGCGGCCTCATGATCCATCCGCAGACCTCGGTCGTGGCGCACTTCGGCGAGCGCACCGATGCGGATCACGGGCCGTGGGGAGCGACCGCGACGACGCGGCACTTCTACGAGACCGATCCGGCGAACGACTTCCAGCGCGGGTTCATCATCACGGCCATGCGCGGTTTCAACCCGCTCGACACCGCGCTGCAGACGGCTCCCTGGGGAGCAGGCCACCACCGCGCCCTCGAGAAGCACCTCAACCATGAGGCGGTGCTGTGGGTGTGCGGCGACGATGCCGCGGAGGAGCACAACCTCGTGCGGCTCGACCACGAGAACCTCGATGCCTGGGGCCTGCCCGGGGTGATCACCGAGTACACGATGTCGGAGAACTCCCGGCGCATGATGGAGACCGGGCTGGCCCGCGCCACCGAGCTCGCCCGGGCCGCCGGCGCCGACTCGGTGCGCTCGTTCGGCCTGGAGTCACCGCACGGCTGGCATCTGCTCGGCACGGCGCGGATGGGGGACGACCCGCGGGACTCCGTCGTCGACGCCCGCAACCGGTCGCACGACGTGGAGAACCTCTACATCGTCGACGGCAGCACGATGCCCGCGGGGGGAACG
The DNA here is from genome assembly GCF_023264895.1 of Herbiconiux sp. Taxonomy (GTDB): domain Bacteria; phylum Actinomycetota; class Actinomycetes; order Actinomycetales; family Microbacteriaceae; genus Herbiconiux. Next base: position 12,714 of record NZ_JAHFUY010000055.1, on the reverse strand, counting down.
GTCAACCCCACGAACACCGTGCAGGCCGTCGCGCTGCGGGCGGCCGACCACATGATCGCCACGCGCGAGGAGTGGAGCCGGTCTCTGCTCGATCGCTCGGGGCTCAACCGGCGGTGGCGCGGCGCTCCTGGAAGGCGCTGAGCACCTCGCCCTTCCACGGTGCGATCCAGCGCCGCAGCAGCTTCCACTCGCCGTCGCGCTTCACCACGACGTCGCGGTAGTAGCCCGCCCAGTAGAGCGTGGCGGTGTGCGACTCGACGTCGAACGTCGTGGCGAAGGTGTACGACTTCACCACCCAGTGGTCGGGGCGGCCCTCCGGATCGGCACGGAAGATCCGCGTGCCCTCGCGGTGCTGGTGACCGGGAAAGCCGGGGTCGCCGTGGTATTTCTCGATCAGGTCGCGCAAGGCCTCCTTGCCCGTCATCTTCCAGGTGCTGCCGTCGGGCTGGTCCTCCCAGGCCTCGGCATCCTCGGTGAAGGTGTCGAGCCAGCCCTGGGTGTCGCCCGTGTCGAGCGCCCAGAGATACTCGTTGTAGAGGTCGTCGATGGCGACGCGGTCCTCCAGGCCGGGGCCGCCGAGGCGGGTCGGTTCCGTGCGGTTCGGTTCCGGTTCTGTGCGGGTGTTCGTCATGCGAGGGCTCCTTCGATCTCGGTGCGGATGGTGCTGACGGTGCTGAGGATGAGGTCTGCCGCCTTCTCGCCGATCATCACGCACGGCGCGGAGGTGTTGCCCGAGGGCAGCGCGGGCATGATCGAGGCGTCGGCCACGCGGAGGCCGGCGACACCGTGCACGCGCAGCTCGGGGTCGACGACCGCGCGGGTGTCGATGCCCATCCGGCAGGTGCCGACGGGGTGCCAGTACGACCAGACCTGCTCCCGGACGTACTGCTCGAGCGCGGCTCCCGTGACCTCGAGGCCGGGGTGCAGCTCCTCGGCGGCCCACACCTCGCGGAGGGGGCCGGTGGCGGCGATGCGGCGGCAGAGGTCGACGGCGGCGAGCATCGCGTCCATGTCGGCTCGGGCGCTGAAGTACTGGGGGTCGATGATCGCCTCGGCGTCCGGATCCGCGTCGGAGAGGCGGATCGATCCGACGCTCGCCGGCCTGATGATGCCGGGGGCGATGGTGAAGGCCTCGGGCGGCCCGTCGAGATCGGGCCCGTAGATGGGCACGGAGAAGACCAGCGGCTGCAGGTCGGGGGCGAGCAGGTCGGGCCGGCTCTTCCAGAACAGCTGACTGCCCTGGGCCGGGATGCCGGGAGCGCCCCACGGCGGCGGGCCGTCGATCGTGTAGATGAGCGGCACGAGCAGGTGATCGCTGAGGTTCCTGCCCACCCCGGGGGAGTGCGTGACGACGTCGATCCCGAGGGCGGTGAGCTCGTCGCGGTCGCCGATGCCCGAGAGCATCAGCAGCCGCGGCGAGTCGACGGCGCCCGCCGAGACGACGACCTCGCGGGAGGCCTCGATGACCTGCGTGCTCCTCGACCCGTCGGGGCCGACGGTGTCGACCTCCACTCCCGTGCAGCGGCCGCCCTCCACGACGAGGCGCCGGGCGCGGGTGCTCGTGAGCAGGGTGAGCCGCGGGTTCTCGAGCACGTCGTAGAGGAACGATCGCGCCGTGCTGGCGCGGCGGCCCTCGGCGTCGACCGAGAACTGCACGAGGTTGGCGCCCAGGACCTCGGCGCCGTTGTGGTCGGGGTTCTCGGGCACGCCGGCGGCGACCGCGGAGTCGACGAATGCCCGGTGCAGAGGGCTCGGCTCGTACTGCGTGCGCACGGGCCAGAGCCCGCCTGCACCGTGCCACTCGCTCGGGCCGAGATCCGAGTCCTCACTGCGCAGGAAGTAGGGCAGCACCGACTCCCAGTCCCAGCCGTGGTTGCCGAGGTAGGCCCAGTGGTCGTAGTCGCCGTGGAAGCCGCGCACGTGGATCATGCCGTTGATCGAGCTCGACCCGCCGAGCACCTTGCCGCGGGCCCACGGCACCCGCCGGCCCCCCAGGTGCTCCTGCGGCGCGGTGAGGTAGCGGTAGTCGTCGTCGCTGCCGCCGAGGGCGAAGAGGCGGTGCGGATCGTGGATGTCGGGGTTGTCGTCCATCCGGCCGGCCTCCACGAGCACCACGGAGCATCCGGCGTCGACGAGGCGGCGGGCGATCACGGCCCCCGACGATCCGCTGCCGATGACGGCGTAGTCGGCCGTCACCGCGCGATCCGGATCATGACGCTCTTGACCTGGCTGAACTCCTCGAGCGCGGCGAGCCCCTTCTCCCGCCCGTAGCCGCTGTTCTTCATGCCACCGAACGGGGTCTCCACGTCGAGCGTGCCGAACTGGTTCACGTAGACCTGGCCGGTCTCGAGCCGCGCGGCCACCCGGAAGGCCCGGTCGATGTCCTTGGTCCAGAGGCCCGAGACCAGGCCGTACTCGCTGTCGTTGGCGATCCGCACCGCCTCCTCCTCGTCGGCGAAGGGGATGAGGGAGGCGACGGGGCCGAAGATCTCCTCGCGCGAGGTGCGCATGTCGTTGTCGGCGCCGTCGAGCACGGTGGGCCGCACGCGCTGGCCGGCGGAGGTGAGGTCGTCGACCGCCTCGCCCGTGAGGATGGTGGCGCCCTCCTCGACGCCGAGGCGGAGGTAGCCGGAGACCTTCTCGAACTGGGCCGGGGTGATGATGGGGCCGAGCCCCTCGAAGCCGTCGCCCGTGAGGCGCGCGCGGAGGCGCTCGGCGAACTCGTCCCGGATCGAGGCCTCGACGAGCACGCGCGTGCCCGCCGCGCAGACCTGTCCGCTGTTGGCGGTGAAGCCCCGCACGACCCCCTCGGCGGCGGCGTCGAGATCGGCGTCGGCGAAGACGATGTTGGGCGACTTGCCGCCGAGCTCGAGCACCACCGGCGTGAGGTGCTCTCCGGCCACCGTGGCGACGCGGCGGCCCGTGACGACCGATCCGGTGAAGCTCACCTTGCCCACCGCCGGATGCCGCACCAGCGCCTCGCCGACCACCGGGCCCTCGCCCGTGACCACGTTGAGCACGCCGTCGGGCAGTCCCGCCGCGGTGGCGATCCGGGCCAGCGAGAGCGTGGTGGTGGAGGTGAACTCGGAGGGCTTCACCACGACCGCGTTGCCCGCACCTAGCGCGGGGGCGATGCCGCGGATGCCGGAGTAGACGGGGGCGTTCCACGGTGTGATGATGCCGATCGTGCCGAACGGCTCGCGCACCGAGTAGACGTGCTGATCGGGGCCGAGGTCGACGGTCTGGCCGTGCACGGCGCGGATGATGCCGGCGTAGTACTCGAGGTACTCGGCGACGCCGTGGATCTCCATCGAGGCGCCCGCGCGGGGCTTGCCGCTCTCGGCGATCTCGAGGTCGATGAGGTGCTCGGCCTCCATGAGCCAGGCGGCGGCCACGGCGCGGAGGTGGGCGCTGCGCTCGGCGGGGGAGAAGGCGGCCCACGCCGGGGCCGCTGCACTCGCGGCCTCGACGGCGTGATCGAGGTCGGTGGCGGTGCCCGCGGCGATCCTCGCCACCGTCTCACCCGTGAGCGGATCGCACGAGTCGAGCCAGGTGCCGGTCACGGGATCGTGCTCCCGACCGCCGTACCAGTGTCCGAACGTGCGGACGGGTGCCTCTGTGAGCAGCTTCTCCATCGAGCGCCGACCTCCTCGTTGAACGCTCGCGCCCAGGTCGGCGCTGCTCTCGACGCTAGGAAGGTGCCGTGGTGCCGTCAAACGGTGTTTCGGCGGGAACATCCCCGGCGAGAACGGGGAAGAATGGGGGTGGGGATCCGGAATATACCCTGGAGGGGTATGGTTGGGAGCGAGGACGAAAGGAACGACATGACCGAGTACCTGGTGCAGGGGATGACGTGCGCGCACTGCGTGGCGAGCGTGACCGAGGAGGTGTCGGCCGTGCCCGGTGTCGCCGGGGTCGAGGTGCAGCTCGTGGTCGGCGGATCGTCGGTCGTGACGGTGCAGCCGGCCGATCCGGGATCGCCGGTGAGCGATGACGCCGTCGAGGCCGCCGTGGAGGAGGCCGGCTACCGGGTCGTGCAGTCCTGATGGCGGGTGTCGAGCTCGAGATCGGCGGCATGACCTGCGCGTCGTGCGCCAACCGGATCGAGCGGAAGCTCAACAAGCTCCCGGGCGTGGAGGCGAGCGTCAACTACGCCACCGAGAAGGCGCGGGTGCAGATCGACGCCGCCGTGGCCGACAGCGCGCTGGGCGCGCCCGAGCTGATCGCCGTGGTGGAGTCGGCGGGGTACACGGCGACGGTGCCGGCACCGCCCATGAGCCGTTCCGGGGATGCGGGTGGGGCTGCGGACGGGGCTGCGGGAGGTGGCTGCGGGGGAACGGGGTCCGTCGACGACGCGGCGGCTGCGGCGCTCCGCCACCGCCTCATCGTGTCGGCCGTGCTCGCACTGCCCGTGGTGGTGCTGTCGATGGTGCCGGCGCTGCAGTTCACGAACTGGCAGTGGCTCGCGCTCACCCTCGCCGCCCCCGTGGCGGTCTGGGGCGCGTGGCCCTTCCACCGCGCGGCCTGGGTCAACCTGCGGCACGGCGCCGCCACGATGGACACCCTCATCAGCGTGGGAGTGCTGGCCGCGTTCGGCTGGTCGCTCTGGGCGCTGTTCTTCGGCACCGCCGGCGAACCCGGGATGCGGATGGGCTTCAGCCTGTTCGCCTCCGGCCACGGCGACGAGCTCTACCTCGAGGTCGCGGCCGCCGTGACCGTGTTCATCCTCGCCGGGCGCTACATCGAGCTGAAGGCGAAGCGCGACTCGGGCGCGGCCCTCCGCGCCCTGCTCGAACTCGGAGCCAAGGACGCCGCGGTGCTGCGTGACGGCCGCGAGGAGCGGGTGCCGGTCGGTACGCTGACCCCCGGCGACCTGTTCGTGGTGCGGCCGGGCGAGAAGATCGCGACCGACGGCCTCGTGCGGGAGGGCGCATCCGCCGTCGACCTGAGCATGCTCACCGGCGAGTCGGCTCCCGTGGAGGTCGGTGCGGGCGACCGCGTGGTGGGTGCGAGCCTCAACGTGGGCGGCCGGCTCGTGGTGGAGGTCACCCGCACGGGCGCCGACACCGAGCTCGCGCGGCTCGGCCGGCTCGTGGAGGAGGCGCAGACCGGCAAGGCCGAGGTGCAGCGGCTCGCCGACCGCATCTCGGGCGTGTTCGTGCCCGTGGTGATCGGGCTCGCGCTCGTGGCGTTCGTGCTGTGGCTCGTGTTCGGCGGATCGGTGGAGGCCGCGTTCACGGCGGCGGTGGCGACCCTCATCATCGCGTGCCCCTGCGCGCTCGGGCTCGCGACGCCCACCGCACTGCTCGTGGGCACGGGGCGGGGCTCGCAGCTGGGCATCCTCATCCGGGGCCCCCAGGTGCTCGAGCAGACGCGCCGGATCGACACGATCGTGCTCGACAAGACCGGCACGGTGACGACGGGGCGGATGACGCTGCACCGCACGGTGCCGGCCGCCGGCGTCGACGTCGCGGAGCTGCTGCGCGTGGCCGCCGCCGTCGAGGCGGGGAGCGAGCACCCGATCGCACGGGCGATCGTGGCGGGGGTGGGCGCCTCGGCACCCGGATCCGCGCCCGTCGACACCGCGAGCGACTTCCGCTCGGCCGGCGGCAGCGGCGTGCAGGCGATCGTGGGGGAACGGCTCGTGGTGGCCGGACGGCCGTCGTGGCTCGCCGCCGAGTGGGGCATCCGACTCGACGACGAGCTCGCCGCAGCCGTCGAGGCCGCCGAGCGCGAGGGTCGCACCGCCGTGGCCGTGGGCCGGGACGGTGCCGCCAGGGGCGTGCTCGTGGTGGGCGACACCGTCAAGGAGTCGAGCGCCGCCGCGGTCGCCGAGTTCGTGCGGCTGGGCCTTCGCCCGGTGCTCCTCACGGGCGACAACCCGGGAGCCGCCGCGGCCGTGGGTGCCGAGGTGGGCATCGACGACGTGCGCGCCGGAGTCACCCCGCAGGGCAAGCTCGACGCCGTGCGGGGGCTGCAGGCCGAGGGCCGCGTGGTGGCGATGGTGGGCGACGGCGTGAACGACGCGGCGGCGCTCGCCGCCGCCGACCTCGGCATCGCGCTCGGCAGCGGCACCGATGCGGCCATCGCGGCTGCCGACATCACCGTGATGCGCGACGACCTGGGGGCCGCCGCCGACGCCGTGCGGCTCGCCCGGCGCACCCTCGGGGTGATCAAGGGCAACCTGTTCTGGGCCTTCGCCTACAACGTCGCGGCGATCCCCGTGGCCATGCTGGGGCTCCTCAACCCGCTGCTCGCGGGAGCCGCCATGGCGCTCTCGTCGGTGTTCGTGGTGACCAACAGCCTGCGGCTCCGCGGATTCAGCGCGAGGTCGGCCGGGTCACGCCGCTGACGGCCTTCGCCGCCTTGGCGGCGAGGTGCGGGCCCGCGAGCACGGGCTCGTAGCGCGACTCGCCGTTCGGGCCCGCGCAGGTCGGCAGGCACTCCACGAGCTGCGAGTAGTTGGCGTTGTGGAAGAACGGCATGCTCTGGCGCCGGTTCGACATCCTCGAGCCGGCGTCGGGGTTGACCACGCGGTGCAGGGTCGAGGTCCAGCGGTCGTTCGTCCAGCGCGCCATGAGGTCGCCGATGTTGATCACGAGGGCACCCTCGGTGGAGGGGATGTCGACCCACGAGTCCGAGGCGGCGTCGTGCACCTGCAGCCCGCCGCGGCCGAGCTCCTGCCGCAGGATCGTGAGCGTGCCGTAGTCGGTGTGGGCGCCGGCCCGGAGCTGCCCCTCCTCGGGCGGGAGGGCCTGCTCGGGGTAGTTGATCGCCCGCTGCGACACCGGGGCCGCATCGACCTTGTCGGCGAAGTAGGAGGCGTCGAGCCCGAGGCCGAGCGCGAAGATCGACAGCAGCCGCTCCGAGAGGGCCGTCATCTCGGCCAGGTACGCCTCCCACGCCGGGCGGAGGCCGGGGAGCGACGCCTCGGGCCAGCGGGGCGCCTCGAACAGGGCGGCCTCGGCCGCGTCGGCCGGGCGATGACCGGCGGGCAGCGGGCGGCCGGCGTTGAGCGACTCCTTCAGATCGCCGGGTGCCTTCGCATCCAGCGACTGCGCGAGCGACTCCGCCGCGATCGGGAAGTAGCCGTAGTGGCTGCCCTCGCGCCGCTCGACGGCGAGCTTGTCCTCGAGCGGCAGATCGAAGTAGGCGCGCGTGAGCTGCCAGCAGCGGTCGGCCACGGCATCCGGGACACCGTGACCGACGATCTGGAAGAAGCCGACCGAGCGCAGCGTCTCGTCGATCTCGGCTCCCACGCGGGCGGGGTCGCGATCGATGTCGATCGTGGGCACCTGGATGGACGGGGTGGTCATGCCGAACTCCTTCTCACGGGGCTGCTTCTCGCGGGGCCGCTTCTCGCGGGCCGCATCTCACGGCGCCGCTTCTCACGGCGCCGCGGTCAGCGGGCCGGTGGCCTCAGTCGCGTGCCTTCCAGCGGGGCCGGTCCTCGCGCTTGGCGGAGCTGCCCTGGCGGTCGGGACGGATGTCGATCAGCTTGCCGCTGATGCGGGTGTCGGCGAGCCGCTGCAGCACTTCGCCCGGGAGATCGACCGGCAGCTCCACGAGCGAGAAGTCGGGGCGGATCTGGATGGCCCCGAAGTCTTCACGGCGGAGGCCGCCCTCGTTCGCGAGCGCACCCACGATCTGGCGGGGCTCGACGTGCTGGCGCTTGCCCACCGCGATCCGGTAGGTGGCCTTGGGGCCGGTGGAGGGGCGCTCACGACGCTCGGGGCGGTCGCCGTCGCGGCCACCGCCGCGGGGAGCGCGGTCGCGGTCGAAGCGGTCGCCGCGCTCCGGCCGGTCACCGCGTTCGGGGCGGTCGCGATCCCGGTCGAAGCGCTGCGAGCGCTCGACGTCGGGCGAGAGCAGCAGCGGGGTGTCGCCTTGCGCGACGACGGCGAGGGCCGCCGCCACGTCGGCCTCGGGCACGTCGTGGTGCTCCACGTAGTGGCCCACGATGTCGCGGAACTGCTGGATCTGCTCGGGGTCGGCGAGAGCGGCCGTGATGGCGTCGTCGAAGCGGGTGAGCCGCGTGGCGTTGACGTCGTCGACGCTCGGGAGCTTCATCTCGGTGAGGGGCTGGCGCGTGGCCTTCTCGATCGAGGTGAGCATCCGGCGCTCGCGGGGGGTGACGAAGCTGATCGCGTCGCCCGTGCGGCCCGCTCGGCCCGTGCGGCCGATGCGGTGCACGTACGACTCGGTGTCGATCGGCAGGTCGAAGTTCACGACGTGGCTGATGCGCTCGACGTCGAGTCCGCGGGCCGCGACGTCGGTGGCCACGAGGATGTCGAGCTTGCCCGTCTTCAGCTGGTTGACGGTGCGCTCGCGCTGGGCCTGCACGACGTCGCCGTTGATGGCGGCGGCGGTGTAGCCGCGGGCACGCAGCTTCTCGGCCAGCGTCTCGGTCTCGTTCTTCGTGCGGGTGAAGACGATCATCGCCTCGAAGTTCTCGACCTCGAGGATGCGGGTGAGGGCGTCGACCTTCTGCGGGTACGACACGATCAGGTAGCGCTGGGTGGTGTTGACCGAGGTGGTGGTCTTGTTCTTGACCGTGATCTCTTCGGGGTCGTGCAGGTACTTCTGGGAGATGCGACGGATCTGGGCGGGCATCGTGGCCGAGAACAGGGCCACCTGCTTGTCGTCCGGGGTGTCGGCGAGGATCGTCTCGACATCCTCGGCGAAGCCCATCTTGAGCATCTCATCGGCCTCGTCGAGCACGAGGTACTTCAGCTCCGAGAGGTCGAGCGTGCCCTTCTCGAGGTGATCCATGATGCGGCCGGGGGTGCCGACCACGATGTGCACGCCGCGGCGGAGGGCCGACAGCTGCACGCCGTAGCCCTGCCCGCCGTAGACGGGGAGCACGTGCACGCCGCGCAGGTGCGACGCGTACTTCTCGAACGCCTCGCAGACCTGCAGCGCGAGTTCACGGGTGGGGGCGAGCACGAGGGCCTGCGGGGTCTTCTGCGCGAGGTCGAGCCGCGAGAGCACGGGCAGCGCGAAGGCAGCGGTCTTGCCGGTGCCGGTCTGGGCGAGGCCCACGACGTCGCGGCCGGCCAGGAGAGCGGGGATGGTGGCGGCCTGGATGGCCGAAGGGGTCTCGTAGCCCACGTCCTTGAGCGCCTTGAGGACGCCCTCGGCGAGGCCGAGATCGGAGAACGTGGTCTCGGCGCGGGGAGATTCTGTCTCGCCCGAGTCGGTGGGGGTGGTTGTAGCCATGTTCCCACGGTAGTCCGTGCGGGCGATTTCTTCCGCGTCCGGCGCTCCCGGTAGCGTGAACGGGTGACCGACGAGTTCGAAGTACTCCCTGGAATCTCCGGCGACAGCCGCCACCGCGTGAGCGTGGAGGTCGACGAGGCGCTGCGCTCCGACGTGCGGCTGCTCGGCGGCCTGCTCGGCCGCGTGCTCGTCGAGGCGGGAGGAGACGGGCTGCTCGAGGACGTCGAGCGGCTCCGCGCCCTCGTCATCCATGCCTACGAACGCGACTCGGACGCCTCCATCGAAGACGCCGAGGCGCTCGTGGAGTCGTTCAGCCCTGAGCGCGCCGAGCAGATCGCGCGCGCCTTCACGTGCTACTTCCACCTCTCCAACCTCGCCGAGGAGCACCACCGCGTGCGGGTGCTGCGCGCTCGCGCCGCAGCGGGGCCCGACGCCGAGCGCCCGGACTCGCTGCCGGCCGCGCTCGAGCGCCTCGTGAGCGAGGTGGGCCAGGAGGAGACGGCCGCGCGCCTGAAGTCCCTCCGGTTCCATCCCGTGCTGACCGCCCACCCCACCGAGGCCCGCCGACGCGCCGTGGCCTCCGCCATCCGCCGGGTGAGCGAGCTGCTCGCCGAGCGCGACCAGGCCGTGGCCGGATCCATCAGCGCCCTCGAGAGCGAGCGGCGCCTCCTCGAGGAGATCGACGTGCTCTGGCGCACGTCGCCGCTCCGGACCACGCGGCCCACTCCGCTCGACGAGGTGCGCACCGCCATGTCGATCTTCGACCAGACCCTCTTCCAGACCGTGCCGCGCGTCTACCGCCTGCTCGACGACTGGCTGCTCGCACAGGACGCCGGGCGGGCGCCGGTCGAGGCCCCCGCGTTCCTCCGGCTCGGCAGCTGGATCGGCGCCGACCGCGACGGCAACCCCTTCGTGACCGCCGAGGTCACGCGCGCGGCCGCCGGCATCGCCTCGCAGCACGTGCTGCTCGGCCTCGAGCACGTCGCCGAGCGGATCGGCCGCACCCTCACGCTCGACGGCACCGACACCCCCGCCGACGAGGCGCTCACGGCGCTCGCCGCGCGCCAGGAGGAGCTCGCCCCGCACGTGACCTCCCAGATCGGCACCCGGGCCCCGAACGAGCCGCACCGCCGGGTGCTGCTCGTGATCGCCGCCCGGATCGCCGCCACCCGCGCCGCGGAGTCGGGGGAGTCGTCCCCGCTCGCCTACGCGCGACCGGCCGAGCTGCTCGACGACCTGCGGATCGTGCAGGCCTCGCTCCGGGCCGGCGGCGCCGCCCGCAGCGCCCACGGCGAGCTGCAGAGCCTGATCTGGCAGGTCGAGACCTTCGGCTTCCACCTCGCCGAGCTCGAGGTGCGCCAGCACTCGAAGGTGCACCGGCAGGCGCTCGAGGAGATCCGCGCGGGCGGGGAGCTCGGCGAGATGACCGAGGAGGTGCTCGAGGTCTACCGCACCATCAAGCACCTCCAGGAGCGCTTCGGCCTCGCCGCGGCACGGCGCTACATCGTGTCGTTCACGCAGTCCTCGGCCGACCTGCAGACGGTCTACGCGCTCGCCGAGGCCGCCCTCGGCTCGGCCGAGGCCGCTCCCGTGCTCGATGCGGTGCCCCTCTTCGAGACGTTCGACGACCTGCAGGCCGCCCCGCGCATCCTGAGCGAGATGATCGAGCTGCCCGAGGTGCGGGCGCGCCTGGCCGAGACCGGGCGGAGGCTCGAGGTGATGCTCGGCTACTCCGACTCGTCGAAGGACGTGGGGCCTGTCTCGGCCACGCTCGCCCTCTACGAGGCGCAGTCGCGGATCTCGCGCTGGGCCGAGGAGAACGACATCGAGCTGACCCTCTTCCACGGCCGCGGCGGTGCGCTCGGCCGAGGCGGCGGGCCCGCCAACGAGGCCGTGCTCGCCCAGCCGCCCGGATCGGTCGAGGGCCGTTTCAAGCTCACCGAGCAGGGCGAGGTGATCTTCGCGCAGTACGGCGACAAGACCATCGCGGCCCGCCACATCGAGCAGATGGCCGCGGCGACCCTGCTGGCCTCGAGCCCGTCGAACGAGGAGGCCAACCTCCGCGCCTCCGACGACTTCGCCGGGGTGGCCGCCACGATGGACGTGGCCTCTCGCGCCCGCTTCTTCGAGCTCGTGAAGGCCGACGGCTTCGCCCCCTGGTTCGCGCAGGTCACCCCCATGGAGGAGGTGGGGCTGCTCGCACTGGGCTCCCGCCCCGCCCGCCGCGGTCTCTCGGTGGAGTCGCTCGAAGACCTCCGGGCCATTCCGTGGGTGTTCGCCTGGACCCAGGCGCGCATCAACCTCACCGGCTGGTTCGGCCTCGGCTCGGCGCTCGCCGCCGTGGGCGACCAGGAGGTGCTCCGCGACGCCTACTCGCGCTGGCCGCTCTTCCAGGCGATGATCGACAACGTCGAGATGTCGCTCGCCAAGACCGACCCGCGGATCGCGGAGCGCTACCTCGCCCTCGGCGACCGGGCCGACCTCACCACGCTCGTGCAGGAGGAGATGGAGCTCACGCGCGAGTGGGTGCAGCGCACCAGCGGCCACGCCGAGATCCTCGACGGGCGGCCCGTGCTGCAGCGGGCCGTGCGCCTGCGGAGCCCCTACGTCGACGCGCTGTCGCTGCTGCAGCTGCGGGCTCTTCGCGCCGTGCGGGCCTCGGCGAGCACCGATCCGAACGATGCGCCGCATCGCCTGCTGCTGCTGGCCGTGAACGGCGTGGCGGCCGGGCTGCAGAACACCGGCTGAGCCGTGCCGCCGTAGCGGCGCATCGGCGCGTCGCGCCCGGCGTCGGGCCGAATGGCGTCGCCGCCGAGCGGTCAGTCGGCGGCCGGTGCCTCCGGGTGGGCCTGCAGGTGGGCCTCCGGGTGGGCTTCCGGGTGGGCCAGGATGCGCCGTGCGCGCAGCACGACGGGCAGGTCGACCATGTGCCCGTCGAGCTGGAACGCGGCCGCTTCGGCATCCGGTGCCTCGAGCACGCGCAGGGCCCACGCGCGCTGCGCGGGGGTGGGCGCGAAGCCCCGGCTCACAGCGGGCACCTGCGCCGGGTGGATGCAGAGCTTGCCGCCGAAGCCGAGCCCTGCGGCGTAGCGGGCGTCCTCCTCGGCGACGAGCGGATCGCGGAAGTCGGTCGCCGGCGAGTCGATCGGCGCCCCGAGCCCGGCGAGGCGGCTCTCGAGCACGAGGGTCGACCGGGCGAGCAGCAGCGCCTCGCGTGCCGCGGGGGAGCCGGGGTCGGCGCCGATCCCGAGGTCGACCGCGAGGTCGAGTGCGCCGAGGGCCAGGCGCTGCACTCCCGCGACCCGGGCGAGGGCCCGGGCGTTCGCGAGACCGCGGGCCGACTCGACGAGGGCGATCAGCGGGATGCCGGGCACGCGCTGGGCGATGCGGGAGAGCGCATCCGGATCGGCGGCCTTGGGCACCACGACGGCCCGGAGGCCAGGGGCGCGGCCGTCGGGGCCACCGGGGCCGTCGGGGCCGCCAGGGCCGCCGGGG
>NZ_JAHFUY010000054.1 GCF_023264895.1 Herbiconiux sp. | reverse complement strand
CGTGGGCCGGCTGTCAGGCGCGCGGCGCGCGGCTGCCGCGGGAAGGCGCGGCGCGGGCGAGGGCCGCGGCGGTGAGGCTCACCGCGATGCCGACGGCGGCTCCGAGGAGGGTCTCGAGCGCGCGGTCGCGGACGAGCGCCCACTCGTCGTGCGGGAAGGCGAGGTACGACATGATGAGCGCGAGGGGCGTCACGAACACCATCGTGAGGCCGTAGTTGCGCAGCACGAAGAGCTCGGCCGCCATCTGCAGCAGCACCACGAACACGATCAGCACGAGCGCGTTCGAACTCACCGCCAGCAGGGCGGCGGCGAGAGCGAGGCCGGCGAAGGTGCCGAGCACGCGGTGGCCGGCGCGCACGAGGTGGCCCGTGACATCCGCTGCCGACAGCGCCGCGACCGCCGACACCATGGCCCAGTACGGATGCCCGAGCCCCGTCGCCGTGGGAACGGCGCCGGCGACGGCCACCGCCGCCACCACGCTCAGCACCTTGACGAGTGCTCCAGGCCGGGCGAGCGCGCGGCCCAGCGAGGGCACGATGTTCGTGGGCGTGCGCCGACGGGCGGCCGGAAGCGCGAGGCCGGCCGTCGAGACCACGAGGGCGAAGACGGCGCTCGCCGCGGCGAGGAGGAACGCGATGAGGATCTGGCGCGGTTCCGACGGCACCGAGGCGCACGCGGCCAACGCGAACACGAAGAAGAGGGCGCCGGGCGGATGCCAGTGGAGGGCGTCCGAGAGCACGGTCGCGACGCCTGCGACGACGGCGGCGACCGGCACCACGAGCCATTCGCGGGAGGGCGAGACGCCGATGGCGGTGCCGATGACCACGCAGGCGACGAGCGCGAGCCCGGCGGTGGCCTGCATCCGGAGCCGGGTGAGGTGGGTGTGCGAGCGGCCGTAGAGGGCGGTGAACGCGCCGAAGACGGCGTAGAGCGCTAGGTCGATGTGGCCGGTGAGGTAGAGCGTGACGAGGGGCACGGCGATGGCGATGCCGGCGCGGATGGCCACGCGGTGGGCGCCGTTGTGGGGGCCGAGCTCGACGAGGCGGCGGGGGTGCGGCAGCAGGCGGATCGGCGCGGGCGGAACGGCGGGGGACTCGGGCATGGCGGCTCTCGTGAGAAGGCGGGGTCGCCGTCGACCGGAACGAAAGTAGTTTACTCGTGAATCATCGTAGAGTGGGCGGATGACCGAGTCGGACGATGTCGTGGACCGCATCCGCGCTGACTGGCGGCGGCTCGATCCGTCGGTCGACACCGCGGTGATCGACGTGGCGGGGCGCATCCTCAGGAGTGCTGCGCTCATCACGCGGCGCGGCGACGAGTTCTTGGCGCGCTACGAGCTCACGCGCGGAGAGTTCGACCTGCTCTCGGCGCTCCGTCGAGCGGGTGGGCCGCAGCGACCGGGCGAACTGCGCACGATCTCCCTCGCCACCGGGCCTGCCACGACGAAGAGACTCAAGGCGCTCGAGGGGCGGACGCTCGTGCAGCGCACCCGCAATCCCGACGACGGGAGGAGCGCGCTCATCGCCCTCACGTCGCGGGGGGAGGAGCTGATCGATCGCGTGTTTCCGGAACTGCTGGCCGTGGAGCGCGAGCTGTTCGCGGGGGTCGAGGGGGAGTCGCGGTCTGCGGTGGTCGCGGCACTGCGCACGGTGCTGGCGGAGCTGGAGCCGGGGTCGCTCGACTGAGCGCGGGTGGCGGGCTCCGGTGGTTGCCGGGTGGGGTGGCGTGAGCGGGAGCACGAGAGTCTCCCGCTCGGTCGCCGCTCAGTGCGAATCGGGCACAGGGCTGATGGGATCGCGGGTGGGTGGCACGTCGCGTCGGGAACAGCGAGTCGGAAGGGAGGCCGACAGGTGGAGCGGGCCGACGTGGCCGATGCGGGAGCGGTGGTGGAGTTGTGGAGATCTCCCGGGTGGTTCTGCTCAGACCAGGGAGTAGCCGGCCGGCAGGGTGGTGCGGCCCGTGAGGGCGAGGAGGAGGAGGTCGCCGTCTCCGCGGGCGGCGGCGACTCCGGAGGCGAGCGTGAGTGTGGCGGCGACGGCCTCGGGCGACTGGCCGTGCGGGAGGCCCGTGGCGCGGGAGATGTCGAGGGAGTGCACGACGAGTTCGAAGATCCGGGTGCGGAGGTATTCGCCGAGCTCTATGCCGAGGCCGCCGATCGACACGATGCGCTCCGCGGGCGCGGTGTCGACGAGGGCGGTGGCGCGGGTGATCGCGTCGGCGATGGAGCGGGCGGGGTCGTCGCCGAGCCAGATGCCCGCCTCGACGCCGCGGGCGGCGACGGCGGCGGGGTCGGTGAGGTCGCTGTAGACGCGGGCGTAGTAGTTCTCGGCGTTCGGCACGCTCGGGAAGCCGGGGTCGTCGAGCAGCAGGTAGCTCTCCACCGTGAGGATGGCGCGGGTGGTGTGGCCGACGAGCGAGCGCACCGTCCAGTCGCCGAGCGCAGGCGAGTCCCACCGGTCGTCCGGGATCCTCGTGACGAGGTCGTGGAACGCGGTGGCGGAGTGGAAGAACATGGCGGCACTGCCCATGGGACCATCGTGGCACAGCCCCGCCAGGAGCGGCGCCGCTCGGTGGGAGCGGAGGCGCTCAGGCGGGGTCGGAAGCGCGCATGCGGGGGCGGAGGTCCTTTGTGGGGGCGGAGGCGCTCAGGGCAGGTGGCTGAGGTGTTCGGTCAGGCCGAGGCGAACGGTGGGCCACTCGGGGGCGATGATCGAGAAGACCACGACGTCGCGCACGGTGCCGTCGCGCCAGAGGTCGTGGTGGCGGAGGACGCCGTCCTGCTTCGCGCCGAGAGCCGCGATCGCCGCCCGGGAGCGCCGATTGTGCCAGTGCGTGCGCAGTTCGACGGCGATGCAGTCGAGCTCGTCGAAGGCGCGCTCGAGCTGCAGCAGCTTGACCTCTTTGTTGAGGCCCGTGCCCTGGGCGCTCGGCGCGATCCACGTGGAACCGATCTCCAGTCGTCTGTCGTCCGGACGGATGTTGAGGTAGGTGGTCATGCCAATCGCGCGCCCGTCCGACACCCGCCTGACGGTCCAGGGCACGACGAGTCCGGATGCGTGCCGCTCGAGTCGGCGGTCGATCTCCGCCGCCATGCCGTCCGGCGACGGAAGCCGCGTGAACCAGACGTCGTGGATCGGAGCCACCTCCTCGGCGAGCTCCTCGGCGTGAGACGGATGCAACGGCTCGAGCACCGCGAGCCGCCCGGCCAGCCGAGGCACCTCGAAGAACCGCTCACGAGACCCTGCCGCTCCCACATCATCTCCCGCCATGCGCCCATGCTACGGACACGGCATCCCGCGATGCCAGACTGGAGGCATGGCCGCCACGCTCCCCGAGCACGCCCCGATCCAGGGCCGCTACATCCGCCTCGAACCCCTTTCGCGCGAAGCCCTGCCCGAGCTGCATGCCGCGATCGGCCACCCCGAGGTCTTCGCGAGCGGATACGGCGGCGGGCCCGAGGGCTACCGCCCCACGCCGGAGGCCTTCGCCGACTGGGCCGAGACCTACTACCAGTGGGAGGGCGGAAACGCCTACATCATCCGCCTCGTGGGCGGGCCGGACGACGGCCGGCTGGTGGGCACGACGACCCTCGGTGACATCGATCCGGCCCTCGAATACGCCCACATCGGCTGGACGGCGTACGACCCCGGCGTCTGGGGCACGGTCGTGAACCCTGAAGCAAAGCTCCTCCTTCTGACTCTCGCGTTCGAGCACGGCTTCGGTCGCATCAAGATCCAGGCCGACGTGCGCAACGAACGTTCCCGGGCGGCGATCGCCCGGCTCGGCGCGACCTTCGAGGGCATCAGCCGGCGCGACCTGCCTCGCGCCGACGGAAGCTGGAGGGACTCCGCCGTGTTCTCGATCATCATCGACGACTGGCCGGCGGTTCGGGCGGGTCTGGAGCAACGTGTGGAGAACCAGGGCGGCGGCGTGCCTGTGCAGAACTCGCGCACGGCTTGAACGCGTGCTGACAGCTTGCAGAACGTCGGCCGAACGGATGGTGCGCGAGCCCGATCAGTGGTGAACTAGCACCATGGAAGCCATCTACACTGCAATCGCCCATGCCTCCGGTGGAGGCCGCGACGGTCACGTCCGGAGCGAAGACGACCGTCTCGACTTCGACACCCGCCCCCCGAAGGAGATGGGCGGATCCGGCGAGGGAACCAACCCCGAGCAGCTCTTCGCCGCGGGCTACTCGGCCTGCTTCCTCGGTGCGGTGCACGCCGCCGGGCGCGAACTGAAGCTCGACACCACCGACGCCGCCGTCTCGGCGAGCGTAGGCATCGGCAGCAACGGCGAGGGCGGCTTCGGACTCGAGGTCGAGCTCGACGTCTACGTCCCGAACGTCAGCCCCGAGGAGGCCAAGCAGGTCGCCGACAAGGCGCACACCATCTGCCCGTACTCCAACGCCACCCGCGGCAACATCGAGGTCACGGTCTCCGTCGTCGAGTAGCGGATCCCGGCGCCGGCCCACCAGCCGGCGCCGGTCTGCCATCCGCTGAAGCCCGCGCCGCCACCCTGGCCGGCAGAACCGGTCACCCCCACGCGGCCCCGAAGACTGCCATTCTCCGCGCAGCCGACTGCCATTCCTCTCGTCGACATCACCCCCCGCCCCCTCTCCCCGCCCCGAAGCGGTAGTGTCTGCGGGTGCCCCGCAATCGCTTCTCCACCGCCCTCCAGTTCTCGGCGCTGGGGCTCATCTGGGGAGCGAGCTTCCTCTTCATGAAGGTGGCTCTCGAGGGGGTCTCGTTCGGCCAGGTCGCCTGGACCAGACTGGTCCTCGGCGCCCTCACCCTCGCCGTCCTCCTCGTGGTCACGCGCACGCGCCTGCCGAAAGGCCGCGCGGTCTACCTCCACTTCATCGTCATCGGGGCATTCGGATGCGCCATCCCGTTCCTCCTCTTCGCCTGGGCCGAGCAGTACGTCACCTCGGGCCTCGCGAGCATCTACAACGCCGTGACCCCGATCACGACCGCGCTCATGGTGACGCTCGCGTTCCGGGTCGAGCGACTGGGCCGGGATCGGGTTCTGGGCGTGGTCGCCGGCATCATCGGCGTCGTCATCATCATCGGACCGTGGACCTTCCTCACCGCACTCGGAAGCGACGCGGGTGCCGGCGGATCTGCAGGCGCCGCCCACGGCGACCTGCTGCTCGAGCTCGCCGGTCAGCTCGCCTGCCTCGGATCGGCCATCTGCTACGGGTTCACCTTCGGCTACATCCGCCGCTTCATCACCAACCGGCATCCGGTGACGGGTCTCACGGCGGCGTTCCTGCAGGTGGGCATGGGAGCCGCGATCCTCCTCGTCCTCACGCCGTTCGTGGCCGTGGGGCCGATCAGCCTGGAGCCGCAGGTCGTCGGCAGCCTGCTCGTGCTCGGCATCGCCGGCACCGGGGTGGCCTACTACTGGTACATGAAGGTGCTCAACGACTGGGGCCCGACCGCCACCTCCACGGTCACCTACCTCACTCCGGTGGTGGGGGTGGCCCTCGGCATCCTGCTGCTCGGCGAGACCCTCACCTGGAACGCGCCCGTCGGTGCCGCCCTCGTCTTCCTCGGCATCCTGCTCGCTCAGGGGCGACTGCGGCTGCCGCAGCGCCGCACGAAGTCGGCCGGGGCCGAAGCTGGCTAGAGTTTAGTCATGACCGAAGCCACCGACGAGGCCGTCCTCGCCCGCCTGGAGAGCATCCGCCAGTCGATCGACAACATCGACGCGGCACTCATCCACATGCTCGCGGAGCGCTTCAAGTTCACGCAGAGCGTCGGCCGTCTGAAGGCCGAGCACGGGCTGCCACCCGCCGATCTCGAGCGCGAGGCCCGACAGATCAAGCGCCTGCGCTCGCTCGCCGAGGAGGCGCATCTCGACCCCGGCTTCGCCGAGAAGTTCCTGAACTTCATCGTGGCCGAGGTCATCCACCACCACGAGCGCATCGCTGACGGCGAAGACATCTGACGCCCGTCGTCCGGCCCTGGGTCGCCGCCTGCGGTTCGAAAGCGCACCTCGCGCCGGCATCGGGCGGCTGACCGACGCGGATGACGCGACGAGTGCGGTTTCGAACCGTCACAGCGCGGGCAACGCCAATCGTGAGGCGCACCGCTCGCGTAGACAGGGCGGATGGCGGCAGGTTTGGCGATGTCCGGAGAACGCGGCGGATCGTGGACGGAAGTCGTCATCGAGCGCGCACGCCGCGTCGGCTGACTGAAGAGCGCTGTGCCGCCAGCCTTCGGCGCTGACGACAGGGCCTTAGTCGTGCCTCCGACCACGCCCACGTCGGGTCAGCAGCGGCGCCTCCCGGCGGCCAGCCGACGACAGGCGCCCGCGACGGTTCCCCCGCGGCCCCCTCCGGCCGTCAGCCCCCGACGACGGGCCCGAAGCGGCCCGGCAGCGTGGCCGTGTGGGCGCCCGCGAGCTCGGGCAGCGGCACCTCGAAGAGGTCCTGCACTTCGAGCGAGCCCGACTCCGCATCCGTGACCCCGATGCGGAGCACCGGGATCGAGCGACCGGCGCACAGCCCCTTGAACTTCACGTCGTCCTCCCGCGGCACCGACACGAGCACGCGTGCGGTCGACTCGCTGAACAGGGCGTCGGATGCGGAGACGCCGTCGCGCTCGATGATCTCGTCGAGCCACACCCGGGCGCCGATGCCGAACCGCAGCACCGACTCGGCGAGGGTCTGCGCGAGCCCGCCGTCGCTGAGGTCGTGCGCGGAGTCGATGAGTCCCTCGACCGCTCCGGCGCGCAGCAGCTCGGCGAGCGCCGCCTCGTCGGGCAGCGAGACCTGAGGGGGCAGACCGCCGAGATGGTCGTGGATGACGCCGGCCCAGGCCGAGCCGTCGAGCTCAGAGCGGGTGGTGCCGAGCAGGTAGAGGTTCGACCCCTCGTCCTGCCAGCCCGAAGGAACGCGGCGCGCGACATCGTCGATCACACCGAGCACGGCCACCACGGGAGTGGGGTGGATGGGCTGCGAACCGGTCTGGTTGTAGAACGAGACGTTGCCGCCGGTGACCGGGATCTCGAGCTCGAGGCATCCGTCGGCCAGGCCTTCGACCGCCTTCGAGAACTGCCACATGACCTCGGGGTTCTCCGGGCTGCCGAAGTTGAGGCAGTCCGAGACGGCGACAGGGGTGGCCCCCGTGACGGCCACGTTGCGGAACGCCTCGGCGAGGGCGAGCTGCGCCCCGCGGTAGGGGTCGAGCTGGCAGTAGCGGCCGTTGGCGTCGGAGGCCAGCGCGAAGCCGAGGCCCGACTCCTCGTCGACCCGGATCATCCCGCCGTCGTCGGGGAAGGAGAGCGCCGTGTTGCCGAGCACGTAGCGGTCGTACTGGTTGGTGATCCACTCCTTCGACGCCATGTTCGGCGAGGCGACGAGCTGCAGGAACTCCGAGCGCAGGTCTTCGCCCGAGGTCGAGCGGGGGAGGCGCGAGGCGGAGTCGGCCTGCAGGGTGTCGAGCCACGCGGGGTAGGCGACCGGGCGCTCGTAGACTGGCCCGTCGACGGCCACGGTGCGCGGCTCGACGTTGACGATCTCCTCGCCGTGCCAGTTGATGACGAGGCGGCCGGTGTCGGTGACCTCGCCGAGCACGCTCGTCTCGACATCCCACTTCGCCGTGACCGCGAGGAAGCCCTCGAGCTTCTCGGGCTTCACGACCGCCATCATGCGCTCCTGGCTCTCGGACATGAGGATCTCCTCGGCCGTGAGCGTGGGGTCGCGGAGCAGCACCTTCTCGAGCTCGATGAACATGCCGCCGTCGCCGTTGGAGGCGAGCTCCGAGGTGGCGCACGAGATGCCGGCCGCCCCGAGGTCTTGTATGCCCTCGACGAGCTCCCCCTTGAACAGCTCTAGGCAGCACTCGATGAGCACCTTCTCGGCGAACGGATCGCCCACCTGCACGGCGGGGCGCTTGGTGGGGCCGCCGGCCGAGAACGTGTCGGAGGCGAGGATCGACGCCCCGCCGATGCCGTCTCCACCCGTGCGGGCACCGAAGAGCACGACCTTGTTGCCCACGCCGCGGGCGTTGGCGAGGTGCAGGTCTTCGTGCCGGAGCACGCCGACCGAGAGCGCGTTGACGAGCGGGTTGCCCTGGTAGACCTTGTCGAAGTAGGTCTCGCCGCCGATGTTCGGCAGGCCCAGGCAGTTGCCGTAGAACGATATGCCGCTCGTGACGCCGTGCACCACGCGCGCCGTGTCGGGCTCGTCGATGTCGCCGAAGCGCAGCTGGTCCATGACCGCCACCGGGCGCGCGCCCATCGAGATGATGTCGCGCACGATGCCGCCGACGCCCGTGGCCGCACCCTGGAAGGGCTCGATGTAGGAGGGGTGGTTGTGGCTCTCGACCTTGAAGGTGACGGCCCAGCCCTCGCCGACGTCGACCACGCCGGCGTTCTCGCCCATGCCCACCATGAGGTTCTTCTTCATGGCCGGGCTGACCTTCTCGCCGAACTGACGGAGGTAGATCTTCGACGACTTGTAGGAGCAGTGCTCGCTCCACATGACCGAGTACATGGCCAGCTCGCCGCTCGTGGGGCGCCGGCCCAGGATCTCGCGGATCTTCACGTACTCGTCGGCCTTCAGGCCGAGCGCCTCGTAGGGCTGCTCACGCTCGGGGGTCGCGATGGCGTTCTCGACGGTATCGGCAATGCTCACGCGGCCAGGGCTCCTTGAATAGCGGGGGAGGGATGCGGGTCGATTCTACCGGCCGCACACCCGGGGGCGGGTCGGTGTCCGAACCTGTGGAGAACGGATGCGCCGCGCGGCTCTGGGGATAATCCGTGAAGCCTATTCACGGACTTCAGGCGTACCGTCGCATCATCGCGCAGGCCACCCGGCCGCCGCCCGCTCAACATTGCCCGCACCCCCTTGAGAGAAGCTGCTCGTGAACCGCACCTGGCATCGCTGGATCCCCGCCGTCGCCGTGCCTGCAGTGGTCGTCGCCGTCGCCGTCACAGGTGGCGTCGCGGCCACGGCCTCCGCCGACCTGCCGGAGAAGACGCCGCAGGAGGTGCTGGCGCTGGTCGGCTCGTCCGAGGTCGAGGCGTTCTCCGGAACGCTCGAGCAGAGCTCCGACCTGGGGCTGCCGGATGTCTCCGCCCTGTCGAGCGGTTCCGGGGCGTCGGATGATTCAGGCGCAGCCGTGTCCAGCGCTCTCGAGCTCGCCACGGGCAGCCACACCGCCCGCATCTACGTCGATGGGCCCGAGCGGCTGCGCGTGCAGGTGCTCGACACGCTCGCCGAGCGCGACGCGGTGCGGAACGGCGACGACCTCTGGCTCTACGACTCCGACGAGCAGAGCGCCGTGCACGCCACCCTCCCGTCGCACGACGGCGGCGCGACGCCGGAGGGCTCGTTCCCCGGAGCCGACGGAACGGTCCCCACGCCCGACGAGCTCGCTTCGCGCTTCCTGGACTCGGTCGATCCGTCGACGGATGTCTCGCTCGGCTCCGAGCAGACGGTCGCGGGTCGCGACGCCTACTCGCTCGTGCTGACCCCGCGCACCGATGACACCCTGGTCGGCTCGGTCACGATCGCCGTCGACGCCGAGACGGGCATGCCCCTCGAGGTGCAGGTCTTCGCGCGCGGTGCATCCAGCGCGGCATTCGAGGTGGGCTTCACCGATCTATCGCTCGACACGCCCTCCGCAGACCTGTTCGACTTCACGCCCCCTGCCGGAACCGAGGTGACGGAGAAGGAGCTCGACGCTCCCGGTCACGACGGCACCGGCACGGATGACGACGCGAGCGATGCCGCGGGCCACCAGGACCGCGAGCCCACCGTCACGGGCGAGGGCTGGAGCTCGATCGTGGAGACGGCCCTCGGCGGCGATCTCACCGAGATCACCTCGAACCCCCTGTTCTCGCAGCTCGCCACCCCCGTCGAAGGCGGCAGCGTGCTGCAGACGGCGCTCGTCTCCGTGCTGCTCACCGACGACGGCCGACTGCTCGCCGGAGCGGTCCCGGCCGAGCTCCTGCAGCAGGCCGCGGCGGCCGAGTGACCGATCCGGCCGCTCGCGCCGCTCCGGTTGCGCCGGCCGATGCGGCAGCGCCCGCAGGTCCGGCCCTCCGCGCCGATCCTCTCGGCCACGTCGATCCGGTCGCTTCCACCACCCCGGCTGCCTCGGCCGCGCCAGACACCGACCCCGCCGAATTCGCCATCCGCACCACGGGCCTGACGAAGCGGTTCGGGCGCTCCACGGTGGTCGACGGCATCGACCTCGCGGTGCCGCGGGGGTCGGTCTTCGGCTTCCTCGGCCCGAACGGATCGGGCAAGACCACCACCATCCGCATGCTCCTCGGGCTCGCATCCGCCTCGTCGGGTGAGGTGCGCGTGCTCGGGCACGAGATGCCGTCGAACCTCGCGCGGGTGCTCCCCGCGGTGGGCGCGCTGATCGAGGGTCCGGGCTTCTACCCCTTCCTCTCCGGCCGCGCCAACCTGCACCGGCTTGACAGCGCCGACGGCTTCGCGTCAGCATCCACCCGGAAGGCCCGGGTCGAGCGCGCCCTCGACCGGGTCGGCCTGTCCTCCGCGGCCGGCAAGAAGGTCCGCGCCTACTCGCTCGGCATGAAGCAGCGCCTCGGCATCGCCAACGCCCTCCTCACCCCGCGCGAACTGATCGTGCTCGACGAGCCCACCAACGGCCTCGACCCGCAGGGCACGCGCGAGGTGCGCACCCTCATCCGCTCGCTCGCCGCCGAGGGCACCACGGTGTTCGTCTCGAGCCACCTGCTCTCCGAGATCGAGCAGATGTGCTCGCACGTCGCGGTGATGCGCGCTGGCCGTCTCGTGGCCCAGGGCGCTCTCGACGACCTGCGCGGAGCCGGCCGCACCCACCTCCGCCTCACGGTGGCGACACCGGATGCTCCGACCGCGGCGGCCACGCTCTCCCGGCTCGGCGTGCGCCAGGCTCCCGCTCCCGCTCCCGCTCCGGCTCCGGCGACGTTCGAGGCGTCCCACCCCGCAGACCGCACCACCACCGACCCTGGCATCCACCCCGCCCCGGACCCCGCCGAGAGCACTCCGCTCGAGGGGGAACTCCCCGAGACCGTCCCGGCCGAGGCCGTCGTCGCGGCCCTCGTGGCCGACGGGGTGCGCGTGCGCGGCTTCGCGGTCGAGCGCGCCTCGCTCGAAGACCTCTTCGTCGAGCTGACCGGAGAGGGGTTCGACGTTGTCCAGTGACACCACCGCTCCCGTGCGCCCCCGCCGGGCTCTCGGCTGGGGCTTCTTCCTCTCCGAGCTCTCGGTGCTCTTCCGCCGGCGCCGCACCTGGGCCATGCTCCTCGCGCTCGCCGCCGTGCCCGTGCTGATCGCCGTCGCCATCCGCCTCACCGACGACGGGAACGGCGGGGGTGGTGGCCCGGCCTTCCTCGACCGCATCACCCAGAACGGGCTCTTCGTGGGCGTGACCGCTCTCGTCGTCGCCATACCCCTGTTCCTCCCGCTCACGGTCGGAGTGGTGGCGGGCGACTCCATCGCGGGCGAGGCCGGCACCGGCACGCTGCGCTACCTGCTCGTGTCGCCGGTGGGGCGCATCCGTCTGCTCGTCGTCAAGTTCGCCGCGGCCGCCGTCTTCTGCCTTGCGGCCACCCTCACCGTGTCGATCGCCGGCATCCTGATCGGGCTCGCACTCTTCCCGGTGGGCCCCGTCGCCCTCGTTTCCGGCGACACCGTGAGCGTCGGCGAATCGCTGCTGCGCTCCCTGCTCATCGCGCTCTACATCACCCTCGGACTGCTCGGGCTCTCCGCCATCGGCCTGTTCATCTCGACGCTCACGGATGCACCGGTCGGCGCGATGGCCGCCACGGTCGTGGTGTCGATCGTGGCGCAGGTGGTGGGGCAGCTCTCGCAGCTCGAGTGGCTGCATCCGTGGCTCTTCACCTACCACTGGCTCGATTTCGCCGACCTGCTGCGGCAGCCGATCGAGTGGTCGTCGTTCGGCGCCAACGCCGTGCTGCAGCTGGCCTACGTCGCGGTCTTCGGAGCGCTCGCCTACGGTCGCTTCGCGACGAAGGACATCCTCTCGTAGCTCGCGATCGGCCCCGGGTAGCGCCAGCTGCTCAGAACCTCCCACGGGGTAGCGCCAACTGCGCCAAGAACGCGGTTTTCGCGCAGTTGGCGCTACCCGGCACGGCCCGGCCCCCAGCCGAGCAACGGCGCCAGCTGCTCCGCGATGTCGTGCAGGAGCTGCACATAGTCCTCGGGCTCGAACGAGAACGGCAGCGCGAACGCGACCTCCTCCACCGCCCGGAACGTCGGATCGGCCAGCAGCGCCTCGGCGATGTCGGCGGAGGGCCCGACGAGATCGGCGGCGAACAGCATCCGCTTCGGACCGTGCGGAACGCCCACGCGGCCGGCCCGGGACGCGACGTACGCGGCGTACCGCTCTTTCTGCGCCGGGGTCGCCGAGTCGGTCGGGATCACGACGAGCCCCTGCGAGACCCGCGCCCGGTCACCGAGCGGATGCGCCGCGTGGTACTCCTGCACCTGTCGCCACTGGTTCTCGGCGAAGTCGTCGCCGTGCTCGCCCTGCACCACGCTCGAAGTGAGCAGGTGGAACCCGTTCTCGCCCGCCCAGCGCGCCGACGCGAGACTCCCGGCGCCGTACCAGAGGCGGGAGGCGAGCCCGGCCGAGTGCGGCTGCACGGTGTTCGCGAACACCTCGATGCCGCGGGTGGGTGCCTCCTCCAGCACGGCGTCACCCCGCACGAACCCGCGGAAGCGCAGGAGCCGCTCGTAGCCGAACTGCTCCTGCTCGTGCGTGTCGGGGTAGATCGCGTCGCGGAAGAGGTCGAGGTTCATCGGCGTGCCGGCCGAGAAGCCCGGGTTGATGCGGCCGTGGGAGAGGAGGTCGACGGTCGCGAGGTCCTCCGCGAGCCGGAACGGGTTCTCGAGGCCGATCGGCACCACCGCGGTGCCGAGCTCGATGCGCGTCGTGCGCTGCGACGCCGCCGCCATCACCGCCACGGGCGACGAGATGCCGTGCTGCAGGTGCCGCGATCGCAGCCAGGCGCTGTCGAAGCCGAGGCGCTCGCCGAGGGCGATCGACTCGAGCGTGGCCTCGTGGCCCGCGACCGGGTCGGCGGGGTCGAACACCCCGATCGTGAGGAACCCGAGTCGGCGCAGCGGGCGATTCGCGGGCAGTTCGCTCATCCGTTCAGCCTAGGGTCTCCACCCCGCCCCTCAGCCCGCCCCGACTTGACAGTAGTTGCGCGCAAAAGCCCCGACTTGGCACATCTTGTGTCAAGTCGACGGGTTTGGGCGCAACTACTGTCAAGTCGGAGGAGTCAGGTCGGCGCGGGCGAGTGCGAGGCGCGGTCAGGCCGCCGCGAGGGGCGGCACGCGCTCGGTCGCGGGCGGCGGGGGCGGCGGGGTGCCGTCGCCGAAGGGACGGCCGCCGAGCTGCTCGCGGTGGTGCGGCGTGAGCCAGCCCCGCGGATCCGGACCGAGGGGCACCACCCCGGTCGGATTGATGTCGCGGTGCACCTTGTAGTAGTGGTCCTTGATCTGGCCGAAGTCGATCGTGTCGCCGAAGCCCGGCGTCTGGAAGAGGTCGCGCGCGTAGGCCCACAGCACCGGCATCTCGCTGAGCTTCGACCGGTTGCACTTGAAGTGCCCGTGGTAGACGGCGTCGAAGCGCGCGAGGGTCGTGAACAGGCGCACGTCGGCCTCGGTGATGGTGTCGCCCACGAGGTAGCGCTGCGACGTCAGCCGGGCGGTGAGGGCGTCGAGCCGGGAGAACAGCCGCTCGTACGCCCGCTCGTAGGCCTCCTGCGATCCGGCGAACCCGGCGCGGTAGACGCCGTTGTTCACGTCGCGGAAGACGCCGTCGTTGACCTCGTCGATCTCGGCCCGGAGCGCATCCGGATAGAGGTCGGGCGCCCCCGCACGGTGGAAGGCTCCCCACTCGGTGGAGAAGTCGAGCGTGATCTGGGGATAGTCGTTCGTGACCACGCGCCCGGTCGGCACGTCGACGATCGCCGGCACCGTGATGCCGCGCGGGTAGTCGCGGAACCGCGCGAAGTAGGCCTCCTGCAGTCGCGAGATGCCCAGCACCGGATCGACGCCACCCGGGTCGAGGTCGAAGGTCCAGCTGCGCTCGTCGTGCGTGGGGCCGGGGAGCCCGAGCGAGATGGCATCCTCGAGTCCGAGCAGCCGGCGCACGATGACCGTGCGGTTCGCCCAGGGGCACGCGCGCGCCGCCACCAGCCGGTAGCGGCCGGCCTCCACGGGCCAGCCGTCGCGGGCGTCGCGGGTGATGCGGTCCTCGATGTAGTTGGTGTCGCGGTCGAACTCTCCGGGCTGCACGTAGCTCATGCTCCGACCCTACGCGCGGCACCCGAACGCGCACCCAGGCGGGCAAGCCCAGCCGCGCGAGCCCAGCCGCGCCACCCCCAGCCTCAGTACGCCAGCGCCGCCCGCTCCAGCCGCCCCGACGACTCCCCCACGAGAGACGGGTCCCGCGGATCCAGCCGCAGCACCTCCGTGCCGTCGGCGATCGCGTCCATCCCGATCCAGAACACGCTCGGGCTCTCGGTGGCCCCGAAGTAGTAGTAGCGGTTCGTGAGGTCGGCGCCCGCGTGCCACCAGGTGGGGTAGACCCCGCCGTCGTCGTAGGGCGCGCCGAACGGCACCGACACGTTCGAGATGAGCTGGAACACCCGCGCCACGGCCTGCTCGGCGGTGTCGGGCTGCGGCAGGTGGTGCAGGAAGTAGGCGGCCCGCACGAACCGGTCGCTCGACGTGATGTCGCCGGGCGGCGGGAGCTCGCCGCCGAAGGAGCGGTAGCGCTTCAGGTTCTGCAGCTGCAGGTCGAGGGCGGGCGAGTTGGCCATGACCGTGAACTCCCGGCCGTGGTGCACCACGAGACGCCCGTCGAGCGGCTCGACGACCGCGGAGTCGCCGCTGGCATCCTCGAGGGCGATGTGGATGCCGAGCTCCTGCCCACGGAACAGCGGCGACGTGATCCGGATCTCGTCGATCCGCTCCACCGCCTCGGCCACCGTGGCGAAGTTGTCGAGCAGGTACTGCACCCACAGCGCGTTCGCCACGGCGGGCCGCCCGTCGGCATCCGGGAACGACACGTCCTCGGGGTTGAGGTAGAGCGCGTGCGCCGCGAACCCCTTCTCGTTCATGCCGTCGACCGAGCCGACGCCCCACATGCTCACGACCACGCTCGAGTAGGTCGAGGTCCAGCGGAGGGCCTCAGGATCGGGACCGCCCGTCCGCGCGGTGCCGCGCGGCACGAACCACAGCTCGGGCTCGTCGCTCACCGCCCAGTCCATGCATCTGCTCACAGCTTTGGCGCCATCGCCACGATTCCAGAAGATCCGAGTGCACATGCTCGGATGCTAGCGGCTCCCGGCATCCATCCGGCCGCCCGCACAGCACCTGTGCACCCAAGGATTTGCTCAGGTCTTGCTCAAGACCAGCCACCGAAAACGGCACTCCGAGGCCTCGAGAACAGCTCCGGATGCGCGCACGCGGCACACAAAAGTCCTGGTCGAGAGTAGAAATGACGAAACCGGCTCGTTCCGCCCGCGCCGCGGGAAAGTTATCCACAAGCCCGATTCCGCACCATCGACGAACCGCACCTGCGCCGGTAATGTCTCACTCGACCCGGACCGGTCCCACGGAGACACCCCTCCGTGCGGTCCGCGACATCGAATCCGATGTCGTTCGTGTGATGCGCGTGGCATACCCCGAGCACCCCCGATGCTCGCCACGCGCATCACACACTTTCCCCCCTCGCGACATCTCCCCTCACCGGGTCGCCTACGCTTGACCGGTGACCCGCCGCACCTCCCTCCGACAGCTCGTCTGGGGTCGAGGAGCCGGCCTCCCGCGCGACGTCCTGGTGCTCGGCGTGGTGGCCTTCTTCGTGATGCTCGGCTTCGGCGTCGTCATCCCCGTGCTCCCCGTCTACGTGCGGAGCTTCGGCGTGGGCTACCTCGAGGTGGGCGCCGTCGTCTCCGTCTTCGCGGTCATGCGGCTCGTGGCCAACCCCTTCGTGGGGCGGCTCGTCGACCTCGCGGGCGAACGCGTCATCCTCGCCATCGGAATCGGCATCGTGGCACTCTCGAGCGCGCTCGTCGGCCTCGCCGACAGCTACCTGCAGGTGCTGCTCCTCCGCGGCGCGGGCGGCATCGGATCGGCCATGTTCTCGGTGGCCGCCATGACGCTGCTGCTGGCCTCCTCCGATCCGTCGATCCGGGGCCGGGCCGTGGGCTTCTACCAGGGTGGGTTCCTCATCGGCGGCATGGCAGGACCCGCGGTCGGCGGCCTCCTCTCGGGCATCTCGCTGCACGCCCCGTTCTTCTTCTACGCCGGCACGCTCGTGGTGGCGGGCGGCGTGGGCCTCGCCCTCCTCCGCCGGCACGACCGCAGCGAGGTGAAGAGCGCGGAGCCGGCCCGCTCGTTCCGCGAGGTGCTGCGCGACCGCCGCTACCAGGCCGCGCTGCTCGCGAACCTCGCGCAGGGCTGGTCGGCCATGGGCGTGCGCACCGCCCTCATCCCCGTGCTCGTGGTCGAGAGCCTCCGTGGCGAGCCCGCCTGGACGGGCATCGCGTTCGCCGTGGCGGCCGTGGTGCAGACCCTCGCGCTCGTGCCGGCGGGACGGTTCGTCGACACCGTGGGGCGGCGGCCGGCCATCGTGGCCTCGTTCGCGGTGGGCGCGGTGGTCATGATCGCGATCCCGTTCGTCGACTCGCTCTGGCTCCTGATCGTGCTGCTCTCGATCTACGGCGCGGCCGCCGCGTTCATGGGCACCGCTCCCGCGGCCTCCGTGGGCGACGCCGCGGGCGGACGTGGCGGTCAGCCCGTGGCGGTGTTCCAGGCGGTGGCCGATGCCGGGGCCATCGTGGGGCCGCTCGCCGCCGGGCTGCTGGTGGATGCGTTCGGGTTCCCGGCGGCGTTCGGCTCGGCGTTCGTGCTCATGGCGGCCGCGTCGCTCTTCGCGCTGCGCATGCCGCGCCGGTTCGCGAAAGCTACCACCACGGCCTCCTGACCGCTCGGAGGGGGCATCGACCTTCGGTCACTACCGTGCTGGGCATGATCTCGAAGCACAGTGCTACGACGAGGACGGCTGCGGGCAGGGCGGCGATCAGCAGGGCGGCCAGGGCCGGAGGAACGATCGCCGTGGCGGCGGCGCTCCTCACGGCGAGCGGATGCGCCGCCGAGGCCGAGGCGCCAGGCACCCCGGCGGCCGGCGGATCGCAGACCGCGACCCCGACGAGCACCCCCACGCCCGATCCGACCGCAGCCGGCGAAGCCCAGGCCGAGGAGGCCGCTGCGGCCGAGGAGGCGCAGCTCCCCTTCGAGGCCGAGGGCATCCGCGACTGGGCGCAGGCCGCCGTGCCGGACGCCGACTCCGAGGGCTTCGCCTCCGCCTTCTCCGGCTGGATGAGCGAGCACACCGCCAAGAACCACCGGAGCACCGACAACAGCGCCGAGGCGGGCTCCTACGTCGTGCAGATCGCCTGCCGCGGAGACGGCACCATCACGGTCGAGACGTCGACGCTCGACGGGCAGCCCACGTCCGATCCGGTCGTCTGCCAGAACAGCACGATCGCCTTCGACGCGACCACCCCCACCGAAGGCCTCGTGACCGAGCTCGCGCTCGAGGGTGCGCCCACGATCTACGCGCTCTCGTTCCAGCACGCCCCCGCGGGCTAACCGCCCACCCCCAGCGCATCCGCCAGGAACGCCCGCATCGTCTCGATCAGCTCGAGCCGCGACGACGCGCGGCGATACTCGTGCCCCTCGCCCTCGAGCTCGAGGTACGCCACGCGCCGATCCAGGGCCCGCAGCGCCGCCACGATGCGGTGCGCCTCCCCGATCGGCACGTTGGTGTCGAGCTCGCCGTGCACGACGAGCAGCGGCACCCGGATGCGCTCGGCCTGCTCGAGCGGGGAGATCGACCTCAAGAACTCGCGGTCGTCATCCGGATGCCCGTACTTCGTCACCGCGGCCGCCGCGATCCAGGGCTCCGTCTCCTCGTAGAAGTGCAGCAGGTGCGACATGCCGCAGATGTCGACCCCCGCCGCGAAGACGCCGGGGGTGAACGCCAGGGCCGCGAGCGTGAGGTAGCCGCCGTACGACCGGCCCGTCACGGCCATGCGGTCGGGAGCGGCGACGCCGATCTCGACGAGGTGCCTGGCGGCGGCGGTCACGTCGTCGAACGCACCCTGCCGGCCGTGCACGTCGTCAGCGTGCACGAACTCGCGGCCGAAGCCCGAGGAGCCGCGCACGTTGGGCGCGAAGACGGCCACACCCGAGGCCGCGAGCGCCTGGTGCTGCGGGCTGAAGGTGGGCCGCTCCTGCGACTCCGGGCCGCCGTGCAGGTGCAGCATCGCCGCTCCCGGCACCTCGGGCGGCTCGGGCGAGCGCAGCAGCCACGGCCCGGTGGGGGAGGAGACGGCGGTGCTCTCGGGCACGCCGTAGAGCCAGCCGGTGATCTCGAGGCCGTCGCGCGAGCGGTAGCGCTCGAGGGTGGGCACCACGAGCCGCACGGGCGGCAGCTCGGGCACGGCCGTCACCCGCGTCCAGGCGAAGCCCGCGGTGTCGAGCCGCCAGAGCTCGCGTGGCCGCTGCGGCCCCTCCACGGCGAGCAGCACGCTGCTGCCGTCGCGGCTGAGCACGGGGCTCGTGGCGACGGCGCCAGGGAGGCCGGGCACGGGCTCGAACCGCCCGCTCGCCGTGTCGTAGAGCTCGAGCTCGCTGCGCCCCTCCACGTTCCAGACCAGCAGCAGCAGCCGGCCCTCGTCGTCGGCGTCGAGGGCCTCGAGCTCGGCGTCGGGCCGCTCGGCGAGCACGCGCGGCGGCCGCGACCAGTCGGCGGGGTCGACGGGGTAGGCGATGAGCTGGTGCCTCGGCAGCCCCACTTCGGTCGCCGCGTAGACCATGCCGGGCGCCGACTCGCCGGGAGGGGAGGGGCGGATGAAGGCGACCTCGGTGGCCCCCGTGGCCGGGTGCGGCATCACGGGGTGGTCGTCGTCGGTCTCCCTGTCGACGACCACGCAGAACTCGTGCCCGCGCGGACCGTCGCGCATCACGAGCATCCGCTCATGGGCCGAGAGGTCGAGCACGTGGATGAGGTCGCCCACCGCGAGCAGGTCGAGCTCACCGGATGCGGGGTCGGCCAGATAGGCGCGGGTGGGCTCGCCGGGCTCGGCCGAGGGCACGGTCACGACCACGCGATGCCCGCTCCTCGTCCACGGCCCCAGCTCGGCGTGCCGCTCGCGCGGGCCCGAGACGCGCTTGGCGTCGGTGCCGTCGGGCCGCACGACCCAGACCTGGGTGCGCACGCCGCCGTCGGTCGCCACCGCGCAGGCGAGCCAGGCGCTGTCGGCCGACCAGCTGACCGCGATCACGGGGTCGTCGCCGAACGACACCCGCCTGGCCTCGGGCAGGTCGGTCGCGCCTGGCGCCGGCACGTCCTGCACCCAGACCTCCGGCGACCCGCCGCGGTCGCTGATGAACGCCACGCGGTCGGCATCCGGGGTCATCGACGGCCCCCAGCTGCCCCAGGCGGCCACGAGCTGCTCGGCGAGGCTCATCGGACTCCGTGCTCCTGCAGCCACATCTCCAGCAGCGCGAGCTGCCAGAGGGCGTTCGAGCCGAGCGTGGTGCGGGTGGTGTTGGGGTCGGCGAGGAGGGCCTCGACGGTGCCGCCGTCGAACAGCGCGCGGTCGCGGGCCGCCGGATCGGTGAGGGCGGCGCGCACGCGCTCGAGGTAGGGCCCCTCGAGCTGGCGGATGGCGGGCACCGGGAAGTAGCCCTTGGTGCGGTCGATCACCTCGTCGGGCACGATGCCGCGGCTCGCGCGCTTGAGCACGCCCTTGCCGCCGTCGCTGAGCTTCAGCTCGGGCGGGATCGCGGCCACGAGCTCCACGAACTCGTGGTCGAGAAAAGGCACCCGCGCCTCGAGGCCCCACGCCATGGTCATGTTGTCGACGCGCTTGACCGGATCGTCGACGAGCATGACCGTGGTGTCGTTGCGGAGCGCGGCGTCGACGGCCGTCTCCGCTCCGGGCTCGGCGAACCGGCGGCGGATGAACGCGGTGGGGGCGTCGACCGGGGCGCCCTCGAGCCAGGCCGGGTTCAGCAGCCGGGTGAGCTCGGGCCAGCGGCGGTCGAAGAACACTCGCGAGTACGCCTCCACGGCGTCGGCGCGCGGCACGTCTGCGAGCGGCGGGTACCAGTCGTAGCCGCCGAGCACCTCGTCGGCGCCCTGGCCCGACTGCACCACCTTGACCGACTTCGAGACGTCCTCCGAGAGCAGGTGGAAGGCCACGCAGTCGTGGCTGACCATCGGCTCGCTCATCGCGGAGACCGTGGCGTCGATGCCCGGCAGCAGCCGCGAGCTGTCGATGGGGATGCGGTGGTGGTCGGTGCCGAAGCGCTCCGCCACGAGGCTCGAGTACTCGAACTCGTCGCCGGACTCGCCGCCGGCCGAGTCGAAGCCGATGCTGAAGGTCTGCAGCCCGCTCTGCCCGGCCTCGGCCAGCAGCGCCACCACGAGGCTCGAGTCGATGCCGCCCGAGAGCAGCACGCCCACCGGCACGTCCGAGACCATGCGGCGCTCGACCGCGGTGCGGAGGCTCGCGATCACGGCCTCCCGCCAGTCGCGGTCGCTCCAGCCCACCCGCGCCGGGTCGCGCTCGAAGTCGGCCCGCCAGTACACGTGCTCGGTCGACGAGCCGTCGGGCTCGATGCGGCGCACGGTCGCGGGCGGGAGCTTGCGCACCCCCGCGAGGATCGTGAGGGGCGCGGGCACCACGGAGTGGAAGGTCAGGTAGTGCTGCAGCGCCTCCCGGTCGATCGAGGTGTCGACGCCGCCGCCCTCGAGCAGTGCGGGGAGGGTGGAGGCGAAGCGGAGCCGGCCGGAGCCCTCGACGAGGTAGAGCGGCTTGATGCCCAGGCGGTCGCGCGCGAGCATCGCGCGGCCCGACGCGTGCTCCACGATCACGAACGCGAACATGCCGAGGAGGTGGCTGACGCAGTCCATGCCCCATTCGGCATACGCCTTGCCGATGACCTCGGTGTCCGAGGTGGAGAAGAAGCGGTGCCCCTTGCCCTCGAGCTCGGCGCGGAGCTCCCGGTGGTTGTAGATGCAGCCGTTGAACGCGATCGTGAGGCCGAGCGCCGAGTCGACCATGGGCTGGGCGCCGGCGGCGCTGAGGTCGATGATCGAGAGCCGGCGGTGCCCGAGGGCGGCGGGGCCGTTCGACCACAGTCCCGTGCCGTCGGGCCCGCGGTGGCGCTGGCAGGCGGTCATGCGGTCGACGGCACCGAGATCGGCGCTCGACCCGTCGAACCGGAGCTCACCGGCGAATCCGCACATCTCAGACCTCCTCGTCCGGATCGCCGTCGGCGGCGGAGAGGGTCTCCGATGCCACGATCCAGGTGTCCTTGGCCCCGCCTCCGCGGGACGAGTTGACGACCATGCTCCCCGCCGGTGCCACCCGGGTGAGCGCGAGCGGAGCCACCACGAAGCCGTCGGGCGACCCGGGGGAGGCGTAGACGAACACGCGCAGGTCGACGTGGCGCGGTTCGAGCACACCGCCCCGTGCCCCGTCGATGCCGGCACCGGCCTCCGAGGAGGTGGCCCGCGAGAACGTCGGATGCGACGACAGCGGCACGACCTCCTGCGCCACCCAGGCGTCGGGGTCGGCGGCGATCGCGGCCCGCCGCTCGGCCACGACGGCGGCACCGGCGGCGGGGCCGATCAGCACGCCCTCGCCGCCGTGCCCGTCGACGGGCTTCGTGACGAGTTCGCCCACCCGCTCGAGCACGGCCCGCCGTTCCGCCTCGTCGCTCGTGCGGTAGGTGGGCACCTGCTCGAGCAGCTGCCGCTCGTCGAGGTAGTAGCCGATCAGGGTGGGCACGTTGCAGTACATCGCCTTGTCGTCGGCCACCCCGTTGCCCGGGGCGTTCGCGAGGCGCACCCGGCCGGCGGCGGCGACCTGCATGATCTGCTCGCCGATCCGGGTGCCCCGCGAGTCCACGGCGTCCGGGAGCTCGCCGTCGAGGCGCAGGTAGAGCGCGTCGAGGGCCGTGCCCGTGGCGGCCTCGACCACCCGCCCGCCCGAGACCTCGACGTCGTCGAGGCCGAGCAGCCGGAGACCGGCGCCCTCCGCGAGCGCGCGGTGCTCGAACCAGGCGCCACTCGCGGGGCCCGAAGAAAGGAGCGCAGCGGAGAGGAGGGCGGCGGAGAGGAGGGCGGCGGAACCCGTCGTCCCGCCCCCCGAGACCGCCTCGCGCAGGAGGTCGAAGGTGCCGCCGGGTGTGAGCATCCGCTCCGGTCGGGGCACGCCCGGAGCCACCTCGTCCATGAGCGAGCGGATGGCGATCGCGTACGCGGCGCCGCTCGGGTTCCGCAGGTTGTCCTCGAGCACGCGCCAGCCGCCGAACTCGTTGCGCACGAGGTCGAAGCCGATCACGGCCGAGCGGAGCGACCCCGGCGGGAGTGCTCGGCCGCCGTCGTGCCAGCCGGGCGCCCCCTCGACGGTGCGCCGCGGGATGACCCCGTCGCGCAGGATCCGCTGCTCGCCGTAGACGTCGCCGAGGAAGGCCTCGAGCGCCCGTGCGCGCTGCAGCACTCCCGCGCTGATGGCCGCCCACTCGTGACTGTTCAGCACGCGCGGCACGAGGTCGACGGCGAAGGGGCGCGGACCGTCGGCGGCGGCGAAGGTGAGCTCGTGCTCGTCGATCCAGGTCTCGGCGGCGGTCAGCCGCTCGGCCACCAGGCCCTCGGGGAGGTTCTCGAAGTAGCCCACGATCTCCTCGTAGGCGGGGCGCGGGCGCGATCCTGGCCCCACGGCCTCGTCGCCGGCGCGGCTCGGGTAGGTGCGGAGTGCCGGAACGCCCGGCGGGATGCCCGACGCGGGGCCCTGGGTCTCCTCCACCACGAGCTTCACCACCTCAGCCAGCTCGCCGCGCTCGGCGAACGCTGCCCGCTGCCGGTCGGCCGAGTTGCCGCGTGCGAGAAGCGTCAACGCGAGCTCCACCACCTCGTCGTAGTCGCCGAGCTCCTCGAGCTGGGGCCGCAGGCGCCGGATGAGGTGGCGCACCGCGTGCGCGGCGGCCGTGGGGCGCGGGTGCTGCGTGTCGTCGAGCAGGTCGCCCGTGAGCCCGCTGCGCGCGGCCTGCCACATGGCGGCGCGATGGATCGGCTCGGCGACGGCGACGATCGGCCGGCCGGCCTCGATGTCGAGCTCGGCGGCGCGCACGCTCGCCCGGAACAGCCCGGCGATGAGCACGGCGTCGTCGACGATGGGGCAGGCGTCGCACACCCGGAGCTCCAGGGTGGGGGCGTGCGACGAGGGGCGCACCTCGAAGTACGCCATCTTCGAATCGGCGATGACGCCCGTGGCGATGAGGTCGCCGAGCAGCTCGTCGTACTCGGCGGCGCTCGAGAGCGGGCCGGTGGAGCCTGCGCTCGGCCAGCGCTGCCAGATGATCGAGCGGATGCTCGAGTAGCCGGTGTCGGCGCCGTTCCAGTAGGGCGAGCTCGCCGAGAGGGCGAGCAGCACGGGAAGATCGCGGGAGACCCGCTGGGCGATGTCGACGGCGAGGTCGCGATCCGAGACCCCGACGTGGATCTGGGTGCCGCAGATCAGCTGCTCGTCGACGAGCATCCGGTACTGCTCCTGCATGCGGCCGTAGCGGCCGGTGCTCGTGAGCTCGAAGTCGGCGAACTCCGAGCGCGGGGCGGTGCCGACGCACGCGATCCCGATGCCGTCGGGCGAGGCGGCGTCGATCACGCCCCTCCGCAGCCGCAGCAGCTCCTGCCGCAGGCCGTCGAGGCTCGTGACCACGTCGGTGTTCGTCTCGACCGTCGTGCGCTGGATCTCGGCCGAGTAGCTGCCGGCGGGCAGCCTCGACAGGATCTGCGGTGCCCGCGCCGAGAGCTTCCCGCTCTCGAGATCGATCAGGTGGAGCTCTTCTTCCGCGCCCAGCGTCAACTCCGCAGCCATGCCGCACACCCTACGGCGACCGATGCCCGGTCGGCGAGGTTTCGCCCACGATCAGCAGGCGGGCCGGCCGAGCGAGCGCCCCGGATGTCCACTGGTATCCTGAAGTCGACGACAAGGAGAGCACATGGCTGAGCTGCTGTACGCGCTGCTGGGACTGATCACCCTGGGCGGAGTCATCACGGGGCTCGCTGCGCTCATCGCGATCGTGCGCTCCCCCTACGACAGCTAGGCGCACCGGACACGTCGTCGCCATGACCGATCGTCCTCCGATCTCGGTGGTCATCCCGGTGAAGGATGACGCCGAGCATCTCGAGCGCTGCCTCGCCGCCCTCGCCCGCCAGACGGTCGCGCCGAGCGAGATCGTGGTGGTCGACAACGTCTCCTCGGACGCCTCGGGCGGTCTCGCTCTCGACCGGGGTGCGCGCGTGGTGTGCGAGCAGCGGCCGGGCATCCCGGCCACCGCCTCCACCGGCTACGACGAGGCCGAGGGCGAGATCATCGCCAGGCTCGACGCCGACAGCATCCCCTCCGATGACTGGATCGAGCGGATCGGCGACCGCTTCCGCGATCAGCCCGACCTCGCCGCCGTCACGGGTGGCGCCGCCTTCTCCGGTCTGCCGCGCAGCATCGGCCGGGCCGGCGCGGCGCTCTACCTGGGCGCCTACCACCTGAGCCTCGCCCCGGCGCTCGGGCACGTGCCGCTGTTCGGCTCGAACTTCGCCATGCGCCGGAGCGCCTGGCAGCGGGTCTCCGGCACCGTGCACCGGCAGGATCCCGAGCTGCACGACGACCTCGACCTCGCGTTCCACCTCGGGGTGCGGGGGCGCATCCGCTACGCGCGGGGCCTCACGGTGCAGATCTCGGCGAGGCCCTTCACCGAGGCGGGAACGCTGCCCACCCGCTTCCGGCGCGGCTTCCGCACGGTGCTCGCGCACTGGCCGCGGGAGCTGCCGTGGCTGCGCTGGTCGCGGAAGGTCATCCGCCGGCATCCTCGTCTCGCCGCAGCAGTCGCACCCGAGCGAGCACGACTCCGGCCATGACCGCGCCGAGCCCGCCCACCGCCATGTCGCCGATCGTGTCGTCGTACTCCACGAAGATCTCCGAGCTGATGAACGCGTGCCCGAACCATTCGACCATCTCCCAGAGCGCGCTCACGGCGAGGCCGAGTGCCGCCGTGAGCACGACGGCGGTGGCCTGGGCGGGTCGGGCCTGGGCAGGGCGGGCCTGGGCGGATCCGGCCCGGGCGGGGGGCGGCACGATGCCGAGCTCCGCGAGCAGCAGGTAGAGCATCAGCGCGATCACGGCCGTGCAGGTCAGGTGCACCACGACGTCCCACCACGCCACGCTCGTGTAGAGGTCGAGCACGTTGCTCCAGCCGGCCACGAGCAGCACGCCGCTGTAGACGAGGTCGAACCCCGCCCGCACCCCGAGCAGCCGGGGGAGGAGGAGTCCGGGCAGCACGAAGGCCAGCACTCCGGCGTCGGTGGGGCCGAAGAAGACCGCCGCCACGACGACGCCGATGCCGGCGAGCACCCGGAGGGCGTCGGCGGCGAGTTCGGCGGGGCCGCTCGGTGGGCGGAGGAACCGGTCGACCATGCGGCGGCCGGGGCTGCGGGGCCCTGTCCCCGGCCCTGGCCCCGTCCCGGCGCCTGTCTCTGTCCCGGATCCAGAGCCGGGTCTCATGCCGGTCATGCCGGATCCGCCAGCCGCACGACGGCATGCACGGGCAGGTGGTCCGAGGCCCACGCGCCGCCGGGCCGACGCGTGCCGATGCCGACGCGGTCGACCTCGACGCCCGCCGAGACCGCGATCCAGTCGATGCGCTTGCGCCCCCGGCGGCGCTCGCGGTAGTTGGGGAAGGTTCCCCAGTCGGCCGTGAGGCGCCTGCCGGCCGCGCGCCAGGCATCCTGCAGCACGCCGTTCGCGAAGAGCGCCGTCAGCGGGGCCGTGCCCTCGCCGCTGTTGAGGTCGCCCGTGACCACGGTGGGCAGTCCGCTCGACGCCACCGACTCCCGGATGACCTCGGCGGCCCGCACCCTCGACCGGCGCGAGATGTGGTCGAGGTGCGTGTTGATCGCGACGAAGCGGATGCCCGTGGCGCGGTCGGTGAACTCGGCGCGCACGAGGGTGCGCGGCGTGTGGTTGCCCCACGATCTCGAGCCGGGCACATCCGGGGTGTCGGAGAGCGCCTCCTGCGACCAGCGGCGGAGCTCGAGCCGGGTGCCGTCGTAGTAGAGCGGGCAGCCCTCGCCCTGGCCGTCGGCGTCGCGGCCGTGCCCGATCCGCAGGTAGTCAGGGCCGAGCGCGGCGCTGAGCGCGCGATCCTGGCCGGGCAGCACCTCCTGGGTTCCGAGCACGGTCGGCCGCTCGGTGGCGAGAATCGTGGTGAGGGCCGGCACCCGCACGCCCCAGCGGTCGGCGCTGCGAGGCCCGATGGCGGGGCCGAGGCTCGGCAGGCGGCGGCGGATGTTGAAGCTCATCACATGCAGCTCGGGCGGCTGCACGGGCCCGACGAGTGCGCGGTCGGTCATGCTCCGAGCCTAGAGCGAGCGGTGCCCGGCCGCTCGGCCACCACCACCGTCGCGTCGAAGGCGGCCGATCGGCGGATGCGGGTGGTGAGACCCGCATCGGCCAGCAGGCCCTCGGTCCGCTTGGCCTGGGAGCGGCTCGTCTCGATCAGGAGGCGGGCGCCGGGAGCCAGCCAGTGCGGTGCCTCCCGGGCAATGCGGCGGTGCAGGTCGAGCCCGTCGTCGCCGCCGTCGAGTGCGACGTGGGCCTCGTGCAGCCGGGCCTCCGGCGGCATGGTGCGGATGGCGTCGGTGGGCACGTAGGGCGCGTTCACGACGAGCACGTCGACCCGCCCCGCGAGCCGAGCGGGGAGCGGCTCGAACAGATCGCCTTCGAGCACACGACCCGCGCCGAGGTTCTGCTGCGCGCTCGCCACCGCGGCCGGATCGAGATCGGAGGCCCACAGCTCCAGGGGCTCCGGGGAGCGGGCCAGGATCGCCGCCCCCACCGCTCCCGTTCCGCAGCACAGGTCGACGACCACCGCGCCCGGCCGCACGAACGGCACGGCAGAGGCCACCAGGAAGACGGTGCGGCGCCGGGGCACGAAGACGCCGGGGCCGACCGCGATGCGGAGACCGTCGAACTCCGCCCAGCCGAGCAGGTGCTCGAGCGGCTCGCCGGCCACGCGGCGCCGCACGAGCTGCTCGAGCGCGGTGGAGCTGCGGGCGCCCTCCTCCGCGCCGGCCTCCTCTGCGCTGGCCTCCTCTGCGCTGGCCTCGAGGAGCAGCCGCGCCTCGTCCTCGGCGAAAACGCAGCCGGCGGCCCTCAGGCGCGCGACGATCGTCTCGAACGGCAGCGCCGCGCTCATCCGGCGTCGGGGGAGCCCGGGTGCTCCCGGGAGGCCGCCTCGAGCAGCCGCTTCGTGGCGCGGGCCTCCCACGCCTCCTGCAGCAGCTCGGCGAGCTCGGCGGGCGCGATCCGCTCGGGGCGCACGAGCACGCTCGAGTGGCCGTCGTAGTGGGGGGTGGTGAAGAAGACCGACGGATCGCGCTGCAGGAGCGCCTCCCGCTCGCCGAGGTCGGCCCGCCAGCAGACGAGCACGCCCGGCTGGTCGTGCACGCGCGCGAACATCGTCCGGCCCACGTAGAACGCGGGCGTGCCGTAGGCCGTGCGCTCCTCCGTGGCAGGAAGGGCGAGCGCCAGCCGCCGCACGTCGTCCTCGTCGCTCATGCCACCTCCGGTTGCTCGAGGCAACTCCGCTCGCTCGAGCCTGGCCCCACCCTAGCCCTCGGCCGGTGGACGCCTCGGTAGGCTTGGAGGCCTGAGCTGTCGGCGCGGAAGGAGCGGCCATGCCCCCGAGCGTGCGGAGTCTGCTGCGGGATCCGCGGTTCCGGCTCGAGCTCGCGCCGGGCCCGTGGCGGGAGGGCGACGAGCGGCTCGAGGCGTCGATCACGTGGGCGCACAGCTCCGATCTGGCTGACCCGACGCCGTGGCTCGACGAGGGCCAGCTCCTGTTGACCGACGGCGCCCAGTTCGCGGTCGAGGTGCGGGGCGCCGCCGGCCCTCACGCCGCTGCGCCCCTGCATGCCACTGCGCCCCCGCACGCCACGGGTGCCGATCGTGCCCTCCCCGACGGCGCCCGCGACCCCGAGCGCGCCTACGTGGACCGCCTGAAGGCCCGCGGCATCCGGGCCCTCGGCTTCGCCACCGGTGTCGTGCACGACGAGGTGCCGCCCGCCCTCGTGGAGGCCTGCGCCGCCACGGAGCTCCCGCTGCTCGTGATGGACGAACGCACGCCCTTCATCGGCATCGTGCGCTCGATCGCCGACACGATCGCCGAGGAGCAGCGCGAGCGGCTCGAGTGGTCGCTCGACGCCCAGCGCGCCGTCGCCCGTGCCGCGCTCCGCGTCGACGGCCTCGGCGCCATCCTGCTCGAGCTCTCGCGCCGGCTCGACTGCTGGGTGGCGCTGTTCGACTCGGCCGGCACCGTGCTGCGCGTCCCCGGCCTCCGCGGCGTGCCCTCCGACCTCGCCGACGTCGTGGCGGAGGCGGTGACGTCTGCGCTCGGCCGGGGCTCGCGGGCCGGGCTCAGCATCATCGAGGCGGGCGGCGGCATCTCGCTGCAGACGCTCGGCCAGCGCGGGCGGCTGCGGGGAGTGCTCGCCGTGGGCGCCTCCGAGCCCCTCGACGCCGCGGGGAACGACCTCGTGGCGAGCGTGATCGGGCTCGCGAGCATCGCCCTCGAGCAGCGCCGCGGCCTCGATGCGGCCAGGCGGCGCCTTCGCACAGGGCTCTTCGAGCTCGTGCTCTCCGGCGTCGTCGACGTGGCCGACCGCACCGCCGTGGGCCTCTGGGGGCCGCTGCCGCCCGAGCCCGTGCGGCTCGCGACCGTGGTGGGGGAGGTGCACGGCCAGGCGCTGCTCGACGAGCTCGAGCTGCAGGCCGACGAGAACAGCGGTCGCCTGTTCTTCGCCGAGCGCGACGACGAGATCCTCATCGTCACCCCGCACGACGACCTCGCGGCCTCCCAGGCCCTGCTCGCCCGGCACGGGCTCGCGGCGGGCGTCTCGGGCCCGGTGCCGTGGCACGAGCTCGCGCGGGGCCTCGGCGAGGCCAGGCACGCGGCCGGCAGCGTCACGCGCGAGAACTCCGTGGTGCTCTTCGAGCAGCTGGCCGAGCAGGGCATGCACGGCCTGCTCGTGGCCTCGGGCGGCGACCGGGTGGCGAGGCGGATGCTGCAGCCGCTGATCGACCTGCCCCCGGCCGAGCGCGACACGGCGCTCACGACCCTGCGGGTGTGGCTGCAGCACAACGGCGCGTGGGATCCGGCCGCGCGCGAGCTCGGCACCCACCGCCACACCCTGCGCAACCGGGTGCGCGCGGCCG
Source organism: Herbiconiux sp. (assembly GCF_023264895.1). Taxonomy (GTDB): domain Bacteria; phylum Actinomycetota; class Actinomycetes; order Actinomycetales; family Microbacteriaceae; genus Herbiconiux. The sequence goes on along the minus strand of NZ_JAHFUY010000054.1, from coordinate 288 downwards.
AGACCCTGCTGGGCCTCGACCTCGACACCTTCGCGGCCCGCACCGAGCTCTGGTCGGCCCTCCAGCTCGCGACCCCCTGAGACCTCCCACGAGTGGGCAGTTTCTGCGCGAATTCGTGCGCTTTGGGGCCGAAACCGCCCACTCGTGGGAGGGGCGCCCTGCTCTAGTTGTGATGCCCAGGTAGGTTGTTGAGTCTGCTGATGGGTGGGGCTCCGATTGCGGAGTGGAATCTGTGTTGATTGTAGAAGTGCAGCCAACTCGGGAGTGCTTCACGGCGTTCAGTTTCTG
>NZ_JAHFUY010000053.1 GCF_023264895.1 Herbiconiux sp. | reverse complement strand
ACCGGTGCGGCCGATGCCGATGCTCCCGTGGCGGCCAGCTCGCCGCTGCCTGCGGGCCCCACCGGGGGAGCGGGCGGGGCGGGAGGCACGATGGGAACCGGCACGGGGCCCGGCGCCGGCGCCACGGCGAGCACGCGGTCGAGCCACGCGAACACGGCCTCGTTGCGCACCTGGGGCGCGGCGGGGGAGCAGTGCTGGTCGGCGCCCTGCTCGGGCGTGAGCACGAGGCGCTCGACCGACGCGGCCTTCGTGAGCCAGGCGGCGACCTGGGGGGAGGGGTCCTCGGGCGCGAACTGGTCGGTGGCGTACCGCACGAGGAGGGCGTTCGCGGTGATGGCACCGAACTGCTCCTGGGTCACGTCGTAGGTCGCGATGAGGTCGAGCATGCCCACGATGTCGGTGTTGAAGGTCTTCGTGAGGGCGAGCTGGTGGATCTCGGACGAGAAGATCTCGCCGCGCTTGTTCACGAGGAAGTTGAGCGAGAGCTGACCCATGGGGCCGTAGACGTCCGAGTACTGGTAGAGCTCGGCCCAGTTCTCGTTGCTGAAGCTGCCGAAGGCGCCGATGACGGCGTTCTTGAGCTCGTCGAACTCGGCCCCCACGTCGTAGAACGCCGGATCGGCCACGACCGCGGCGAGGCGGGGCTCGGCGGCGGCCGCGCGCATCACGAGGGCACCGCCGAAGCTCCAGCCGGTGAGGGCGATCTTCGAGGCGTCGACGCCCGGCTGGGCGACGATGAAGTCGACCAGGGGAGTCACGACGTCCTGCCAGTAGGGGGTGAACGGGATGTCCTGCTCGAACAGGAGCGTGCCCTGGCCGGGGCCCTCGAACATGAGCACGTTGTAGCCTCGGTCGACGCCGGCGGCGCCCCCGAAGGAGTACGTGTCGATGAGCTGGGCGTCGCTGCCGTTGTTCACGATCACGGTGGGCCGGCCCTCGCCGGCGGCGCGCGACCAGTAGGCCGGAAGGGTGACGGAGCGGGTGCTCACGACGCCGTCCTTGTTCGGGAACCGCACGATCGCGGGGATCTCGACGCGCTCGAAGACCGGCTCGAGGAGGGCGGCGGCGGAGGCCCAGCACGCCTGCATGAGTCCGTAGACCTCGCCCTCGCGGCCCGGGGTGTCGCCGCCGGTGATGAAGTACATCACGCTGTTGTAGTAGGCGGCGGCCCGCAGGTACCGGTCGCGCGCGGTCGTGAGACGGCCTGCCGCCAGTTCGGCGTCGGCCTCGGCCTTGGTGCTCGCGGCCAGCGCCTCGAAGGTGGCGTTGTAGGGCTGGTAGGCGGGGATGGCGGTCGTGCCCGCCGCCGTGATCGCGGCCTGCACCGCGGCGACGGCGACCGAGACCTCGCCGGCCTCGCCGGAGCGGTAGGCGATCTCGCCGTAGTTGAAGAGGGTCTGGAAGTTGAGGTCGTCCTGCTGCGGGAACGGCACCAGGCTCACGGCGGTCGTGGCCGACGGCGCGTGGGCGGGCGCGGCCGGAACCGACCCGAACGCGGCACCACGCACGGCGGCGCTGGCGGCGGCGGGGTTGCCGGCGCTGAGCGCCGCTCCCACCCCACCGGCGGCGGCGAGGCCGAGCAGTGCCCGCCGGTTCAGCCCTCGTGTCTTCTCCTCGTCGAGCTGGTGCGCCCCGGCACCCGTCATCGATCCGTCGGTCGTCTTCGTCCCGCGCTTGAACATGATTCTCCCCCTGGTGGTCTCCGAAGCATATCGACGCACGGGCATCCGGTGCGGACGCGGTTTCGGGCCTCACGGTGCGGCTCGGGGTGCGCCTCGCGGTGCCGATGGTGCAGGGTGGGGGTGACGGGTTGCCGGGGGTTCGTCGGAGGGGATCGTGGTGTCCACCTCGAGCGCACCCTCAGGATCGTGGCGATGGGGCGACTTCCAAGCAGCGACTCCCTGGTTGGACGACGGGGCGATCGTGTTCCAGTGCCACTCCGACGCCCTCGCCTGCGACGACTCCGTGGTGATCTTCGGCGATCGCGTCGTGGTGCGGGCATCCGGCGCCGGAGCGTGGACCTCGGTGGAGTTCGAGCACGTGCTCTCGTGGGAGACGCACCTCGACGACGAGGTGGTCAGGCTCGAGCTGGAGGCCCGTGAGGTCGTCGAGGCGCGGGTGCCCGTGTCGTTCGAACGGCCGCTCACGAGGACGCTCACGAGGCTCCTGGGTTCGGGAGCCGGCCGAGGATCCGAAGGGGCCTGACTCCACGCCCCCGGTGTGTCATGATTCGTCTCGATGAGTGAGGAACTTTCCGTCTCCCGGGCGGGGATGGGCGGGCGCGACCTCGACGAGGCCCGCGCCATGTACGAGGACGACTACACCGGATCGGGGTTCGTCGCGGAGCTCAGCGACGAGTCTTTCGCCTATCGGTACACCGTGGCGGGCGACGAGAACATGACCCTGCGGTCGTCGATGTTCCTCGGCTCGATCCAGGGCTCCATCCAGCCCGAGAACGAGTACGTGGTGTCGTGGATCCTCGGCGGCTCCGGGGTGATGGACATCGGGCGCGACGAGACGGAGCTCACCCTCGGCCGCCCGGCGATGTTCCCGACGGGGCGACCGTTCGCCTTCGAGTTCAAGGACTACCGGCAGAGCCTCATCCACTTCCGGGCCGGATTCCTCGAACAGGTCGCCGCAGAGCACGAGGACGCGCTGCAGGCGCCGATCCGCTTCGACCACACCGCCGAACCGGCGCCGGCGGCGCTCGCGCGCTGGAAGACGGTGGTCGACGAGACAGCCCTCCACATCCTGCAGAAGGCGCCGACCGCCCTGCAGATGGCCGAGCTCACCCGCCGTACGGCCGTGACGCTGCTCGACACCTTCCCGCACGAGACCACCGTGCTGCCGCCCGAGCTGCTGCTGCCGCGCAACCACCGGCTCCGCCAGGCCGTCGACTTCCTGCACGCCCACGCCCACGAGCCGCTCAGCACGAGCGTCGTGGCCGAGCACGTGGGGCTGTCGCCGCGGAGCCTGCAGCAGGCCTTCCAGCGGCAGCTCGGGGTGAGCCCCACCGAGTACCTCCGCGGCATCCGCCTCGACCGGGTGCGGGCCGAGCTCGCCAACCTGGCCCCTGAGCACAGCACCGTCGCCGAGGTGGCTTCGCGGTGGGGGTTCACGAACCCAGGCCGGTTCGCCGGCGCGTACGTCGCCCGATTCGGGGAGTACCCCCGCCGCACGCTTTCCCGCTGACGGTCTCCGACGCGTTTTCGGTACAGATCCCAGCAGAGCAGAGGCGTGGTGCGCTGCAATGGCTTCAGCGCACCTCGCGGGTGCGTCACGAAGTGGAGCACCTCATGCCGTACCGCACCCACACCCTCCTCTCGAGGTGGGTCGCCGAGTTCACGGCCGCCCACACGACCTCGAGCACCATCGAGGTGCTGCGCCAGGACGGTTTCGACGAGGACACCGGACTCGTCGTGCTGAGACCGCGCGGAATCGACACCGAGCTCTACCTCGAGCCGGCCTCGGCCGGTGCGTCGCGCTTCGTGATCACCCTGACACGCACCGACGTCGACATCACGGTCGACTCCCTCGAGCTCCTGCTGCTCAGCGAAGAGCTCAAGACCGCCTCCCTCCTCTGCGACTTCCTCGAGAGCAAGTCCCGCGAGCGGGACGAGCTCCATCGTTCAGCCGTCACCAGAACAGAAGACACCAGTCGTGGGCGTCCTGCTCTACGCTGACGACCCGCACGGCATCGAGATCGACGACCGCACGCTGGCCCACCTCAAGGTGGTCATCCTCGGTCGCCTCCGCCGGCAGGAGTGCTTCACGCTGTCCTGGATCCGCGCGGCCTCGACCGGCAGCGGCCGGGAGACGATCTGGCTCGCGCCGAGCATCCCGCTCCGGTTCCGCCTCGACGATCCGGACGGGCGGCCGCTCAACCGGGAGTGGCTGAACCAGCTCTCGGCCACCGCCGACCGCGGCGACCTCCGCATCATCCCGGAGCCCGAGGCCGCCATCGCCGGCTGAGCCCGCTTGAACTCGACCGCTTGACCTCGACCGCACTTCAGCTCCTAGCGTGGCCTCAGAGCCTCGCCGAGGAGAAGGAGACGCCGTGACGGATCGAAGCGCACTCGAGTCGCCGTTCGAGGGACTGCTGGCCACCCCTGCGTCCCGCCTGCCCTACCAGCACGACGTGCTCCTGCGGTCGTACGTGCTGCGCCGGCCGACCGGCGACGTCATCGTCTACAACTCGCCCGGCGTGAGCGAGGCGGCCGACGCGATCCGGGAGCTCGGTGCGCCGGCGAGGCTGCTGGTCAACCACGCGCACGAGTCGATGTACGGGCGCCCCGCGCTCGAGGTGCCGATGTGGATGCACGGCGCCGACCGGGCCGAGGTGGGCGCCGACCTCGAGATCGCGGGGGTCTTCGAGGGGCGGGAGCTGATCGACGGCGACCTGGAGGTCATCCCGACGCCCGGGCACACGCCCGGCACGTGCTCGTTCCTCTGGGACGACGGAAACCACCGCTTCCTCTTCACCGGCGACTTCATCTGGATCGAGCACGGTGTCTGGAAGGCCGTGGTGCTCGACCCGGCGCTCCGTGACTCCTACCTCGAGAGTCTCGCCCTCGTGCGCGACCTCGACTTCGACGTGCTCGTGCCGTGGGGCGTCACCGAGGGCGACGCGCCCGTCTTCGCCGTGAGCGACCCGGAGGAGAAGCGCCGCCGCATCGACGGGATCATCGCCCGGGTGGCGGCGGGCGGAAGCCGCTGACGCGCCGTCTCGGCATCAGAGCCGCGCAAGCAGCAGCAGCCAGCTCTCGCCGGAGAGCTGGATCCCGGGCCCCGTGAGTTCGAACCCGCCGTCGGGCAGCGGGGTCAGCACGGCCACCGTCTCACCGGTGATCACCAGCCCCACGATCCACTCCTCCGGCCCGAGGGCCGAGATGAAGTACGAGACGTCGGACTGGCGGAAATAGGCCCGCCGGCCCGGGATCGTCGGGAGTCTGTCCAGGCGATCGACGTCGCTCATCGGCACTGCGGTCCTCCTCGGGCTGAGAGGTGCCGATCGCGTCGGGAGGTCGCGATCGGCGGCGGGCACCCGGGGTCGTGCTCGCCACTGAGCAGTATGGCCCCTGTTAGCGCCGCCATGTGAGCGTTCACATTTAGCGATTTCCACAACATATTCGAGAGCGTTGACACTCTCCCAGCCAGCCCCTACTTTGAGTCTCAATCGCTTGTGAGCGCTCACACGACGCCGTCGTGCTGAGTGCCCGTCCAGCACCCGATACAGCAGCAAGAGAGACAACGATGCCTCGACTCCTCCGGATGGTGGCCCTCGCCGCCGCCCCTCTCGTCCTCGCCGGCGGCCTCGTCGCCACCGCCCCCGCTCCCGACGCCCTCGCGGCGATCGACGCCGCCTTCGAAGCGGCCAAGGTGCTCGACCTCCGCTTCGACGGCGATCTCGCCGACTCCGGCCCGCGCGGCACCGCCGTGACGATGCAGAAGGGCGACGCCGCCTTCTCCGAGGGCGCACGGGGCGAGGCCTTCGCCTTCTCCGGCTCGAGCGCCATCTCGCTCGGCACCCCCGCCTACCTGCAGCCCTCGAGCCTCACGGCGTCGTTCTGGTTCAAGCCGAGCGGCGCGATGACGGGGGAGCAGGTCTTCAGCTGGAGCAAGACCGTCTACAACTCCGACGGCTGGTACCTCACCTCCGCGAGCGACAGCACCCCGCTCGCCCTCTCGATCGGCCCGGGCGGATCGCAGCCCTACCAGGTCGCGGTCGACGCCCCGCGGGCCGACTTCTTCCCGGCCGATGCCTGGACCCACGTGGTCGCGACCTACGACCCCGCCACCAAGGCGGTGGCCTTCTACCGCAACGGCGAGCTCCAGCCCTCCACGGTGAAGTTCCCGGCCTCGGGCCTCTCGACCGGCGTGCTCGGCTCCGAAGCCACCTCGACCAAGACCCTCGGCTTCAACGGCCCCACCTACAACGGATCGCACGTCAAGGGCCTGCTCGACGACTACCGACTCTACGAGGCCGTCGCCTCCACGACCGACGTCGTGGCGCTCGCCCAGGAGACCGACCCCGCGTTCGACCCCGCGGCGCTCGCGCAGCGCGCGCTCGACTCCCTCTCGGTGCCCGCGAGCTCAACCGCCGACTTCCCGCTCCCCGCCGTCGCACCCAACGGCGCCGACCTCACCTGGGAGTCGTCCGACCCCGAGGTGATCGAGGTCGACGGGACCCTCGCGCACGTGACGCGCCCCGCATCCGGAGACGTCGAGGTCACCCTCACGGCCACCGCGCGCTTCGGCGGCAGCGAGACGCGTTCGGAGGCGTACACGGTCACCGTGGCCGGCCAGGGCACCCAGGAGTCGATCTACATCGACGACACCGAGCTCAGCGAGGTGCTGCTCGAGGATCCGTACCTCGTGAACGGCAACCAGAAGATGGTCGACTACCTTCTGACCCTCGATCCCGAGCGCTTCCTCACCGGGTTCTACACCGAGGCGGGCCTCGAGCCCACCGCCGAGCCCTACGGCGGCTGGGAGCGCACCAGCGGCACCCGGTTCCAGGGCCACTTCTTCGGCCAGTTCATCTCAGCGCTCTCGCAGGCCTACTCGACCTCGACCGACCCCACCGAGAAGACGGCGCTGCTCGAGAAGCTCACCGCAGCGGTCGACGGCCTCGAGCGCGCGCAGACCGCCTACGCGGCCAAGGATCCGGCGAACGCCGGCTACGTCTCCCCGTTCCCGGCGAGCTACCTGCCGCACGGCCGCGACGGCCTGCTCGTGCCCTTCTACAACCTGCACAAGGTGCTCGCGGGCCTCCTCGACGCCGAGGAGCTCGGCACCCCCGAGGTCTCGGCGAAAGCGCTCAAGGTGGCCAGTGGCTTCGGTACGTGGCTGCAGGGCTGGGCGTCGCGTCAGGCCGATCCGGGGAGCATGCTCAACACCGAGTACGGCGGCATGAACGAGGCGCTGTACAACCTCTATGCCCTCACCGAGAACCCCGTGCACAAGCGGGCGGCGGAGTACTTCGACGAGGTGTCGCTGTTCCGCGAGCTCGCGGCCGGCAACGACGTGCTGAACGGCCGTCACGCCAACACCACCATCCCGAAGCTCATCGGTGCGCTGAAGCGCTACACGGTCTTCACCGACAACCCGCGGCTCTATGCCACGCTCACCCAGGCCGAGAAGGACGACCTCGGCATGTACCGCACCGCGGCCGAGAACTTCTGGCAGATGGTGGTCGACGACCACTCCTACGCCAACGGCGGCAACAGCCAGTCCGAGCACTTCCACGGCGCCGACACCCTGCACGAGCGCGCCACCAACGGCGTCACCTCCGGCTACGGCGAGAACTCCACCTCCGAGGTGTGCAACGAGTACAACATGCTGAAGCTCACGCACGGGTTGTTCCAGCTCGACCCGGATGTGAAGTACGCCGACTTCTACGAGAACACCTACATCAACACGATCCTCGCCCAGCAGAACCCCGAGACCGGCATGATGACCTACTTCCAGCCCATGGCGGCGGGGTACGCCAAGGTGTTCGGCGCTCCCGAGGACGAGTTCTGGTGCGACCACGGCACCGCCACCGAGAGCTTCACCAAGCTCGGCGACTCGATCTACTTCCGCAAGGACGAGACGGTCTACGTGAACATGTTCCGCTCGACGGTGTTCACCTCCGAGCCGCAGAACCTCAGGCTCACGCAGACAGCGAACGTGCCGGCCGACCCCGAGGTGGGCTTCACCGTCGAGAGCATCGACGGCGGCGCACTGCCCGAGGGCACGACGCTGCGCCTCCGCGTGCCCGGCTGGGCCTCGGCGACCCCGTCGCTCAGCGTCAACGGCGTGGTGCAGGATGTCGCGGCGCTCACGAGCGAGGGCTACGTGGTGGTGCCGGTGAGCGCGGGGGACAGCCTGCAGTACACGCTGCCCGCCGCGGTCACCGTCGACGACGGCACCGAGAACCCCGACTGGGTGGCGTTCCGATACGGCCCCGTGCTGCTGGCGACCGAGCTCAACCGCACCAACGTCGACGCCGACTACGTGGCCGGAGTGCTGGTGCGCATGAGCGTGGCCGACAAGTCGGTCAACGACAACATCGTGGTGGCCGACACCGAGGCCTGGAAGGCGGCCATCGCCGAGAACCTCGTGCGGCTCGACGACGGGGCCGACCTCAACGGCACGTCGACCATGCGGTTCGGGCTCCAGAACGCCGATCCGGCCTCCGAGGCGCTCGTGTTCCGCCCCTGGTACAACCTCTACAACGCTAGATACGCGATCTACCTGAACCTCATCGAGCCCGACTCGGCCGAGGCGCAGGCGCTCATCCTGAGCGACAAGGAGAAGCTGCGGATCGCCGAGATGACGACCGACTCGCTCACCTCGTTCGACAACAACAACAGCGAGGCCGACAAGAACTACGAGTTCAACAAGTCGAGCACGGGTGTCTGGCGCGGCCAGGGCTACCGCGACGGTGAGCGGGCGACGGATGCGTACTTCCAGTACGACATGATCGTCGATCCGGATGCGCCGAAGAACTACCTCGGCGTGCGCTACTACGGCGGCGACGACGGGCGCACCTTCGACGTCTACCTCAACGACGTGAAGCTCAAGACCGAGCGCGTCTCGAACGCGCAGGGCTCGGACACCTGGTACATCCAGTACGACGAGATCCCGGCGGCCGTGCTCGCGGGCCTCGAGGAGGCCGACAGCTACAAGCGCGACCAGAACGGCGCCTACGTGCTCGATGCCGACGGCGAGAAGATCCCGGTGGTGACCGTGCGCTTCCAGGGCAACGGCACGAGCTACGTCGGAGGCGTGTTCGGGGTCTACACGACGACCACCACGGCGTTCGGCACCGATGCCGGCCTCGCGGCGCTCCGCGTCGAGGGCGGCACGCTCGCCCCGGCGCTCGCCGACGGCGTGAACGACTACACGATCACCGTGCCGGAGGGCGCGACCTCGGTCTCGCTCGACGCCGACCCGGCGGTGCCGAGCGGCCTCGTCTACGTCGACGGCATCCTGATCGACGACACGGTGGCCCGCTCGGTGGCCGTGGCTCCGGGTGACGCCCCCACGGCGGTCGTGCTGCGGTCGCTGGCGCAGGACCACACCACCGCCGAGGAGTACCGCATCTCGATCGTCCGCGAGGAGCCGACGCCTGAGCCGGAGCCTGATGTCGAGGTGGATCGGATCGCGGGTGCGGACCGGTACGAGGTCGCGGTGAACACGTCGAAGGCCGGGTTCGCCTCCGGGTCGTCGACCGTCTATGTGGCTTCGGGAGCTGTGTTCCCGGATGCGCTCTCCGCAGCTCCCGCGGCGACGGTCGCCGGGGCGCCGATCCTGTTGACCACCACGGCCGACCTGCCTGCAGGTGTCGCAGCTGAGATCAAGCGGCTCGGTGCTACCAAGATCGTGATCGTGGGCGGGACCGCGACGGTGTCGGCCAACGTCGAGGCGTCGCTCGCGAAGCTCGGCACGGTCACCCGGATCGGTGGTGCTGACCGGTACGAGGCGTCGCGGAACATCGCGAAGGCCGCTTTCCCTTCGGGTGCCCCGACCGCCGTCCTGTCGGCGGGCACGACGTTCGCCGACGCCCTGTCGGCGGGTGCTGCGATCGATGGCGAGGGTCCGGTGATCCTGGTGAAGGGCTCATCCGCATCGCTCGACGCCGCGACGAAGAAGCTGCTGACCGATCTCGATGTGAAGAGCATCGCGATCGCCGGCGGCGAGGCGTCCGTCTCCGCAGGCATCCAGGCGGATGCGGCGGCGATCGCCGACACCGTCCGCCTCGGTGGAGCTGACCGGTACGAGGCATCGAGGTCGATCAACGATCACTTCTTCGACACCGCCGACCACGTGCTGCTGGCCACGGGCCTCAAGTTCTCCGACGCCCTCTCGGGCTCGGCCTACGGACCGCGGATCGATGCGCCGCTGTTCACGGTGAAGACGGACTGCGTCCCGGCGGCGACGCTGGCGCAGATCGAGGAGCTGGGGGCCACGAAGGTCACCCTGCTCGGTGGAACCGCGTCCCTTTCCGCGGGCGTGCAGGACCTGGTGGCCTGCACCCCGTAGCGATTCCCGACCTGGGCGGGCGGCGGATGAACGCATCCGCCGCCCGCTCTTCCCTGCACCCAGAGAGGCCGGCCCGATGACCGCCCGCACCCGTCGCATCCGTTCCGTTCGTCTCGCCGCGCTGGCTGCTCTCGCCGCTGCGGCGCTCGTCGTGCCCCTCGTGAGCCCTCTCCTCGGAGTGGGCGCCGGCGCCGCGTCCGCCGCGGCGGCCCCCGCCGAGGATCCGGTGTGGACGCCGCTCGCCACGGTCGGCGCGGGCGACCCGTGGCTGCAGCCGGAGACCGCCGAGTCGTTCGCGCTCGACCTCGAGCAGTTCGCCGCCCGGCTGGCCCCGCTCGAAGCGCGTTCGACGGCGCCCGCCCGCGCCGTGGTCTCGCTGCCGGATCCGGACGGCGTACTCGTGCGCTTCGAGGTCGAGGAGGTCGAGCTGCTCGCGCCCGGCCTCGCCGCCGCCCACCCCGAGATCTCCGCCTTCGCCGGTCGCGGCCTCGACGACCCGGCGCTCTCGGTGCGGCTCGACCTCACCCCGCTCGGCCTGCACGCCTCGGTGCGCAGCGGCGACGGATCGACCCACCCCTGGTACATCGACCCCGCGCTCCGCGACGACACCACCACGCACGTCGCCTACCCGGGCGGTGCGGTGCCGGTGGAGCCGCTCGACGAGGAGGGCGGTGAGGCCGGCCACCCCGAGCACACCCCGCGCACCGAGGACACCGAGACCCCCACCACCGCGCCCGCCCTGCTGGCCGCCCGTGCAGGAGGGGAGCGGGCCGAAGTGCGCACGATCCGCCTCGCCCTGGCCAGCGACCCCACCTTCGCCGCCTACCACGGCGCCGGCAACGTGCTCGCGGCGAAGGCCTCCATGGTCAACCGCATCGCCGGCATCTTCAACGACGACCTCGCCCTGCGGCTCGTGCTCGCCGACGCCACCGACCGGCTCTCGTTCGACACCCTCGCGGCGGCCGAGCAGGCCGGGTACACCGCGTCGGGCCTGTCCCGCTGCACGGTGGAGAGCCTGCAGCAGAACAGCGGCGCGATCGCCTCGATCGTGGGCGACGCGAACTACGACATCGGCCACCTCGTGCTCGGCAACGCGGGCGGCGGGCTCGCCGGCTACGCCGAGGTCGGGCTCGAGTACGTCAAGGGCGGCGGATGCACGGGCGACCCGAACCCGGTGGGGGACGGATTCGCCGTCGACTACCTCGCGCACGAGCTCGGCCACCAGCTCGGGGCGAGCCACACCTACAACGCCTGCGGCGGCAGCTCGGGCGGCACCGCCGTGGAGCCCGGCTCCGGGTCGACCATCATGGGCTACGCCGGCATCTGCGGCGACAACAACACCCAGCCGCACTCCGATCCGTACTTCTCCCAGGCCAGCATCGCCGAGGTGCAGAGCACGCTCGGGCGTCTCCCCGCCGTGCCCAGTCGCAACCGCACGCCCGTCGTCACGGCGCCGGCAGCGCGCGAGCTCCCCCTGCGCACGCCGTTCTCGCTCACCGCCACGGGCTCGGACGCCGACGGCGACGCCCTCACCTACACCTGGGAGCAGACCGACGTCGGCGACCCGGATCGAGCCCTGTTCGATCCGGTGAAGACGGGCGGCCCGCTCTTCCGCGTCTTCGGCACGTTCGCCGACGTCGACTCGGGGGAGGCGCTGCAGTACTCCTCACCCGGGCAGAACCTCGCCGGAGCCTCGCCCACCCGCACGTTCCCCGAGCTCAACCAGATCCTCTTCGGCGAGACGAACGCCGAGACGGGCACGTGCGACCCGGCCCTCTGGTGGGGTGCCCGCCTCGAGTGCCACTCCGAGTTCCTGCCGACAGCGGCCTACGAGGGCAACGGCTACGACGGCCTCACCTTCCGGGTCACGGCGCGCGACCAGAACCCCGCCGGTGGTGGTGTCTCGCGGGCGGATGTGCGGCTCACCCTCGCCCAGGACGCCGGGCCGTTCCTCGTCACCAGCCAGAAGCAGCCGGGGGAGCAGCTCGAGGGCGGCTCGCCCCTCGCGGTCACCTGGGCCGTCAACGGCACGGCGCGACCGGGGCTCGCCCCCGCGGTGCGCATCCTGCTCTCGACCGACGGCGGTGCGACCTTCGGCACGGTGCTCGCCGAGACGACACCGAACGACGGCGCCGAGACGCTGACCCTGCCGAACGTCGACGCCGCCCTCGCACGGCTCAAGGTCGAGGCGGTCGGCAACTACTTCTTCGACGTCTCGGATGCGCCGTTCGCCATCGCGCGCTCCCAGACACCCGAGCCCACGAGCACGCCGACGCCCACGCCGACGCCCACGCCGACCCCGGCGCCGACTCCGACGCCGGTTCCGACCGTCACGCCGAGGCCGTTCGCGCCGGACGTCACCCGGATCGGCGGGGTGGATCGCTACGAGGTGGCGGTCGCGACCTCGCGGGCCGGCTTCCCGAGCGGAGCGGAGACCGTCTTCGTGGCTGCGGGCACGGTGTTCCCGGATGCCCTCTCGGCGGCACCGGCCGCGGCCGTCGCGGGAGCTCCGATCCTGCTGACGCCGGGGGGTGCGCTGCCGGATGCCGTGCGCGCCGAGATCGTGCGGCTAGGTCCTGAGCGCATCGTGATCGTGGGCGGCGCGTCGACCGTGGGCGTCCCGGTCGAGACAGCGCTCGGTCAGCTCGCCGACGTGACGCGGATCGGTGGCGCCGACCGCTACGAGGCCTCGAGGAACATCGCAAGGGCCGCATTCCCCTCGGGTGCTCCGACGGCGGTCCTGTCGGCGGGCACGACGTTCGCCGACGCCCTGTCGGCGGGTGCGGCCATCGACGGCGAGGGTCCCGTCATTCTGGTGAGAGGTTCATCCGCCTCGCTCGATGCGGAGACGGAGAAGCTCCTCGGCGATCTGGAGGTGACGAGCATCGCGATCGCCGGCGGACCGGCGTCGGTCTTCCCGGGCATCCAGACGGATGCGGCTGCGATCGCCGAGACCGTCCGTCTCGGTGGTGCCGACCGGTACGAGGCGTCGCGCTCGATCAACGATCACTTCTTCGACACCGCAGACCACGTGCTGCTCGCGACGGGCCTGACGTTCTCCGACGCGCTCTCCGGCTCGGCCTTCGGCCCGCGCATCGACGCCCCGCTGTTCACGGTCAGGCCGGACTGCGTCCCGGCGACCACGCTGACGCAGATCGAGCAGCTCGGCACCACGAAGGTCACCCTCCTAGGAGGCCCGGCCTCCCTCTCCCTGGCAGTGCAAGACCTCACCCCCTGCACCCCCTGAGTGCCCCCACCCCCACCCCCCTCTGCCGAACCGTCACTTTCCACACATCCCGCCTGGGTTTCGCGTGGAAAGTGACGGTTCGGCAGATCCGCCCACATGGTTGGATCTGAAGTATGGATGCTCAGGGGGATGTGGGGGTGGCGGGCTCTGCCCGGCCGCTCACGCCGTGGACGATCGTGGTGGGTCTGCTCGTCGCCGGGCTCGGAGCCGTCGTGGCGATGTTCCCGTTGGCGGCCGCCGCCACGATCCTCGCGGTCTTCGCCCTCGTCGTGCCCGACTACGGCGCTGCGATCGTCATCGTGCTCGCCTGGCTCGCCTGCGCGGCCGGCTTCGTCGTGGCGATCGTCGCGGGTGTGCGGGGCCGGGCGTGGTCGCGCATCCTGCTCGCAGTGATGGCGGTCGTGGCCGGAGTGCTGTCGGTGCTCGCCTCGCAGGTGCCCGTGGGGTCGATCATCGTGGTCGTCGCAGTCGTGCTGCTCTGGCTGGTGCCGTCGCGGTGGTGGTTCGCGGCGCGTGCCGACCACGCTGCGCGCACGAAGGCGGGAGCAGCGCTCCCTCCCGCTGCCGGAGGTTTCGACGCCTAGCGATCCTCCGCGGCCGCGCCGTCGAGGCGGAAGAGGGTGCCGAGCTCCTGGCCGACTGCTCGTTCGAGGGTCTCCTCATCGATCAGTCCGCGTGTGCGGAGGATCCGGAGCGCGTCGTCGCGGTCGCTCCGGATGGCGTCGCGTTCGGAGGAGGGAAGCGCCGTGATCGCCGCGCCCGCCGACCGCAGGGCATCCGCCGAGGCAGGTGCCTCGCGCTCCTCGACGAGCACCTCGGGTTCACGCGCCCGGAAGCGCGCGAACATGGCCACGCACGACACCAGCGAGATCGCGAACGAGACGACGACCGCCGGGTACCAGGGCTCCCACCCCGTGAAGCCGTCGTAGTCGGCGATGTTCGGGAGGGCGAAGAGCCCGAGCCCCGAGAAGACGAGGGCGACGAGCGCGATGCCGGTGACGAGCCCGTGCCAGCGGGCGCCGCGAGCGACCCAGAGCACGAGCACGGCGGTCTGCGTGACCGCCGCGATGCCGAAGAGCACCCCCGCCACCGGCACCGACGCCTCGGCGTCGACGCGGTAGAAGTCGAAGCGGTCGCCTCCCAGCACGGCCACCGCACCGATCGGTGCGGCGATGCCGAGGATCGCGAGCACGACCAACACCCTGAGGAGCACGCGACGAGGGGCTGATGGCCTGGGCCGGGTCGCCCGCTCGGCGGCGGCCGCCCCGTCGAGACCGAACCAGCGGTAGATCTCGGGATGGGCCTGGAACGCGATGGCCTCGAGGCGACCGAAGCGCACGTCGGCGGCGGCGGAGTGATCGTCGGCCCATTCGCGGGCGCTGGCGTGGAGGAAGGTCATCGTCGTGCGAGCTGCTCGTCGACGGTCCGGAGGTCGATGCCGCCGTCGTAGTAGGCCCAGACGACGTAGGCGTAGGGTCCGAGCCGTTCGGCCTGGGCCCGCACGGCGGCGTCTGTGAGCGGGAGCGCCTGCAGAGCGGCACGCCAAGCGGCCCGCAGCGACGCGTCGTAGGGCTGCCGGTGGGAGGCGCGGACGGCGGTGCGGAGGGCATCCTGAGCCAGCTCCTTGGGGCCGAGATTCCACGATCCCGCCGGGGCCGCACCCACTGAGCCGGCCGCGCTCCGCCCGCGGAGCACCCGCAGGAGCACGATGACGGTGGCCGACGCGGCGACCCCGTCGGCGATCCACCACGTCACGGCCGACGCCGCCCCTGCCGCGGCGACCAGCTCGTCGTGGCGGATGACGGCGAAGACCGCTCCGACCACCGCCGCGAGCCCGGCGATGGTCGCGCAGCCGCTGGCCACGAGGTCGCCCTTCACCCGCGAGGGCAGAGGCACCACGGCCATCACGGCGAGGAGCACGGCGCCCACGACGATCGCGGGCACGGCGACGGCCATGGCCAGCACCGGATCCGAGTTCCCGAAGCGCTTCGGCGGCAGCAGCGCGCTCGCCCCGGCGAAGGCGGCCGCGACTCCCAGCACGAACGGCAGCCACCATCCCCGGGCGCGCCCCTCCCCGGGCCTGCCGCTCACGGTGCGCCCGCCGGCCGCCTTGCCCGTCGCGGCAGCTGTACCCGCCTTGCCTGCGGCGGCCTTGTCAGCCGTCTCTGCGGCGGCAGCCTCCCGCACCCGCGCACGCTTGACGACGATCCCGCCCAGGTCGGTGAGCCACCCCGGTCGAGCGCGCTCGGGCACGACCGCCACCGCGGCGTCGACCACCCGCCCGATCTCCGCGTGCTCCCCGACCAGCTGCTCCTGCCTCGCCATCCCCGCACCCCGTTCTGCTCAGAGGCCAGGGTAGTGCTCGTCGACCGGACCGGGCGCGAGCGCAGGCCGCCCCGGCTCAGGCCGGGTCAGTCGCAGGCGATGCCGTCGCCGTCTCGATCGAGGTCGTAGATGTCCGGACCGATCACCTGCACGGGGCCGGAGACGTAGGAGGGGCCGTTGCCGCTGCCGCCTGCGCAGTCGACGTCGGAGTCGATGGGCACGCATGGCCCGGCGTAGTTCGGGTCGCATCCGCCGCCTTCAGGTGCGGCTTCCGGGGCGGGTGCAGGAGCCGGCTGGCGCGTTCCGATCGCGGTCACCTCGTCCACCGGAGCGACTGCCACCGTCTCGGAGACCAGCACCCGACCGGTCTCCACGCCGTCCACGAGCGTGATTTCCCAGCGCGAGACCTTCGAGCCCGCGGCACCACCGGTGACCACGACGTTCGTGCCGGCATCGATCTCCGGATCCTCGTAGCTGGTCTGACCGTAGGGGATCGGGTCGGTGATCTCGACGACCTGTACCGACTTCACCGGCGTCGGCGTCGGCGTCGGCGTTCTGGTGGGCTCCGCGGCGGGAGCAACGCTTGTTCTGGGCGTCGCGGTCGGGCTCTCGGCGACCGGCTCGGCTCCCGCGAGCGAGGTCTGCTGGGCGTGCGGCGTGACGATGCCGCCCAGCAACAGGACCGCGAACGAGATGCCGAGCACGGCACCGCCGACCCCCCGACGAGGAGGCAGATTCAGCCAGCTCGGCCGGGCGCTCACGAGCGTCCAGACGCCGGCGCCCAGCCCGAACAGGGCCAGAGCGACCAGGAACCCGCCGAAGCCGTTCGTCCCGGCGCCGATGATGGCGACGAGCACGGCGATCGCGGCGACGATCCAGGTCGTCAGGGACGGACGCCACCTCCGCTGTGCGTGCCTGGTGCTGGATGCCTCCGTCGACGACGTCGTCGCGCTGGCCCCGACCGGTCCGGTCAACGGCGACTGCGCATCCTGGGCCCAGGCGGTCGTGAACCCTGTCCAGCGGGTTCCGTCCCACCAGCGCTGCTGCCCCGGGGCGTCGGGGTCGGTGTACCAGCCGGGAGGATTCGGGGGAGTCGTCATCGTCGTCGCATTCGGGTCGGGTGCCTTCGAGTCGTGGTTGTCGTGTGGCGTGCTCGGCCACGGGTCAGCTCCGCCGAAGACTACGGGTGTCGAGTAGCGCTCGGGCAGTCCCTGTTCGGGGGTATGCACTCGTCACCGATCACGGATACGAGAGATATCGGGAAGGATGTGGCGCGAAGGTCGTTGTACTCCGGCATGACCTCGAACGAGTTCGCCGCCACCGGCGCGACCGCAGCCATCACCCTCCCGTCCCCGTCCGGACCGAAGGCGCCCACGGCTGCGGGCGGCGGAACGGGCACGAACGCCAACGGTCCCGAGCGCGCCTCGTGGCTCGGCGTCGTCTCGCTCGGGCTCGGCGTCTTCGCCATCGTGATGGCCGAGTTCCTCCCCGCGAGCCTCCTCACCCGCGTCGCCTCCGACCTCGGCGTCACCGAGGGGGTCGCCGGGCAGTCGGTGAGCATCACGGCTGTCGTCGCCGCCATCGCCGGACTCACGATCCCCGTGCTGCTGCCGCGCGTCGACCGCCGGCACCTCATGCTCGGGCTCTCCGCGCTCGCCGTGGTCTCCGACGTGCTCGTCGCCCTCGCCCCGAACTACCCGGTGCTCCTCGCCGCCCGCGTGCTCCTCGGCATCTCGCTCGGAGGCTTCTGGGCACTCGCGATCTCGATCACCGCCCGCCTCGTCCCCGCCGACCGCCTCGGCCGCGGCCTCACCGTGGTCAACATGGGCGTCTCGCTCGCCACGGTCGCCGCCATCCCGCTCGGCACCTGGCTGGGGGAGCTGTGGGGGTGGCGCGCCGTCTTCGTGCTCGCGGCCGGCGTCGGCGTGATCGCCGTCGTCGTGCAGGCACTCGTGCTGCCGTCGGTGCGCTCGATCACGGCCACGGGGTTCCGCCCGCTGCTCGCGACCCTGCGCTCGCGCCTCATCCTCATCGGTCTCGTCTCGACGGCGCTCATTGCGGCCGGACACTTCACGGGCTTCACCTACATCCGCCCGGCCGCCACCGACATCGGCGGCCTCGACGCGTCGCAGCTGGCCGTACTCCTCGTGGTGTACGGAGCAGCGGTCTTCGCGGGCAACCTCGTGGCGGGCCCCCTCGCCGACAAGCGGATGCGCGTGGCCGTGCTCGTCTTCCCCGTCGCCATCGCGGCGGCCATGGTCACCTTCGCGCTGGCGGGGTCGACCACGGCGGGCATCGTCGTCGCGGTGGCGCTCTGGGGTCTCGGCTTCGGCGCCGTGCCCACGACGCTCACCACGTGGATGGCGCGAGTCGAGCCCGACCGGCTCGAGAGCGTCGGCGGACTCCAGTCGGCCACGTTCCAGCTCGCCATCGCGCTCGGCGCCATCGTCGGGGGGCTCCTCGTCGACGGGATCGGGGTGCAGACGGCGTTCCTCGTGGGAGGGGCCTCGGCGCTCCTCGGGGCGATCCTGCTCGTGTCGATCAAGCCGCGGGCGGCTGCGTTCCGGGGCTGACGGGGACTGTTGCCGGCTGTTGCCGGCTGGGGCCGGGGCTGCTCGGGGTGGCCGGCGCGGGATGGATGATCCAGTCGAGGCGCGATCCCGCATCCGCTTCGCGGACGCCCGCCAGCATCCCGAGCCAGCGCCTCGACCGGATCACCCATCCCGCGCCGGCCGGTCGAACCGGGAGGGGGCGAGTGGTCGGGTGCCTAGGCGGCTGCTGCTTGGGCGGCTTCCTTGAGGAGCTGGCCTGCACGCTGCTTCGAGATGTGGAGGACGGCGCCGATGTCGTCCAGGGTGAGTCCGCCCGCTCGAAGCTCGAGCACCGCTGCTCTGGCCTTGGTGGCCGCGAGGGCGTTGTAGTGGCGGGACAGTTCGCGGGCCTCGTCGGCGCTCTCGATCTCCGTGGCGGCGGCCTCGGGAACGATCAGTCGGAGGTCGAACTCGATCGACGACTCCGGTTCGCCTGTGACGAAGGCGATCGCCTCGACGATCTCGACAGCGTGGCTCAGTCGCTTCACCTGGGAGATGGCCCCAGGCGCGTCGACGGCCTGCAGCACCCACCACTTGCCGGTCCACTCAGCGGTCACGTCGAAGCGGCTCATCGCCACCACCCCTTTGAGTGGTCGCGGATGCTGCACTGAGGATCGCCCGTCGATTGTTCCGGGGACAGGTGTGCGGTGCTCGCCATGCGGTGTCGCAACTCGTTCTCCTACTCTCATCGTTCGTGTTCGACTGAACAGCTGCACGTAGGGAGTCCGGCCAGTGTAAGTCTGGGCGCAGACATCGAGGAAACCTGTTTCAGTGGCGCTGCTCGGTGCCGGCGGAGCGTTTGCGGGTCGGGGCGCCTCCGAGCGAGAGGGTGGCCGCGAAGCCCACGGCGAGGAAGCCCGCCGCCGAGAACGCGGCGAGCCGGGTGCCGTCCGAGAAGGCCGTCTTCGCGTCGTCCACCACCGCACTCATCGACGGGTCCTTCTCGAGCCCCGCGATCGCCGCGCCCGAGCTGTCGACCACCTGTGAGACGAGGTGCTGGCGGGCGTCGTCCGCGACGCCGTTCTCGGCGAGCAGGGAGTCGAACTGCACCGCCGTGGAGGTGAAGAGCACGGTGCCGAGCACGGCAATCCCGAGCGCCGAGCCGATCTGCCGGGCGGTGCTCTGCGTGCCGGAGCCCTGCCCGCTCTGCGAGACGGGCACGTCCTTCAGCACGACCCCGGTGAGCTGGGCGGTCGCGAGTCCCACCCCGAACCCGTAGACGAAGAGGAACGGGATGAGCACCCACCACTCGGTGGCGGGACCGATGACGAACCCGAGCCCCGCCACCCCCACGATCTCGGCGGCGAGCCCCACCCGCACGATCGCCACCGCCGGGATCCGGTTGCCGAACGAGCCGGCGAATCCGGAGGCGACGAACGATCCCACGGCCAGCGCCACGAGTATGAGCCCCGTCTGCAGGGCGTCGAACCCCAGCACGTTCTGCAGCCACAGCGGCAACGACAGGATGATGCCGAACTCGCCGAGCGACACGATCATCGCGGCCAGGTTGCCGTTGCGGAAGCTCGGGATGCGGAAGAGGTCGAACGCGAGCATCGTGCTCCGGCCCTGTCGCATCCGGTGCCGCCCCCACAGCACGAACCCGACACCCGCGACGATCGTGACGGCGAAGGCCACGGGGACGGGGGAGAGGGCGAACGGCCACGTCCACCCACCGATCGTGGGCGCGGTCTCGGTCAGCCACCAGCCGTAGGTGCGCCCCTGGATGAGGCCGAAGACGAGCGTGGCGCTCGTGACGACGGAGAGGACGGCGCCCACGACGTCGATCCGCTGCGTCGCATCGCCCGCCTGCGAATCCGGCGACTCGTGGGACGAACGCGACTCGCGCACGAAGACGAGCACGCCCACGATGATCACGATGCCGAGCGGGATGTTGATGCCGAAGGCCCACCGCCACGAGAAGTAGGTGGTGAGCCAGCCGCCGAGCAGGGGCCCGACCGCGGTCATGCCGCCGATGGTCGACCCCCACACGGCGAAGGCGATCGCGCGCTCGCGGCCGCGGAAGGTGGCGTTGATGATCGAGAGCGTGGTCGGCAGGACCATCGCCCCGCCCACGCCCTGCACCACGCGGGCGGCGATGAGCAGGTCGCCCGTGGGGGCGGTGGCGGCGAGGATGCTCGCGCCCGCGAAGATCGCGACGCCGAGGATGAGCATGCGGCGCCGCCCGAAGCGGTCGGCGAGCGTTCCGAACACGAGCAGCAGCGCGGCGAACACGAGCGTGTACGACTCCTGCACCCACTGCACCTGCGTCGACGAGATGCCGAGATCGTCGATGATCGAGGGGATCGCGACGTTCACGATCGTCGAGTCGACGATGATCAGGGCCACCGCGATGCTGATGAAGACGAGGCCCAGCCACTTCGATCGCGCAGCCATCGCGGATTCCTTTCGCTTGCGTTAACTAGATCGCTAATCAGCTTAGCGACTTTCGTCCACATACACCCCTCGAACGATCACGTCGCTCTTGACGCCATACTTGTCTTTTGCAAGTGTTGCGGCATGAGCCTCTTCATCACCTGCCCCGTCGACAGCGTCGACCGCGCCACCGCCTTCTACACCGCCCTCGGCTGGACCCTCAACGCCGAGATGTCCGACCACAACGTCTCGTGCTTCTCGATCGCCCGCGAGCAGTACGTCATGCTCGGCAGCCGCGAGATGTACGCGAGCGTCGGCGCCACGGAGGCGTTGATCGGCGCGCCGGACACCCCCTCGAAGGTCACGGTCTCGTTCGATCTCCCCAGCCGCGAGGCCGTCGACGAACTCGTCGAGCGCGCGGGCGCGGCGGGTGGCCGGATCGGCGACACCGACGACTACCCCTTCATGTACCAGCGCCAGTTCGACGACCCCGACGGCTACCACTACTCGCCGTTCTGGATGAAGCCGGACGTCGATCCGGCGGCGTGAGCGACCGTGTGAGCGACCGCGTGAGCGATCTCGCCGCCGCTCTCGAGGTCGTCGGGGCGCGGTGGGCCCTGCTCATCGTGGGGCGCCTGCTCGACGGACCGCAGCGCTACGGCGACCTCCAGCGCGACCTCGGCGTGCCCACGAACATCCTCGCCACCCGGCTGCGCGAGCTCGAGGCGGCGGGCGTCCTCACCCGCCTGCCCCTCCACCACAACACCCGCGCCTACGCCCTCACCCCCCGCGGCCTGGCCCTCCGCGACGCCATAGCCGCACTCGAGCACTGGGCCGCCGAGCAGCCGTGATGGTGGCGGAGACCTCACGCGCCCGTGTGCTCAGTAAGCCATTGACCGGTGCACAACGTCGAAGGCGCAGCGACAGTGCGGTAGACCTTGCGGAGGGTCTTGTCGAACTCGGAGCTGGTCTCGATGGACCAGGTGGTCAGAGCCCGAGCTCGCGGCGGATCTCCTCGACAGGACGCGTTTTCTGATCAGACGCCCGCCGGGTGCGAGCAGCTCGCTCGGCCCAGGCGGTCTCCTCGATCTCGTCGAGGTGCAGCGAGATGGCGTCGTGGACGACATCCTCGGTGGGCCTTCCGGTTCGTACCGCCACGGCCTCGAGACGGCGCTTCTCTTCGTCATTCAGATCGATCGAGAGCGCCACGTCATCTCCTTCGCGCGGTCGCAGATGTTGTCCCGAGGATACTCGATTGCCGAACACGGAGGCCTTGACTCTCTGGATACGCACGTTGCTCCTACTTCTCTCGCGGTCGAACGACCAGGCGGATGTAGGGAACGGGGCAAGCGTATCGGGTCGGAGTCTCAACACACCTTGTAACGGGAGGTCATCCACCCCGCAGATCCCGCCGCCCTGCCCTAGCCTGGGGGAGCAGTGCGCACAACGAAGCCTCGCGTCCCCTCCGGGACACGCCTGCGACACCCCCAGTCCGTGGAGTCGCGCCGTCGTGGCTTCCAGAATCGAGGAGCACCGCCATGGTCACCATCATGAACGCCCACACCGTCGGCGGAGCCCCCGCCCGAGCCTCGGCGGATTCCTGTCGATGACGAACCTGACCTTCTCCCTCGACAGCACCCGTTTCGACGAGGACTACCGCCCCCTCGCCAACTCCCGCATCACCACGAACTTCGCCAACCTCGCCCGCGGCGAGAAGCGGCAGGAGAACCTCCGCAACACCTTCGCCATGATCGACGGCCGTCTCAACGACCTGGCTCAGGACGGCAACGAAGACGGAACGCGCTACTCCCTCGAGCTCGACATCATCTCGGTGAGCGTCGACATCGACGGCGAGGGCCTCCGCGACGCCGTCCCGATCATCGAAGTGCTGCAGACCACCATCGTCGACAGCCGGTCGGGCGACCGCATCCCGGGCATCGTCGGCAACAACTTCTCCTCCTACGTGCGCGACTACGACTTCAGCGTCGTCCTCCCCGCCGGCCGGCCCGCCGACTTCGGAGACCTGCACGGCAACCTCTTCAAGGCCTTTCTGGCCTCGGATGCCTACGCGCAGCATTTCGACAAGCCGCCCGTCATCTGCCTGAGCGTCTCGACCAGCAAGACCGCCAGAGCGAGTACTCGCAGACGGATGCCTACTTCGCGAAGATGGGCCTCGGCGTGCGCTTCTTCATGCCGCCGGGCAGCGTGGCCCCGCTGGCCTTCTACCACCTCGGCGATCTGCTCGCCGACTACAGCGACCTCGAGCTGGCCGCCCTCATCAGCACGATGGAGACCTTCCAGAAGATCTACCGACCCGAGATCTACAACGCGAACCAGCCGGCGGGGGAGTCGTACCAGGCGAGCCTCACGAACCCGGACTTCACGCCCCTCCCGATCGCCTACGACCGCGAAGAGCGCAGCCGGCTCGCACGGGAGCAGGGCGCGTTCGCCGAGGAGCACTTCATCACCCCGCACAAGACGGCCCTCGAGCAGTGGTCGACGGCCTTCGCGGCACAGGATCTCGCACTGCAAGGAGAACGTTCATGACCAAGCTGCTCCCCACCTCCACCGCCGGCAGCCTGCCCAAGCCCTCGTGGCTCGCGGAGCCCGAGAAGCTCTGGTCGCCCTGGAAGCTCGACGGCGACGTGCTGTCGGAGGGCCGGCACGACGCCCTGCGCCTGTCGCTGACGGATCAGCAGCAGGCGGGCATCGACATCGTGAGCGACGGCGAGCAGACCCGCCAGCACTTCGTCACCACGTTCATCGAGCACCTCAGCGGGGTGGACTTCGAGAAGCGCGAGACGGTCCGCATCCGGGATCGCTACGACGCGTCGGTGCCCACGGTCGTGGGTGCGGTGACGCGCGAGCGGCCGGTCTTCGTCGACGACGCCCGCTTCCTCCGCTCGCAGACCGACCAACCCATCAAGTGGGCGCTGCCCGGCCCCATGACGATGGTCGACACCCTCTACGACGCCCACTACGGCAGCCGCGAGAAGCTCGCGTGGGAGTTCGCGACCATCCTCAACCAGGAGGCTCGCGAGCTGCAGGATGCGGGCGTCGACATCATCCAGTTCGACGAGCCCGCGTTCAACGTCTTCTTCGACGAGGTGAACGACTGGGGTGTGGCCGCGCTGGAGAAGGCGATCGAGGGTCTCACCTGCGAGACGGCGGTGCACGTCTGCTACGGCTACGGCATCAAGGCCAACACCGACTGGAAGGAGACCCTCGGGGCGGAGTGGCGCCAGTACGAGGAGATCTTCCCGAAGCTCCAGGCCTCCGACATCGACATCGTCTCCCTCGAGAGCCAGAACTCGCACGTGCCCATCGACCTCATCGAGCTCATCCGCGGCAAGAAGGTCATGGTCGGGGCGATCGACGTGGCCACCACCGACATCGAGACCCCGGAGCAGGTGGCCGACACCCTGCGCCAGGCCCTCCAGTTCGTCGACCCCGAGAACCTCTACCCCTCCACCAACTGCGGCATGGCCCCCCTGCCCCGCAGCGTAGCCCGCGGCAAGCTCGCCGCACTCGGAGCGGGAGCGGCGCTGCTGCGCGCGGAGCTGTCGGCGTAGGTCACGGCAGCCCTCGGTTCGCGGTCGCGTCCGGGTGTCTCGTG
The DNA here is from genome assembly GCF_023264895.1 of Herbiconiux sp. GTDB lineage: Bacteria > Actinomycetota > Actinomycetes > Actinomycetales > Microbacteriaceae > Herbiconiux. Next base: position 5,491 of record NZ_JAHFUY010000053.1, on the reverse strand, counting down.
GGTCACTTCACGAGCGCCAGGACCGCCTCGCTGAACGCCGCCGGGTCCTCCTGCGGCGGGTTGTGCCCGGCCCCGGGCAGCACGACCCGCTGGAAGGGCCCGGAGAAGTAGGACTCATCCTCCGACGAGTCAAACCAGCCGAACCCGTCCGCTCCGCTGTCGACGGAGACGGTGGGCACGGAGATGACGGGCAGCTCCGCAAGGCGACGCTCGAGGTCGTCGTAGCGGGGATCCCCGTCGGTCAGTCCGAAGCGGTGCCGGTAGGAGTGCACGGCCACGTCGACGAAGTCGGGGTTGTGCAGGCTGGGTACCGAGGCCGCGAAGGCCTCGTCGGCCTCGGCCCACGCCGGGGACCAGTCGCGCCACAGCCCGCGACACAGTTCGTCGCGGTACCGCTCGAGACCGCGCCGGCCCCGCTCGGAGTGGAGGTAGTACTGGTACCACGCCAGCTTCTCGTCGTGAGGAGCGGCCGGTTCGACGGATCCCGCGATGTCCTGGAGGGCGTAGCCACCGACCGTGACCAGTCCGTCGATCCGCTCGGGGAAGAGTGCCGCGGCGACGCACGCGGCCCGCCCACCCCAGTCGTACCCGGCGACGATTGCCCGCTCGATGCCGAGGGCATCCAAGAGGTCGACCACGTCCCGGCCTATCGCCGCCTGCTGCCCGGAGCGCATCGTCTCGTCGGAGAGGAACCGCGTCGGCCCGTAGCCGCGCAGATACGGTGCGACCACCCGAACGCCGGCCGCGGCGAGCCGAGGTGCGACCTCGTCGTAGGACCGCACGTCGTAGGGGAACCCGTGCAGCAGCACCACCGTCTCCCCGCCCGGCTCGTACCCCACCCGCAGCAGCGTCGTCTCGACGAACTGCACGTCACTGATCGGCATTCCGGCACCCTTCGCTCGACCCCGTTCCAGCAACCCTACGGCTGCTGGCCGACACGGCAACCGTCTGCTCCTGGGCCGACTCAGGCGCTGAGCAGCGGAACGATCCGGTCGAGCTCCCCGGCCTTCGCTTCGGAGACCAACTCCAAGTCGTAACGGGTCTGCAGGTTCGTCCAGAACCGGTCAGATGTGCCGAACGCCCGAGCGAGACGAGCAGCGGTATCGGGGGAGACGCCGCGCTTGCCGTGAACGATCTCGTTGATCCGCCGAGCGGGCACGTTGATGGCCTGCGCCAGCCGGTACTGGCTGATCTCCAGCGGCTTCAGGAACTCCTCGAGAAGGATCTCTCCGGGGTGGATCGGTGCGTGTGCGGTGGTCATGGGCGCCCTCCTTTCCGTGGTCGTCGATCGGATGCTGTGCTGCCGGTTCACGATGCTCGGGCGAGTTGACTGATCCTCTGCGGCGAGAGGCCCAACAACCGCGCGGCGTCTGCTTTGCTGATGTGCTCCTCCTGGAGAGCGGCAACCGCACTTCGTCGAAGTGCTGCAGCGGCCTTCGCGTCTTCGCGTGCTCGTGCATCGGCCTCGTTGGCCTGATCCCACAGCCGAGCAGCTCGCTCAGGGAGATCGAGTGCGACGGTGACGTTCAGCGTCGATTCGTCCACGTCGAGCCAGAGCGCAGCAACTTCGAGGGCGATCTCGTCGATCTCCTTGATCGTGCGCGCCTGACCCGAGGTGCCGAGCTCGGGGAACTCGATGTACCACCAACGGCCATCGCGTCGAGCGCGTGCCTTCACGTCTGTCTTGCCTTTCGTCGCCATTCTTCGTCTCCTATCGCCAGTTGTAGGGAGTGTGCGGGAGCTTCTTGATCAAGTCGCCGATGATGCCGGCGGACACCTCGCTGTGATGCGGGATGCTGTGTTTGTCGTTGGGTGACGATGAGTCCGGGACTCCCCAGATCTCATGGTCGCCTTTGCCTCGACGGATGAGCACCCACCCGTTCGCTCGCACCGCCTTGATCACATCGCGATACTTCTGCGGGCGCGGCATAGGTTGAGTATAGACCGGTCTTGATATCAACCTCTAGTCCGCCATAGATATCGAGAAGCGAAGCTACGTCACGCAATGCCCGCGGCGGATTCCGACATCATCACGCACAGCACTCCGCGCAGAGTTGCGCTCAGGCGGCCTCGCGCCGCAGCCTGCCCGTGCGGCGGCGCGTGGTGGGGATCGGCACCTGCTCGATGTCGACCCAGCGAGGCGGCACGATGTGGGGCACCCCTTCGAGCATCACGAGCTTCCACGCTGACCGGTGCAGGTGGCGGTGATGGAAGTGGCAGAGCAGCATCCCGTTGTCGATGTCGGTGCGCCCCGGTGGATGATCGTCGGAGACCCACTCGTCCGCATGATGCGTCTCGCAGAACGACGGCGGCCGATCGCACTCGGGCCACACGCATCCGCCGTCTCGCGCGGCGAGCGCCCGATTCTGGGCCGCGGTGAAGAGCCGCTTCGACTTGCCATGGTGGAGCACCTCGCCCCGGTTGCCGAAGAGGGTCGCGGCGATGGGGGAGTGGCAGCGCAGCTGGGCCACGGTGGAGGCGGGGACGGGCTGGTCGATGCCGTCGATCCACCCGACTCCGCTTCCCGCCTCGAGGTCGTCTAGGGAGATGTGCACGTTGACAGTGGTGGTGGCGCCGTTGATGCGGGGCATCTCGGGAGCGTCGGCGGCACGCGCGATGAGTTCGGTGACGGTGTCAGCGTTCTTCTGCGCCTGCGTACGGGTGTCGGCGGTCGCGGTCTGCGCCACGAACTCGGAGTCGCTCATAAACCGCGGGCCGCCACTAGATGAACTGGTCACCCGCGGACTCTGCATCGCCTGGATGCTCGCCAGCCACACCCCGCCCTGCTCGGGCGTGAGCGCGAACCGCCCGCGGATCATGCCGTCGTGAGCCTGCGCCATGGTGAGCGAGCGCTGCTGCTGGTGCACCTCATCCCGAGGCTCGGCACCGTCAGGGTCGACGACCTCACGGAGGCGGATGGCGAGCTTGGCCGTCTGATCCGTAGTCAGCCGAAGCGCACGGGTCTCGCCGACGAGCGTCTGCTCGGCACGGGCCACGACGACGGGGGAGCACCCGCGCTCCGCGAGAGCGACGCAGTGCCGAACGATGACTGAAGCCGTCTCGACGCCGAGCACGCCCTCATCGAGCCCCCGCGCGACGAACGGGAACGGCGCCGGCCCCTCCCCGCCACCCAGGAGCACGGCCCCGCGAAGTCTCCGCCCCATCTCGAGTCGTGCTTTGCTCTCGCGCACCGAGCTGCCGGTGACGCTGGCGACGAGCTTGACGACACTCGTGAAGTTCTGCGCCCGACTCAGCCCCTCGTCGCCGAGCTCCCGCCGCGACCGCACCCCGACCTCCCCGGCAACCCGCACCTGCACTGCCCCGACGACCCGCCCGACCCCTTCGACAGCGGCCATCACTTCAAGCAACTCGTCGTCGCCGACCCCCGCCAGCCCCGCACCGATCTCCCTCGAGACGACCCGGAGATCGTCCGCGATCTCCCGAAGTCGCGCGGCTGTCACCATACTGAGATTCTATCAGAATTACCTGATCAAAGCTCGTTTGTTTGCGCGGGTGGGCGTCGTGGGGTGGATGATCCGGTCGAGTCATAGTCCCCTCGTCCGCTCCGCGGCCTCCCGCCAGACCCGAGCCAATGACACGACCGAATCACCCACCCCACGACGCCCGGTTCCGGGGCGGCGGGACGATCGGCGCTCCGGAACTGAAGGGGAAATGGCGGATGATCGGGTGTGAACGCATTGCTAACTGGGAGTTCCAAGCCGCTGCTTCCCGCTCGCCGCGTACGGCTGATTGGAGAAATCGCCTTCGAACAGATCTTCATTGAGGAAGCGGACAAGGTCCTGAATAGTGTCCGCGTTGAAATCGAGCTCACCGCCGGGCATGTATGTATCTGCGTCGAGGCCATGCGCCTCCAGTTTCTCTCTTACAACGGACGGAGTCAGTGCGTTGAAGTATGGGCGCCGAATAATGCTTGTCACCTTCCTCCGGATGACGCCGTTGCGCCTGACCACCACTTCCAGCGCTTCCGTACTTGCCGGGGTGCTGGGCAACTGTGAAGTGAGAGCTTCAGACCACTCCCGAGCTCGGGCGAGCACAGCCTCGGACTCCCGAAAGAGGACCTCGAAGTCCGAGTAGTCGAGGATGATCATCTGCTCGTTCGCGATCACCAGATCGAAGTGCGCGTCGAAGGCGAATAGCGGTTCCGTAAGACGCGCGAGGGCATCATCGAAAAGGCCGGCTATAAGTGGCTTGCTCGCGAGCTGAACAGGGTTGTTCTTGTGCACGAAGACTGTTCTCTCGTCATCGACACCAAATATCAGTGCCCAACAAATGATCCGCCGGTGGAGATCTTCTCCGGTTGCGCTGGGATGAGACCCTCCGCGGGACAATGATTGGAGGAGTTCGGTGTCAAATGCTTCATCGAGCGACGCCACTCGCTGCGGATCCTCTTCCTCGGGTGGCTCATCAGGATCATACGAGGGCGCATCGGTCCGCAGACCAGCTGCGCAATCCGAAGCAAATTCCTGCAAGGTCGATGCGACGTCGCCGCCGATCTTGACAACCCGCCCGTGTACGACCGCTCCCTGCCGCCAGTGGACGGTCAATACCGGTTGCCCGCTTACGTCAACCATTCGTTCGCTCCCCCTGTTCTTGTCATTGATCTCGGTCGTATCGACTTTGCTGATTCACGGGCGTATATCTCCGCATCACCGAGACGTCGGTCTGAAGTCGGGTGACCCAGATCACTTCGCCGGCGATCGGCATCTTTCGGATGACGACATAGTCTGCGTAGCCCTCGCTGTCTGTCACCCGGATGATTCGTCGCCCCGAAAGATAGAGAAGTGGGTTGATTTGCACCGCGCCCGTGGACGCAGTGATGACCCCTGCGACAACGAGAAATATGCCGTACGCGACCAAATCAGACGCAGCGGGGTCCGGTGAGACGACAAAGGGGAGAAGGTAGCTGACCAGGTATGCACCCGCCTCAGGGCCGGGCCCTTCGGCTCTTGCGACAGTTCGCGGAGTGAGGGTGGATCGCGAGTCCAACATAAAGATCGCGATCAGCGCAAGAACTCCAAGGACGGATAGGCCGCCCAGAACTAGTTTGAGTGTCCAGCTATCCAACCGGATGGCGAGCAGCGCGAACAGGAGCGCGTAGGACGAGAAGACGAGCAACGGCTTGGCCAGCATGAACACCTCCCGGATGTCCAGATAGTACGTGTTGCCGCCGACATCACACCACCCAACCTCGCTGCTGGTTGATTTTGGATCGCCACTCAGTCGTTACTGAGAACTGGAACATCACTGTGGATTCGTCTTCCACCGCGTAGAGCTCGCCGTCTCGACCACCATCCCCCGACGGAGATGCAGTCGTGCGGAAATGGGTACTCGGCCGCAAGAAACTCCGAGGTGTCGGCGGCGGTTGAAAACTGGACAGTTGTGGCGGTGAAAAGTGAACACTCGACGATTGGAGAGTGATCACTTTGGAAGATTGGGCGCTGATCAGGCGGCTGGCGGCAGAGGGCGTGCC
>NZ_JAHFUY010000052.1:10444-30206 GCF_023264895.1 Herbiconiux sp. | reverse complement strand
GGCCGACGCCCCCGCCGACGGCTCCTCCGCCTTCTTCGTGCGCGCCTCGGAGAAGGCCGACGCCCGGGCCGAGGCAGCGCTCGACGCCGGTCACGCCGCCCTCGGCGCCGTGGCGGGTAAGGTCGACACCGCTCCGCTCGTGGCCTCCCTGGCCTCGCTCGTGAACTACGCCTACCTCGACACGACGACCGTGCAGACCCTCACCACCACCGCCGTGGTGCAGACCGGCGCGGCCACGGTGCAGGCCGCGGCCGTCGACAAGGCCGTCGCCGACGCTGCCGCTGAGGCGGCCGCCGCAGCAGCAGCAGCCGAGGCAGCCGCTGCCGCCGAGGCGGAAGCCGCTGCGCAGGCCGCTGCCGAGCGCCTCGCCCTGGCGAACACTCCGGACGGTGCCCGCGTCGTGGCCGCCGACCTCGTGGCCGAGCGCGGCTGGGGCAGCGACCAGATGCAGTGCCTCGACTCGCTCTGGACCAAGGAGTCCGGCTGGAACTACCAGGCCGAGAACGCCTCGAGCGGCGCCTACGGCATCCCGCAGTCGCTGCCCGGCAGCAAGATGGCGACCGTCGCCGACGACTGGGCCACGAACGCCGTGACCCAGATCACCTGGGGGCTCGACTACATCTCCCGCGGCTACGGCACCCCGTGCTCCGCGTGGTCGCACTCGCAGTCGGTCAACTGGTACTGATCGAGGCGCGCGGTCCTGCCCGGCTGACGGGCAGGACCGCGGACACCCGCCCGGGACGGTGCAGGATGGCTGCATGGCAACGCTCCAGCGCGGCATCCGCAGGGCCGTGGCGCGGTTCTCGCGCTCGCGCCTCTTCCGACGGTTCGGACCGACCGTCATGCCACCGCTCGAGCGCGTCTGGGCGGTGCTGAACCGCGGCGGCCGGCCCCTCAGCGGCCTGCTCGTGCCCTCACTCGTGCTGCACACGACGGGTGCGAGGAGCGGGCTCCCGCGCTCCACCGAGCTCATGTACTGCCCTGAGCCCGACGGCGCGCTGCTCGTGACCGGCAGCAACTTCGCCGGGCAGAACCACCCCGCCTGGAGCGCCAACCTGCTCGCGCACCCCGACGCCGTCGTCGAGGTCGGGCGCCGGAGCATCCGCGTGCGCGCCGAGCTCGTGGGCGACGACGAGCGGGAAGCCGTCTGGGCCTTCATCGAGGCGCAGTGGCCGGGATACCGTGGCTACGAGCGTGCGTCAGGGCGCACGCTCCGCATCTTCCGCCTGACTCCGACGCCCTGACTCCGACCCCCAGAGGGCCGGCGGCACCCTCGGGGCGCAAGGGCTTGACTACGCTGGCAGTCATGGGTGAGACACGGGTCGACGACGACGGCATCGATCGCGAGCGCTTCGAGCAGCTCAGGATCGCGGCGGTGGAGCGGCTCAACCTGTTCGCCACGCCGGGCGAGGAGCGCTTCGACCGCATCACCCGCATCGCCCGCGAGCTGTTCGGCGTTCCGGTGGCCGAGATCAACCTGCTCGATGCGACCCGGCAGTTCACCAAGTCACCCCAGCCGAAGGATGCGGAGCTGTTCAGCCCGCGCTCGCAGTCGTTCTGCGACATCACCATCCAGCGCCCCGAGATCCTCGTGGTTCCGGATGCGACGAAGGACGACCGCTTCTCGTGGCGCGACACCGTCACGGGCGAGCGGCACATCCGCTTCTACGCCGGCCGGCCGCTCAGCCTCGGCGACGACCACCGCGTGGGCACGCTGTGCCTCGTCGACACGGCCCCGCGCGAGTTCGGCCCCGATGAGGAGCGACTTCTCGAGGAGCTCGGCGACTGGGTCGAGCGCGAACTGCAGGACTCCGCCGACCTCGACCGCGCCGCCGAGGTGCAGCAGCAGCTGCTGCCGCAGGCGCAGCCGGGCCTCCCCGCCTTCGAGGTGGCGGGCGTGTGTCTTCCCGCCCGCACCGTGGCCGGCGACTTCTACTCCTGGCACGGCTCGGAGGGCGGCATCGAGCTGACCCTCGCCGATGTGATGGGCAAGGGCACCGCCGGCGCCATCCTCGCCGCGACGGTGCGCGCGGCCTTCCAGTCGCAGACGGGTCTCGACGTGGTGGAGGCGATCCGGCACGTGAACGCGCAGCTCGCGAGCGACCTCGGCCAGACCGGCTCGTTCGCCACCCTCTTCCACGCCCGCATCGACACCGCGAGCGGGCGCATCCGCTTCGCCGACGCCGGGCACGGTCTCAGCGTCGTGGTGCATCCGGATGGCGGCTACGAGCGACTCGACGCCACCGGACTGCCGATCGGCATCGTGCAGGACGGGCTGTGGACGGCCGCCGAGGCGACGCTCGCGCCGGGGGACCGCCTGATCAGCTTCACCGACGGGCTCCTCGACCTCTACGACGGCACGCTCGACTCGCTCGACGACATCACGGCCATCGTGGCCGGTGCCGACTCGCCGTCGGCGGCCGCGGAGGCGATCTCGGCGCTGGTCGCCGGAAGCGGTGGGGGCGACGACGACGTCACCGCCGTCATCGTCTTCCGGAAGAGCTGACGGTCAGCTGCCGCCGGACTCCCGCGCGCGGCTGATCGACCACACGTTGTGCTCGTCGACCCGCTCGTAGCGCAGGTCGTCGACGAGCGCCTGGATGAGCGCGATGCCGCGGCCGGACTCGCTCAGCTCGTCGGGCATCGAGCGGTCCATGAGCACGATGCCGCCCGCATCAGCCGTGTCGGCGAGCGACGCCGAGAGGCCGTTCTCGTCGGCCTCGACCGTGAGCACGCACGTGACCCCGCCCTCGCCCGCGGCGTGCTGGATGACGTTCGAGGCGAGCTCGATGAGGGCGGTCTCGAAGGCCATGCGGTCGAACTCGCTCACGCCGAGGTTCGCCTCCCACACGGTCTCGAGGAACTCGTGCACCGCGTCGACGTCGTCCGGCGGCGCGCTGAAGACGAGGTTCTTGCGCTCCTCAGTCACCGTAGGCCTCCTCGGTGCTGTCGAAGGCGGGGAGGATCTTGTCGACGTTCGAGAGCTTCAGCACCATCGCGACCTGCGTCGAGGGCTGCACGATCCGGAGGTCGCCGCCCTTCTCCCTCGCCGTCTTGAGGCCGGCGATGAGCGCTCCGAGTCCGGACGAGTCCATGAAGGGGATGCGGCTGAGGTCGACGACGACGCGAGCCCGCCCGCCCTCGACCGCGCGGGTGACGGTCTCACGGAGGGCCGGGCCCGAGACCATGTTCAACCGCCCGTCACCGCGGATGACGACGATGTCGTCACCGATCGATTCGGTCTGGAACTCCATTGCCGGATACCCCCTAGAAGTAAGCTGGTCCCAGGCTAGCGAAAGGAGAGGTCATGCCCGACCCGGAACGCGCCATCGCGCGCATCGTGCAGACCTTTCCCGGCGTCAAGGTCGTGCTGAGCGACATGGTGTTCGCCGACTCCTACTTCCATCAGGCGGGGGCCGACGGGGGAACGCTGTACATCAACGCCGAGCTCATCGGGATCATCGCCGCCCAGCCCGGCTGGACCGGCACGATCGTGACGACCGAGTCGCTTCCCGACGCGTGAACGTCCCGAACACCATCTCGATCGGGCGCCTCGTCGTCCTGACACCGCTGTTCGTGGTGGTGCTGCTGGTCTGGAGGAGCCCGTTCTGGGCCCTCGTCGTGCTGATCGTGTTGGGCGTCACCGACTGGGCCGACGGCTTCATCGCGCGCCGCTTCGACCTCACGACCGATCTCGGCAAGAAGCTCGACCCGATCGCCGACCGGGTGAGCCAGTTCGCGGTGTGCGTCACGCTCGTCGTGGCCGGGATCGTGCCGCTCTGGATGGCCGCCGTGCTGCTCGTGGCCGATCTGCTGCTCGGCGTCACCGTGCTCGTCACGAGGCCCGGCATCGTGCCCGTGCGCGTCATCGGCAAGCTCCGCACCGTGCTGCTCATGGTGGGGTTCCCGCTGCTGCTCCTGATCGAATGGCTCGCGCCCACGAACGGCGCGCTCGTGCTGTTCGGCCTGGCGTGGGTGGGTGTGGCGGTCGTGCTCCACGCCGTCGCGAACGTCGACTACACGGTGCAGCTGCTGCGTGACCGGCGCGCATCCGGAGCTCGGGTGCGCGCGGGTCGGGCGGCCCGCGGGTAGAGGGCGGTTCGTGGAGGCACCTACGGGATTCGAACCCGTGTACACGGTTTTGCAGACCGCTGCGTAGCCACTCCGCCAAGGCGCCGGGGTGTTCCACGACCCTAGTCGACGTTGCGGCGGCGACCGGCAATGTTACGGCGCCCGTGCTCATCCCGGGGGCTGTCGGCGGGGGAGCGGCGGCCCTGGCGGTCGTTCAGGATGTCGTGCCAGGGTAGGGGCATGACAACGGAGTCACACAGGCGGGCGGTCCTGCGCTTTTCCACCGCCGGGGGAGTCGCGACCTTCCTCTCCAGCTTCCTCTCGATCCAGGCCGTCGTGGTGCTCTCGGCCAAGGCCGACCTCGGGTTCTCGGGGTCGTTCCTCATCCTCGGCGTGCAGATCGCCCTCCTCCTCGCGGCCTGCTCGGCGATGGGCGCGGCCCTCGGCTGGCGGAACGGTGCGCGCCTCCTGCCGACCCGGCTCGGGTCTGTGCTCGTGGGCGTCGGCGCGGCACTGTTCGTGGTGGTCGCCGCCATCGTGACGGCCGTGGCGCTCGTGCCCGAGCTCTGGGTGGTGCTCTGGATCGTGCCGGTGCCGGCGGTGGCCGGAGGGATCGCGGCCGGGGCGTCGGTGCGCCGGATGCCCGCCCGAGCGTCTTCGGAGGCTCAGCCGCACCCTGCCGGCCTCGACCGGCATCCGCTGCTGGAGCTGCTGATCGATCGGCTGCGGGCGCCCGACGAGGTGCTGCTGCACGATCCCAAGCGGCTCCACCTGGCCGAGCGGCGTGCGGCGGCGGCAGCGGCGGCGGCGGCGCATCGCCCTCGCGCCGGTACCGCTGCGGCCGTCTGAGTCGGCCGTCTCAATCGGCCGTCTGAATCGGCCGGGCCCGACCGCCGGTCAGGCGGGCACCGCGGCGAGCGGCCGGGCCGCCGACACGATGACCAGCTCGGCCTCGGGCCACCTGGCGAGCAGGAGATCGCCGGCCGCGTGCATCCGCTCGTCGTCGTCTGCGCCCACCAGGGCGACGACGTCGACGGTCGGGAAGCTCTGCTCGATGCCGGTGAGCGCCTCGGCGAGGTCGAGCAGGTCGGCGTGCCGGAGCTCGGCCGGCACGATCGAGTCGGCGTAGGAGTTGACGAGCAGCGCGAACGGCTCGACGTCGCGCGAGAGCACGGCGACCTCCTGCGACTCCTCGAGCAGGGCCTCGGCGAGAGCCCTCCCGCCGATGTTGTCCTCGCTCACGATGCACCACACTTCCGACATGGTCTGACCTCCCGGATCGTCTTTCCCCGATCCTCGCGGAGCGGGCGGGGCGACGGATCAGCCCCGGGTCCCGGATGCCGCCTGCTCGGCGGTACCCAGGTGCCACGTGTCGGCATCCGCTTCGTGGTGGGTGTGCCGGTCGGTGTCGCTCGTGGTGGCGACGACGGCTGCGAAGACCGCCCACAGCACGAGTCCGGTGAGGACGACGATGAAGAACAGCATGGGAGCACCTTCCGTGGAGATCGACTTTCGATGTCTCCACGGTGCTCGCTGAGCCCGCTCGCCCACCTCCGCCGTCTGCCCTATCTCCGAACCTGCTCGCGCCCGAACCCTAAGCCCCCGCCCCCCGCCCCACATGCAGGTGAGTCGCGCCGAAGTGTCGTCATCCGGCCCTTCTAGGGCGGAATAAGGACACTTCGACGCGACTCACGGATGCGTCGGGTGGGGGGAGGGGGGTTATGCCGCCAGGAGCACCGCGGGGGTGGAGCCCGGGGTGACCGTGAGGGCGCCGGCGGGGGCGTCGAGGGTGACCGTGCCGCCGTCGGCGAGGGTGCCCGCCACGAGCAGGTCGGCGATGCGGTCGTCGACGTTGCGCTGGATGACCCGGCGGAGCGGACGCGCGCCGTACTCGGGCTCGTAGCCGTTGTCGGCCATCCAGTCGATCGCGGCCTCCGTGACCTCGAGCGTGATCTCCCGCGCGCCGAGACGGGCACGGGTGGCACCCAGCAGCAGCGACACGATCTGGCGCAGCTGCACCTTCTCGAGCTTGCGGAAGAGCACGATCTCGTCGATCCGGTTCAGGAACTCCGGCCGCATGGCCTCACGCAGCTTGCCCATCACGCGGTCGCGCAGCGCCTTGTCCGAGCCGAAGCCCGTGGCGTCGTAGGAGCCGTCGGGTGCGGCGGCCACGAAGCCCATCGCGCCCGAGCGCGAGGCCAGGAACTCCGAACCCAGGTTCGAGGTCATGATCACGACCGTGTTGCGGAAGTCGACCGTCCGGCCCTGCGAGTCGGTGAGCCGCCCGTCGTCGAGCACCTGCAGGAGCAGGTTGAAGACATCCGGGTGCGCCTTCTCGATCTCGTCGAACAGCACCACCGAGTACGGGTTCCGGCGCACGCGCTCGGTCAGCTGACCGGCCTCGTCGTAGCCGACGTAGCCGGGAGGGGCGCCGACCAGGCGCGAGACCGTGTGGCGCTCGCCGAACTCCGACATGTCGAAGCGCAGCATCGCCGAGGCGTCGCCGAACAGCGACTCCGCGAGCGACTTCGCGAGCTCGGTCTTGCCGACACCGGTGGGGCCGAGGAACAGGAACGAGCCGATCGGCCGGTTCGCGTCTCCCATGCCCGTGCGGTTGCGGCGCACGGCCTTGGCGACCACCGTGACGGCGTCGTCCTGACCGATCACACGCTCGTGCAGCTCGCCCTCGAGGGCGGCCAGCCGGGTGCGGTCCACGTCTCCGAGGCGCGACACCGGGATGCCGGTGGCCCGCGAGATCACCGCGGCGATCTCGGCCTCGTCGACCACGGCGTGCGGGTCGACACCTCCCGAGGCGCGCTCGGACGCCACCCGACGGGCCACCGAGGTGGCCTCGGCGAGCTGGTGCTGGATGTCCTCGATCTCGTCGCGGATGCGCGAGGCCTCCTCGTAGTGCTCGGCCGAGACGGCGGCGTTCTTCGCACCCTCGAGGGCGGCGAGGTCGGCCTGCAGCGCCGAGATGTCGACCACCTCCGGCACCGAGCCGAGCGAGAGCCGCAGCCGCGCGCCGGCCTGGTCGATCAGGTCGATCGCCTTGTCGGGCAGGAAGCGGTCGCTCACGTAGCGCGCCGAGAGCTCGACGGCGGCCGAGAGGGCGGCGTCGGTGTAGCTCACGCCGTGGTGCTCCTCGTAGGCGGGGCGGAGGCCCTGCAGGATGAGCACGGCGTCGTCAACCGAGGGCTCGCCCACGGTCACGGGCGAGAACCGGCGCTCGAGAGCGGGATCCTTCTCGATGCCGCGGTACTCCTTGAGCGTGGTCGCACCCACGAGGTGCAGGTCTCCCCGGGCCAGGCGCGGCTTCAGGATGTTGCCCGCGTCCATGCCGCCCTCGCCGGAGCCGCCGGCGCCGACGACCGTGTGGATCTCGTCGATGAACACGATCAGCTCGTCCTTGTGGGCGGCGATCTCGTCCATCAGGGTGGTCAGGCGCTCCTCGAAGTCGCCGCGGAACCGGGTGCCCGCGAGCATCGCGGGTAGGTCGAGCGAGACCACGCGCTTGCCGCGCAGCTGCTCGGGCACCGCGCCGTCGACGATCGCCTGGGCGATGCCGTCGACGATGGCCGTCTTGCCGACACCCGCCTCGCCGATCAGCACCGGGTTGTTCTTGGTGCGCCGCGAGAGGATCTCGACGGTCTGCTCGATCTCGTCGTGCCGGCCGACGACCGGGTCGAGCTCGTCGGCCGCCGCGAGGGCGGTGAGGTCGGTGCCGAACTTGTCGAGGGTGGGGGTGGCCGAGGCGTCGTCCGACGCTCCGGATGCGGCGGCCGCCTGGGCGGCGGGGTCACCGAGACCGGCGGAGCCTGCGGACGCACCCAGGTTCTGGCGCAGGCCCTCCTGCAGCGCATCCGGGGTCACGCCCGCCTGCGCCAGCACCTGGCCGGCGGGGGAGTCCTGGTTGATGACGAGCGCGAAGAAGAGGTGCTCGGGGTCGATGTAGGTCGAGCCCGAGGCGCGTGCCACCTGGTAGGCGTGGAACAGCGCCCGCTGAGCGCTCTGGGTGAGGGCCGGGGCCGTGACCGGGTCGCCGCTCCGAGCGGGCAGCCGCGACTCGGCGGCACGCACGATGGCCGCCGGGTCGGCGCCGACGCCGCGGATGGCGTCGGAGGCCGGCTGCTGGGGCGCGATCGTGCGCAGGATGTGCAGTGCGTCGAGCTCACGGTGTCCGTGGCCGATCGCGTACTGGCCGGCCTCGGCGAGCAGCTCCTGCGTGCGGCGGCTGATCAGCTTGCTGAGATCGATGGAGCGCCCGGCCCGTGCCGCGCGCTGCTCGCCCTCGAGGTAGCGTGCGAGGAACTCGTCGAACGAGTTGCCGCCGTTCTCCTGGGCGCCGTCTGGGGTGAAGTTCTCGGGCACGAAACCTCCTGGTTTGAAACTTGAGTGCCTTACGCTCAAGTTCAACGCCGGGGAGGCGAGGTTATTCCCGGGAGATCGCTGTGAGCGATTCTCGTCGCGGACCGGCCACGAGGAAGGCGGTGACGGCGATCACGGCCGAGCTGCACATCACGATCGCGAGCGGCAGGGCGCTCGATTCGCCGCCGAGGCTCACGAGCGGCGAGACGAGAGCGGCCAGGCCGAACTGCAGTGCGCCGAGCACGGCCGATCCGAGGCCCGCGATGTGCGGCACGGCGGCCAGAGCGCCCGCCGTGGCGTTGCCCATCACGAGCCCGAGGCTCGCCACCGCCACGAAGATCGGGATCGGCAGCAGGGCGGCGGGAGCGCCGGTCAGCACGAGGGCGAGGAGCACGACGGTCGCCGCGAGCACGAGGGTCAGCCCCGTGCCGAGCAGGCGCCGCGGCGCGAAGCGGGAGGTGAGGCGGGCCGAGATCGCGCTCATGCCCACGAGTCCCACCGCGTTGACGCCGAAGCTCAGGCCGTACTGCAGCGGGGTCATGCCCACCATCACCTGGTAGACGAACGGCGACGCCGAGATGTAGGCCATCATGACCGAGAACCCGAAGCCGAAGGCGAGCAGGTTGCCGAGATAGGTGCGCGAGACGAGGGCACGCTTGCCCACACCGGCCGGCCGGTCGAGCGGGCGGCGCCCGGTGTGCGTCTCGCGCACCACGACGACGACGGCCACGAGCATGACGACGGCGAGCCCCGTGACCACCCACAGGATGCCACGCCAGCGGACCACGTCGGTGAGCAGGCTGCCGATGAACGGGGCGAGCACGGGCGCCACGCCGCCCACGATCATCATGAGGCTGAAGGCCCGGGCGGCGGCCCGGCCGCTCGCGAGGTCGGAGACCATCGCGCGGCCGATCACCATGCCGGCCGCCCCCGCCATGCCCTGCACGAGGCGCGCGACCACGAGGACGCCGATGGTGGGGGCGAGGGCTGCGGCGGCGCTCGCGACCACGCAGATGATGGAGCCGATGAGGAGGGGCCGGAAGCGGCCGAAGCGGTCCGAGAGCGGGCCGAAGACGAGCTGGCCGCCCGCCACACCGAGCAGGAACGCCGTGAGCGAGAGCTGCACCTCGGTGGCGCTGGCATCGAGGTCGCCCGTCATCTGCGTGAACGCGGGCAGGTAGAGGTCGGTGCCGATCGGGGCGATAGCCGAGAGCAGGGCGAGCACGACGAGCAGGCCCGGGGTGATGCCGGGACGCCCGGCCCGGGCGGTGTCCGTCGAGGTGGACGCGGATGTCGGCGGGGCCGGCTCCTGCATGGTCTGCTCCTTCTGCACCGACTCCGGCGCTCGTGCGCCTTCTCCGGAGATGGTTATGTCGTGATAACTATATCGGCGCGTACTTCCCCGCGACCGGTTCGGCGGCCGTCGCCGTGGCCGATAGCATCCGATCGCGCCGCGTCGCGGCCGGGACGGGGGATCGGATGTCGGGGAACACCATGCGGAAGGCCGGGGTGGCGACGCTCGGCGCGCTCGCCGCGCTGGGCCTGGTCACGCTGGGGCTCGCGGCTCCGGCGCTGGCGATGGGCACGACCCCCGAGCCGGTGGAGGTTCCGGTCACGCTGTCGCAGACCCACGCGGGCACGGCGAAGCAGAACGGCGCGTACTACCCGACCGTGGAGATCATGCTGGGCTCCGACCCGGATCCGTACACCGTCATCCTCGACACCGGATCGACGGCGCTCGTGCTGTGGACGGACGTGGCCGGCAGCACCGCGACCGATGCTCCCGCCGCGGTGACCTACGTCGGATCGAGCGTGACGGGCACGATCGCGTCGGCCGACTTCTCGATCGGCGGGCAGAAGGCCTCCGACGTGAACTTCCTGGCCGGCACCTGCTCGAGCTGCGACTTCGGCGGCGTCGAGGTCGACGGCATCATGGGGGTGGGCCAGACGCTGCAGATGGTGCTGGATCCGGCTCTGAACGAGCGCCACCACTGGTACAGCCCGCTGCGGCAGTTCGACGACGCCGCGCTCTCGGAGGGCTTCACGCTCGACTTCGGCCTGTCGGCCGAGGGCAAGCCGACCTCGGGCACGCTCACGCTCGGAGCGCCGACGCTTCAGGCCGGTGCCGAGGGCGTGACCGTGATCCAGGCCACGGCGGCACCGGATCCGAGTGCGGCGGACGAGGAGAACTCGGTGTACTCGGCATCAGGGGAGTACCCGAACGGATCGACGGTCTACGAGAAGGCCGTTCCGCTGTGCTGGAGCCTCGAGGAGGTGGCGCCGCTCTGCCAGGCGACCACGATCGACACGGGCGCGCCCACCGGGATGCTCACGGGGTCGCAGTTCCTGCCGCTCGTCGATCTGTTCCCGACCCCTGCTCCCACACCGTCGGCTGCACCCACACCGACGCCCGCCCCGACGTCCGCCCCGACCCCCGCACCGACGCCTGCTCCCGCCCAGACCGTGATCGGAACGGTGAAGCCCGACCTGTCGCTGAAGTTCGCCACCGAGGACGCCGCAGGCTCCGCCGGGAGCACGTTCGCGAGCTGGGTGGTGACCGACGCGGTGCACAAGATCGAGTTCTTCGACGTCATCACCGACAAGCACCTCAACACCGGCAACGCGTTCTTCCTCGACCGCACGGTCGCCTACGACGACGCGACCGGGCAGATCCTCGTGCAGAACAACGGGTCGGCGCCCGCGCCGGTCGCCGCGGTGTCGACCACGTCGGGTGGCGGCGCGATCACGGCGCTCTGGGCCTCGCCTGCGACGCTCACGGCCGAGACGGCCGGCTCCGTGGCGGCAGGCTCCGAGGCCGCCACCCAGCACCTCGTCCGGGTGCGCGATGAGTCGGGGGCGGTGGTCGAGCGCCGGAGCGTGGCGGGCGACGTGCGCACGGTCACGGTCTCGGGGCTCACGAACGGCGCCGCCTACACGATCGACGTGGCGGCGGCGAACCTCCACGGCATCAGCGACTCCACCTCCGCCGCTCCGGCGAGGCCCGCCGCGGCCGGTGGGGCCGCGCCTGCTCCTGCGCCCGGTGCCGATGCTGCCGGCTCCGGCTCACGCCTCGCCGACACGGGGGCGGAGCCGTGGCCGTGGGCGCTCGGCCTTCTCGCCGCAGCCATGCTCGCTGTGGGGATTGGTGCCGTGGGGATTGATGCTGTGGTGATGGGTGCAGGGGTGATGGGCGCTGGGGCCATCGGTGCAGCCCGCCGCCGCCGATCCACCGTGTGAGGGCGGTCGGCGGCGGATGGCTTGCCGCGGCCGGTGCTGTGGCCCCGGCCCGCGTGCAGGCGTGGGTGCTCAGGCCCGGCGGTGGCGTGCGCGGAGCGTGAGCGCGGCTCCCGCCGCGAGCACCAGGAGGGCGAGTGCGCCCGCCGCTCCGGGCTCCCACCCGGTCGAGGCGAGGGATCCGTCATCGCCGGCTCCTGAGCCCGGGCGGTCACCACCCGGCTGGCCGTCCTGACCGGCATCCGGCGCCGGGCTGGGCGCGGTCGGGTCGGTCGGGTCCGTGGGGTCCGTCGGGTCGGTGGGGTCCGTCGGGTCGGTGGGGTCCGTCGGGTCGGTGGGATCGGTCGGGTCGGTGGGATCGGTCGGGTCCGTGGGATCAGTGGGGTCCGTCGGGTCCGTGGGATCAGTCGGATCGGTGGGGTCCTCCGCGACGGTGACCTCGACGGTCGCCGTGACTCCGTTGACGGTCACCGCTAGGGTGCCGGTGCCCGCCGAGACCGCCGTGAGCTCACCGGTGGCCGGGTTGAGGCGCAGCACGGGCTCGGCCGCCGTCTCGCCGGCACGGGCCTCGAGTGCCGTGAGTCCACCGGTGGCCGTACCCGTGGCCGTGGCCGTGGGCTCGGTCGTGGCCGTGGTCGTCGCATCCGCTGTGCCCGTGACCGGGGTGCCCGCATCCGCCGCGCCGTCGTCGACGGCGAGCGACGTGCCGCTCCAGAAGGCGCTGACGGGCCACTGCACGGGGACCTCGCGGGTAGAGTCCTGCAGGAGGCTGGCGGAGACCGGCACCGTCTCGCCGACGGTGAGCACGGTGGGGGCGTCGAGCTCGAGCGACTCCACGCGCGGCTTCGTCTCGGCCTGGAGCCAGCGGGTGCGGTCGGCGACGACGGTGGGCGAGTCGCCCACGACGCCGGCGGAGGGGTTGATGCCGAGCATGGTCCAGCCGGTGAAGCCGCCCGTGGCGGGGGTGCCCGACGGGCCCTTGCCCGAGTTGCCGTTCACGAGGCGCGAGACGCCGTCGTAGCTCGTGGCGTCGAACACGCCCACGTGCGCGTTCACCATCGCCACCGACTTGCCGGACTCGGCGCGGAACGAGGTGAGGGTGCGCACGAACTGCGCCGCCTCGAAGCGGTCACCGAGCTGCGAAGCCTTGTTGGGCAGCGGGTCGTCGGCCGGGTGGTGCTGGAACACGACGACACCCGTGATGCCGGAGGTCGAGGCGGCGCGGGCGAGCTCGTCGTCGAGGAACTCGAGCTGCTCGAGCCCCGAGGCGCGGAACGAGCCGGCCGAGCTGTTGAGCCCGATCAGGAGCGTGCTGCCGAGCTGGACGGAGCGGTGCGTGTCGCCGAAGACGGCTTCGAAGTTCGAGATCGAACCGCCCATGACCTCGTGGTTGCCGGGCACGTAGAGGTACGGGATCCGCGATCCGATCTCCTCCTCGAGCAGCCGGGCGGCGAACGCGATGTCGGCCTCGGAGGCCTCGTCGACGAGGTCGCCGTTCACCACGAGGTAGTCGGGGTCGGCCGCCACGATCTCCTGCAGCGTCGCGCGGGCCGCCGCCACGATCGGGCTCGACGGATCGCGCGCCACGAACTGCGCGTCGCTCATGACGGCGATCTGCTGGCTGCGGCCGGCGACCGATCCGTCGGTGACGATCATCGGATCGAAGACCACGGGCGTCACGGGCTGGTCGACGTCGGGCGCCACCACGGCCACGAGGCCCGCGATGCTCACCTCGCCCTGGTAGCTCACGGCCGACTTGGTCTCGAGCATGCGCACGCGCTGCAACGAAAGCGGGTAGGGCGTGCCGGCGGGGACGGTGAACCGCGCCTGCTGCCAGCCCGTCCAGGTCACGAACGGCCCGTCGAGGTTGACGGTGGTGCCGGCGCCGTTCTTGATCTGGATGCGCGGCCACACGCCCGATCCGTCGCCCTCGATCCAGAGGGTGAGTGCCTGCGGCTGGCCCTCGATCGTGCGGCCGAGGCTCCCCGGTGTCGACATCTCGGGCGCGACCGCGTAGTAGCCGCGGGTGCCGGTGCTCTGGGTGAAGTCGTAGGAGAGGGTGAGTGCGGGCTCGCCGTTCGGGCCGGTCGAGACCGCGGTGCTGCCCGTGGCTCGGTCGGCGGCGCTCGTCCAGGAGGCGCCGTCGGAGAAGTCCGCGACGCCGACGCTCCGGTAGCCGATCGTGACGGCGACGTCGACCTCGATCACGACGCCGCTCGGGGTGCGGGCGCTGACCGTGACGGTGGCGGATCCGCTCTCGGTGGTGGGGGCGACGAGGTAGCCGTCGAGGCCGTCGGGGGTCACGCTCACGTCGTCGCCGTGGGTGACCGTGAGGTCGGAGGTCTCGAGCGGGGCCGTGAAGCCGTCGGCGTCGAGCCCCGTGAGGGTCAGCCGTGCGCTCTGCCCGGGCTCGGGGAGGGCGATCACCGTGGAGGAGGGGCGGATGCGCTCGAGGTCGCCGAGCACGCGGAGCGACGTGGTGGCGCTCTTGCCGCTGGCATCGCCCACGCCGTTGAACGCGACGGTGGCGCGGCCGGGGGCGACACCGGTGACGCGAGCGGTGTCGGTCGTGGTGTCCGTGGCCTGCGGCAGTGCGACGGTGGCGGTGTCGGTCGTGGCGAAGGTGCCGGAGACGGGCACGCCCGCGCGGTCGGCGTCGAGGCCCTGCGCGGTGAGGGTGCGGGTGAGACCGGGGAAGACGGCGTCGGCGCCCGTGCCGATGCCGTTCGCGGCACCGGTGCGGGCGAGGTCGAGGGCGGGCTGCACCTGCACGTCGTCGACGACGGGGGCCGGCAGCGGCGCTGCGGAGGAGAAGAACGCGAGGCTGTTGGCGACCGCGCGCTCCGACCCGTCGGAGGGGCGGTTGCGGATGACGGCCTCGGTGGTGCCCGGCTCGCGCGTGGCGAGCATCGTGGAGCCGCCGCCGTCGAGGTTGACCGCGTTGTGCGCACCGAGGTCGAGGAAGAGGTCGCCGAGCTCCTGCAGTGTCATGCCGCGGCCGTCACCGGCGCGGCCGTCGATCGAGACGACCGTGACCCTCGTGCCGTCCCGGCTCACGCCGATGGCGGTGCGGGCGGCCTCGACCTGGTCCTCGCCGGTCTGCACGCCGTCGACGAGGAGGCGCTGCGATCCGCTCACCGCGAGATCGACGTCGGCGCTCGTGCCGACCGTGACCTCGACGGGCTCGCCGACGGTGAGCGCGGCCAGCGTGGCGGCGGCGGCCTCGCGGCCGATGAGCACGCCCGTGCCCTCGGGGATGGCGATGGGGGCCGCTGCGACGGCCGGATCGGTCGAGACGGAGACGACGACGCCGTCGGTGACGGTCACGACCGCGATGGAGCCGCTCAGCGCATCCGGAGCACCGAGCGGCCGGCTGAGCGGGTGCTCGCCCCACGCGCTCGTGTAGTAGCCGAGGCCGTCGACGGGGAGTGCGGGCGTGTTGACGCCCGTGACCGGGGTGGGGACGCCGTCGATCGTGACGGATCCGGTGGCCGTGAGGGCCTGCACCGCCGCGAGGCCGTCGGTGAGGGTGAAGGCCTGGCGCTCACCGGGAGCGGCCGAGCGGAGGCCGGACGTCGGCGAGACGTTGGTGCCGACGGGGGCGCCGCTGTAGTTCATGTCGAAGTAGTCGCCGTTGACGGCCGCGACGGCTCCGGTGCCCGCGATCTGCTCGGTGAGGGTGGCGCCGCCGCTCACGGCGCCGCGGTCGAGCACGTCGAGCGAGAGGGTGGGGGTGCCGAGGTCGGCGCTCATGACGTGGCCGGTGACCCAGCCGGCGGGCTGCAGGCGGCGGAAGTCGGTGAGGGCGAGGCCCGGGGCGAGGGTGGTGGTCTCGGCGCTGAGGAGGGAGGAGTCGCCTCCCGAGAGGTCGAGGCCGCCGGTGTCGGGGTCGGCCAGGGCGGAGGCGGCCTGGGCGGAGGCGGGGTGTGCGGTGGCGGCCTGGGCAGAGGCGGGGGTGGCCTGCGCGGACGCGGTGGACGCGGTGGACGCGGTGGACGCGGCGGACGCGGTCGACGCCGAGGCGGCCGGGGCGGTGGCACCGACGACCGCGGCGGGGGCTGCGAGCAGCGCTCCCGAGAGCAGGAGCGCCCCCAGCCGCGAGGCGGGGCGGCGAGCGGCCTCGGGGCGACGGGAACCGGCGTGGGGGAGAGCCTCGGCGGTGAGGCGGGCGTCGGTGGTGGGGGTCGTCGTGTGCATGCGCGAGGTGGGGCCTTCGATCGGTGTTCCAGGACCCGTCGAGGCTAGGTCGGCGCCCGGGCGGCTTCGTGGCCTGACCCCCAATGGGGGGTTTCGCGGAGGTGAACAGGTGTCGATCTGGTCGCTGCCCGGGGCGGCCGGGTTGCGCGCGGGAAAGGGGGTGGCAACTGCCCGGCATCGGAATAGCGTGGGCGGATGGGCGCATCCGAGATCTGGCTGGTGAGGCACGGCGAGAGCGAGGCGAACGTCGTCGCGACCGAGGCGCAGCGCGCGGGCGAGGAGCGGATCGTCGTGGAGTGGCGCGACGCCGACGTGCCGCTGAGCCCGACGGGTCGCGAGCAGGCGGGGGCGCTCGGGGCCTGGCTGGGTGAGAACGCGCCGGGCCGCGCGCCCGTGGTGTGGAGCTCGCCCTACCGGCGCGCCCGCGAGACGACGTCGATCGCGCTCGCCAGTGCCAGTGCCGGTGCCGAGCTCCCGGTGCGGGTCGACGAGCGGCTGCGCGATCGCGAGCTCGGCATCCTCGACCTGCTCACCGCGGCGGGGGTGGAGGCGCTGCACCCCGAGGAGGCCGAGCGGCGGCGGTGGCTCGGCAAGTTCTACTACCGGCCTCCGGGAGGGGAGTCGTGGGCGGATGTGGCCCTGCGCATCCGGTCGTTCCTGCGTGATGCCGAAGCTCCGTCGTCGCCGGAGGGCGGCCCGCTGCTCGTGGTGGCGCACGACGCCGTGGTCATGCTGTTCCTCTACGTCTGCCTCGGCTGGAGCGAGGAGGAGCTGCTCGGCTTCGCGCGCGAGAACGTGGTGGTCAACGCCTCGGTCACGAGGCTCGTGCGCGCCGAGGTCGCGGATGAGGCCGGTCCCGCGTCGCGGGAGGACCCCGCGATGCCCTCGCCGGCCGCCCAGTGGCAGCTCGCCGAATTCGCCCATCACGGGCACCTCGACCGCCTCGACGTCGAGGCGACACGACACGGAGGAGACACCGATGAGTCCGCAGAACCCGCCCGCTGACGACAGCGCCGCCGACACCGCCACTGCCGACACCGCTGGGCCGCGCCCGGAGGCGGTGACGCTCGTGCTGCTGCGCGAGTGGTCGCTGCCCGGCCCCGGCTCGTCGAAGTACGACCGGGGGCAGGTGGTGATCGTGGGCGGCGACCGTCGCTCGCCCGGTGCCGCGCTGCTCGCCGCCGAGGCGGCGCTCCGCGTGGGAGCAGGACGACTCACGGTGGCGCTCGCCGAAGGGGTCGCCGTGGCCGCGTCGGTGGCGCTCCCCGAGAGCGGCGTCGTGGCCCTGGCGGAGACCGAGGTGGACGGGCTGTTCCACATCGACGGCACCTCGATCGAGGTCGCGGCCCACGATCTCGCCGACGCCGACGCCGTGCTCGTGGGCCCGGGCCTCGACGACGCCGACCAGGCCCGCCGCCTGCTCGACCTGCTGCCGGGGCTCGTGGGGGAGCAGACCGTGGTGGTGCTCGACGCCTACGCTCTCGGCGTGCTGCCGCAGTCCGCCGTGGGCGACGCGTTCGCCGGGCGGCTCGTGCTCACTCCGAATCCGAACGAGGCCGGCCTGCTCCTGGACGGCCTGGCCGACGGCGACGGCGACGGCGAGGATGGCGATGTCGGCGACGCCGATGGCGGAAGCGACAGCGGCGACGCCGACCCCGCCGCGCTCGCCCTCGAGGTGGCGCGCGGCTACGGTGCGGTCGTCTCGTGCCAGGGCCTCATCGCGCATCCGGACGGCCGGCTCTGGCAGATCGGCACCGGCCACGGCGGCCTCGGCACCTCGGGCAGCGGCGACGTGCTCGCGGGCGCGATCACGGGGCTCTGCGCCCGCGGAGCCACGCTCGAGCAGGCCGCCGTCTGGGCCACCCACGCCCACGCCGCCGCGGGCGACCGGCTCGCGGTCGACGTCGGCCCCCTCGGCTTCCTCGCCCGCGAGCTCCTGCAGGAGCTGCCCCGCGTGCTCGTCGAGATCGGCTGACACCGACGGCACGGGCACCGGCCCGGACACCGGCGCAGGCACCGGGGTCGGCACTGGCGCGGGTTTGAGGCGCCCAGGAACGTGTGCTATTTTCCCTTCCAGGACATGTAACTGGTCACGCAGGCAGGATCCGAGAGCAATCGCGAGAGCGAGCGCCTTCGGGTCCTTTTTTTGTGCCCGGATGCACGCCCGCACCACCCCGGCGCGATGACGCCCGAGCACCCGGATCCAAGGAAGGACCCACCCATGACGCGACAGGACGAGGCGAAAGCCATCCTCGACGGAGTCGGCGGCACCCAGAACGTCGCCGGCCTCACCCACTGCAGCACCCGACTCCGGTTCACCCTCGTCGACGACGGCAAGGCCGACCTCGACACCCTGAAGGGCCTCCCCGGCGTGATCAGCGCCGTGCGGAGCGGATCGCAGACCCAGGTGGTGATCGGCAACGACGTCGTGAACGTCTACAACGCGGTCGAGAAGGAGCGCGGCGGCAAGGGCGGCACGGCGGATGCCCCGGCGGGCCCGCGCAAGCCGTTCTCCTGGAAGCGCTCCGGCAGCGTGTTCATGGACTTCATCGTGAGCGTCTTCACCCCGCTCATCCCCGCCATCGCCGGCGCGGGCATCTTCAAGTCGCTGCTCGTCGGCGCGGGCGCTCTCGGCTGGCTGCCCACCGACAGCGAGTCCTACCTGCTGCTCTCGGCCATCCCGGACGCCGTCTTCGCCTTCCTGCCGCTCCTCGTGGCCTACACGACGGCCAAGAAGCTCAACGTCAACCGTCCGCTCGCCCTCGGCGTCGTGGCGGTGCTGATGTTCGCGAACTTCACGACCCTGGTCAACCAGGAGGGCGGTGTCGCGCTGTTCGGCATCCCCGTGCAGGTCGTGAACTACAACTCGCAGGTGTTCCCGTCGATCCTCGCGGTGCTCGCCCTGTGGCCGCTCGAGCGCTTCTTCAACAAGGTGTCGCCCGGTCCGATCCGCGTGTTCTTCACCCCGCTGATGTGCTACATCATCGTGGCGCCCCTGCTCATCCTCGTGCTCGGGCCCGTCGGCTACTGGCTCGGATCGCTCCTCACCGCCGCCATGATCGGCCTCTACAACACGCTCGGCTGGGTCGCGGTGGCCGTGCTCGCCGCCATCCTCCCGCTCATCATCTCGGTGGGCATGCACAAGGCGTTCATTCCGCCGACCATCGCCACCATGGCGCAGAACGGCCGCGAGTCGTTCTACCTCGTGGCCTCGCTCGCCCACAACATCGCCGAGTCCGGCGCCATGTTCGCCGTCGCCATCCGCACGAAGAGCACCCGGCTCCGCTCCGTCGCCGTCTCGGCCGGCATCTCGGCGCTGTTCGGCATCACCGAGCCCGCCATCTACGGCGTCACCCTGCAGAACCGCAAGGTGCTGCTCTCGGTCATGGCCGGCGCGTTCGCCGGCGGCGCCTACCTCGGCCTCACCGTCGTGACCGCGTTCGCGGTGGTGGGCCCGGGCCTTGCGAGCATCACGATGTTCGTCGACGCCGCCAACCCGTGGAACCTCGTCAACGCCGTGATCGGCGCGCTGATCGCCCTCGCCGTGGCGTTCGTGCTCTCGATCGTGCTCTGGAACGACGCCACGTCGCCCTCGCTGAAGGGCGAGCGCGACGAGGCCGAGGCGGCGGCCGCTGCGGCGGCCACCCCCGCCTCGGGGTCGGCTGCCACGACCTCGTCGACGGATGCGCCGCGCGGCCAGGCACACGCCATCCGCCTCGTCTCGCCCCTCACCGGCACCGTCGTGCCTCTCGCCGACGTGGCCGACCCGGTGTTCTCCGGCGGCGTGCTCGGCGACGGCGCCGCCATCCTCCCCGTCTCGGGCAGCGTGCGCGCCCCGCTCGCCGGCACCGTCACCTCGCTGCTCGACTCGAAGCACGCCATCGGCATCACT
>NZ_JAHFUY010000052.1:0-10434 GCF_023264895.1 Herbiconiux sp. | reverse complement strand
CGAGGGCGTCGAGGTGCTCGTGCACGTCGGCATCGACACCGTCAAGCTCGCCGGAGCGCCCTTCACCGTGCACGTCGCCCAGGGCGACCGCGTCGAGGCGGGCCAGCTCGTGATCGAGGCCGACCTCGACGCCATCCGCGTCGCCGGCTACGACCTCACCACCCCCGTCGTCGTCACCAACTCCGACCGGTTCACGGTCGAGGTGCCGGCGGCCGGAGACATCACGACCGGCGAACCGTTCGCCACGATCAAGGAGAAGGAGCTCACCGGTGGCACTGCCTGACGGATTCCTCTGGGGCGGCGCACTCGCCGCCAACCAAGCAGAAGGCGCCTGGAAGGAGGGCGGCCGCGGGCCCGCGGTCACCGACGTCAACACCTTCAAGCCGAACGCCGACCCGAAGCAGTACGCGATCCACCACGTGAACACCGTGGAGAGCATCCGTGCCGCGATGGACGACCCGGACGAGCTCACCTACTATCCCAAGCGCCGAGGCATCGACTTCTACCACCGCTATCCCGAGGATCTCGCGCTGTTCGCCGAGATGGGCTTCACGGTGCTGCGCGTGTCGATCGCCTGGACCCGCCTCTACCCCACGGGCGAGGAGCTCGAGCCCAACGAGGAGGGCATCGCCTTCTACCTCGGGCTCTTCGAGGAGATGCGGCGCCTCGGCATCGAGCCGCTCGTGACCCTCGCGCACTACGACCCGCCGCTGCACCTCGCGCTGAAGAACAACGCCTGGGTCGACCGCAGCATCCTGCCCCTCTTCGAGCGCTTCGTGCGCACCTGCTACGAGCGCTTCGGCCACCTCATCACCTACTGGCTGAGCTTCAACGAGATCGACGGCATCATCCGCCACCCCTTCACCTCGGGCGGCATCATCGAGGAGACCGTGCCGCCGCTCGCGAACGGCGAGAGCGGCCTCGAGCAGGCCTGCTACACCGCACTGCACCACCAGTTCGTGGCGTCGGCGGCGGCCACGAAGCTCCTGCACGAGATGTTCCCAGAGTCGCAGATGGGCTGCATGCTCACCATGCTGACCACCTACCCGAACACCTGCCACCCCGACGACGTGGCCGCGACCCAGGAGAAGGAGCGCCTGCTCTACCTCTGCACCGACGTGCAGGCCGACGGCGCCTACCCGCGGCTCGCGCTCAACCTGCTCGCGCGG
This sequence comes from Herbiconiux sp., assembly GCF_023264895.1. Classification (GTDB taxonomy): domain Bacteria; phylum Actinomycetota; class Actinomycetes; order Actinomycetales; family Microbacteriaceae; genus Herbiconiux. The sequence goes on along the minus strand of NZ_JAHFUY010000052.1, from coordinate 9,265 downwards.
CAGGGCGTCACGATCCCGTTCGAGGAGGGCGACGCCGAGCTGCTCGCCGCGCATCCGGTCGACTACATCTCGTTCAGCTACTACATGTCGATGACCGAGTCGGTGAACCCGGAGGCCGAGCGCACGCCGGGCAACACGATCCTGGGCGTCAAGAACCCGTTCCTGCCCTCGAGCGAGTGGGGCTGGCAGATCGACCCCGTGGGCCTCCGCATCTCGCTGATCGACCTCTACGACCGCTACAACAAGCCCCTCTTCATCGTGGAGAACGGGCTCGGCATGCGCGACGAGGTCACGGCGGAGGGCCGCATCCACGACCCGTACCGGATCGACTACTTCCGCGCGCACTTCGAGGAGATGATCCGCGCCGTCGACGAGGGCGTGGACCTGCTCGGCTACACGAGCTGGTCGCCGATCGACTTCATCAGCGCCTCGACCTCGCAGATCACCAAGCGCTACGGCTTCATCCACGTCGACATGGACGATCTGGGCAATGGGACAATGGAGCGTCGGCGCAAGGACTCGTTCTTCTGGTACCAGAAGGTGATCGCCTCCAACGGAGCCGACCTGTCGTGAGCGTCGCTGTTCGAGTCGACACGCGAGAGGAGGTGCCCGTGCAGACCATCAAGAAGGTGCTCAACTCGAGCGTCGTGCTCGCGGTCGACGAGAACGGCACCGAGCTCGTGGTGCTCGGCAAGGGCATCGGCTACGGCCGGAAGCCGGGCGAGATCGTGGCTCCGGATGACGCCAACCAGGTCTTCGTGTCGCTCCCCGACAGCGACCAGCGGAACCTCGTGGAGCTGCTCACGCAGATCCCGGGCGAGATCGTGGAGGTGACCCGCTCGATCGTCGACCTGGCCTCCGCGGAAGGCCTCGAGCTCGACCCGCACATCTACCTCTCGCTCACCGATCACCTCGGCTTCGCCGTGGAGCGGCAGCGCAAGGGGCTCGTGACCGTGAACCGGCTCGCCTGGGAGGTGCGCGCGATCTACCCGCGGCAGTACGCCATCGGCGTGCGCGGGGTCGCGCTGCTGCGGTCGCGGCTCGGCGTCGAGCTGCCCGAGGAGGAGGCGGCGAACATCGCCTTCCACCTCGCGAACGCCGACGCCGGCAGCACCGGGGTCGACTCGCTCCGGATCGTGACGCTCGTGAGCCAGGTGGCCTCGATCGTGACGCACTCCACCGGGGTGCAGCTGCACGGTTCCGACGCCGATGGGAACGACCTGCACGGCGCGCGGTTCGTGGCGCACCTGCAGTACTTCGCGCGGCGCTTCTTCGACGGCACGCTCGCCACGAGCCCCGACGACTTCCTCTTCACGAGCCTCAGCGCGCGCTACCCGGCGGCCGTCGGGGCCGCGGAGCGTGTGCGCACGCTCGTGCAGCAGCAGTACGGCGAGCGGCTGCCGAACGAGGAGATCGCGTTCCTCGCGCTGCACATCGCCCGGGTGCTCGACGCCTGAGCCTGAGTCTCTGACACTCCGCGCCCCCCATCCACCACCCCCTCTGATCACCGACCCCTCTGACCACCGACCCTCGACGAAGGACGACCATGACCACCCGCACCACCACCATCGGATCCCGCACCGGCCTCCACGCCCGCCCCGCCGCCCTCTTCGTGAAGGCCGCCGCCGGTTCCGGCCACGCCGTGCAGCTCACCGCGAAGGACAAGACGATCAATGCCGCGAGCCTGCTCAGCGTGATGTCGCTCGGCATCGCGCAGGGCGAGGAGGTCACGCTCGAGGTGACCGGCGACGAGGAGGCGCGCGTGGCCGACGAGCTCGCGGCGCTGCTCGCCTCGGACCTCGACGCCGAGTGACGGGGGCCGCCTCCGCGCCTGCACCCGTTTCCGGATCCGCGTCCGCCTCCGCGCCTGCTCTGCGGCTGCACCTCGTGCGGCACGCCGAGACGCTCTTCAACGTGCGGCATCAGCTGCAGGGCTGGTGCGACTCGCCGCTCACGCCGCGGGGGCTCCGGCAGATCGAGGCGCTCGGTGAGCGCTTCCGCGAGGTGCCGCTCGTGGCGGCCTTCGCGAGCGATCTCACGCGCACCCGCATGACGGCGGTCGCGGCCCTCGCGGGGCATCCGCAGCTCGAGCCCGTGTACACGCCGGATCTCCGCGAATGGAACTTCGGCGGCTGGGAGGGCCAGCCCAACCCGGCGCTGTGGGGTCCGCTGTTCGAGGCCCACGGCTACACCTACGGCACGGCCGGGCACTGGGACGAGCTGACCGCCGACGGCCCCGATGCCGTGCTCGACGCCGTCGCGGCCAGCGACCCCTCCGGTCTCGCCGAGTCGTCGGCGGAGGTGGGGGAGCGGCTCCGCCGTGCGGTCGCGACGCTCCTGGCGGTGGGCTCGGGCGACGTGCTCGTGGTCACCCACGGTGCGGTGCTGCAGTCGCTCGTGCCGCTCCTCGCACCGGGAGCGCGGGTGGCTCCGGGCTACCCCAACTGCGGTGTCACCACGGTGACGCTGCCGGCTCACGGGTCTGCTGGAGTCGCCGAGGTCGGACTGCTCGACGCATCCTGTGCCGGCGAGCCCACGGAACCGGCGCTCATCCTGCCCTGAGCCTCTTCGGCGCGGACAACGACAAACGTCGCGGCATCCGGGCCCCATTCGCGGTCGATAGCCGCGACGTTTGTCGTTGTCCACGCCGACCGGCGCTGCGCCGAGGTTCAGGCGTCGGAAGTCTCGCCGGCGGCGTCGCCGGCCTCCTCCTCCGGGTTGAAGTGCGATCCGTCGGGGTCGTGACCCACCGCGATACCGTTCTCGGAGTTCGGGATGGTCCCGTCGTCGCCCAGGTTGGGGCCGTCGGTGCCGGGCTGCTTCTCGTCGCTCATGGTGTCTCCTGCTCGTGGGGAAGGCATCTCCCCGTCGAGCCAGAACCTACTCGCGCGGCGCCCGGCCCGCCCGGCACTCTCAGTACTTGTACGACTGACCGCCGTCGATGGGCACGACGGCCGCGTTGATGTAGCTCGCGTCGTCGCTGAGGAGGAACGCGACCACGGCGGCGATCTCGGGGGCCTCTCCGTAGCGCTTCGTGGGGTTCGCCTGGATGAACTGCTCGGCGGCGGCGCGCGGGTTCTCCGGGTCGAGCTGCTTCATGGAGTTCTCGACCATGGGGGTCCAGATGGCGCCGGGGGCGATGGCGTTGATCCGGATGCCGAACTGGCCGTACTCGACCGCGGAGTTGCGGGTGAGGCCCACGACGCCGTGCTTCGCGGCGGCGTAGCCGGACTGGTTGCCGACGCCGCGGATGCCGCCGACGCTCGCGGTGTTCACGATCATGCCCGAGCCCTGCTCGCGCATGACCTTCAGCACCTTCTCGAGCCCGAGGAAGACGCCGCTGAGGTTGATGGCGATGACCTTCTCGAACTCGACGGAGGTGAAGTCCTCGGTGAGGTTCTGGCGGCCCTCGATGCCGGCGTTGTTGAAGAAGCCGTCGATGCGGCCGAAGGCGGCGAGGGTCTCGGAGACGTAGCGGTCGACGTCCTCCTCCTTGGAGACGTCGGCCACGAGGGTGAGCACCTTCGCCTCGCGGGCGGCGGCGGAGACGGCCTCGACGGTGGCGGCGAGACCCGCCTCCGAGACGTCGACGAGCGAGAGGGTCGCGCCCTCCTCGGCGAGGCGCACGGCGGTGGCGCGGCCGAGGCCGGAGCCTCCGCCGGTGATGAGGACGACACGATCGGTGAAGCGGTTCACGGACTGACCTTTCGACGGGGTCGGGTGCGGTTCACCCGGCGATCTGTGCCTCTCAGTTTACGCCTGTAATTACCGGTAATGACCTGGTGCAGTGGATCTATGGAGCGGATCGCGTGCGGGGGCACGGCTGCTCCGGATGCTCAGCCGGGTAGGGTCGACAGACACCCGCCACGAGGAAGCACGATCCATGACAGGCACCGCCGCCACGGCCCAGAACCCCGCTCCCGCCGCCGTCACCGAGGCCATCCGCTCGGTGCGGGACAGGCTGATCCGGCTCCGCGAGCATCCGGTGGAGGCCGCCGCCGGCTTCGCCTGGCCCGCCATCGGCCCGGTCTTCAACTGGGGCATCGACTGGTTCGACGCGATCGCCCGCGGCAACGATGCGCCCGCCCTCGTGATCGTGGAGGAGGACGGATCGCGCACCACGCGCTCCTTCGACGAGATGGCCACCCGCTCCGACCAGCTCGGCACGTGGCTCCGCGACCTCGGCGTCTCGAAGGGCGACGCGGTCATGCTGATGCTCGGCAATCAGGTGGAGCTCTGGGAGTCGATGCTCGCGCTCATCAAGATCGGCGCGGTCATCCTGCCCACCACGGTCGCCTTCGGCGGCGACGAGCTGCAGAACCGCCTCGAGCGCGGCCGTGTGCGCTTCGTGATCGCGGCGGCCGCCGACACCCCCAAGTTCGACCAGGTCACCGCCCCCTTCGCCGGCATCCGCGTTCAGCCGAACCGTCACTTTCCACACGAAGATGCCCGCGTTAGCGTGAGAAGTGACGTCTCGGGGGAGGGGCGGGAGTGGGGAGTCTATGAGGAGGCTTTCGTGGGGGAGGTGGGGCCGCTGGGGCACCCGGGGACCGCGCCCGGGGATGCGCTGCTGCACTACTTCACGTCGGGCACCACCTCGCGGCCGAAGCTCGTGGAGCACACCCAGGTGTCGTACCCGGTGGGGCACCTCAGCACGATGTACTGGCTGGGGCTCCGGCCGGGCGACGTGCACCTCGCCATCAGCTCGCCGGGGTGGGCGAAGCACGCCTGGAGCTGCTTCTTCGCACCGTGGATCGCCGAGGCCACGATCTTCGTGTCGAACTACACCCGGTTCGACCCCGAGCGCATGCTCACGACCCTCCGCACCGATGGCGTCACCTCCTTCTGCGCGCCGCCGACGGTGTGGCGGATGCTCATCCAGAGCGACCTCACGGCGGGCGAGGGTCGCGGGGCGCTCCGCGAGCTCGTCTCGGCCGGGGAGCCGCTGAACCCCGAGGTGATCGGGCAGGTGCGGCGGCAGTGGGGGCTCGACATCCGTGACGGCTACGGCCAGACCGAGATGACGGCGATCGTGGCGAACTCGCCGGGGCAGACGATCACGGACGGCTCGATGGGGCGGCCGCTGCCGGGGTGCCCGGTGGTGCTCGTCGATCCGCTCACGGGGGAGCACACCGACGAGGGTGAGATCTGCCTCGACCTGGCGGGATCGCGGCCACTCAACCTGATGACGGGCTACGTGGCCGACGAGGAGCGGAACGCCGAGGCGACCGTCGGTGGGCGCTTCCACACGGGTGACCTCGCGTCGCGCGACGCCGACGGCTACCTCACCTACATCGGCCGCACCGACGACGTGTTCAAAGCCTCGGACTACAAGATCAGCCCGTTCGAGCTCGAGAGCGTGCTGATCGAGCACCCGGCCGTGGTGGAGGCGGCGATCGTGCCGGCGCCGGACGAGCTGCGGCTGGCCGTGCCGAAGGCGTACATCGCGCTCGCGGCCGGTCATGCTCCGGATGCGGCGACGGCCGAGTCGATCCTGCTGTTCGCCCGGGAGGCGCTCGCGCCGTTCCAGCGGGTGCGGCGGGTGGAGTTCTTCGAGCTGCCGAAGACGATCTCGGGCAAGATCCGCCGCGTGGAGCTGCGCCAGCGCGAGGAGCGCATCGCGGCGGGCACCGAGACCTGCGACGAGTTCCGCGACGACCGCCTCCGCAACCGCGCCTGACGGCAGCGACCGAGACCGCGCCTGACGGCGGACTTCGCCACGTCTGCGTGCTATCGGGCGTTCATACAGCTCGGAGGGCAGGAGGTTTGGCGAAGTCCGCGGATCGAGCGTGATCGGGTTGGGGCGGGTCTGAGTGGCGCGGCGCGACGTCAGGGGATGAGCGCGAGCTTGCCGCCTGGGTGCTGGCCGGCGAGCTCCTCGAGGGCGGCGCGGGCGTCGTCGAGCGGGTAGGTGCGCGCGATCGGCACCACGAGGTCGCCGCGGCCGGCGAGGTCGATCAGGTGCTGGCGCACGGCGTCGCGGAACACCGCGCTCGCGGGCATCGCACCCGCGATGGCCCGGATGCCGGCGTCCTTCGCGCGGCCGAACGCGGCGATCGTGACGATGCGGTCGCGGTCGGGCACGAGCGCGAGCGAGGTGTCGACGGCCTCGTCGGTGCCCACGCAGTCCAGCGCCGCGGCGATGCCTTCGGGTGCGAGCTCGCGCACGCGCGCCTCGAGCCCCTCGCCGTAGGCAACGGGCTCGCCGCCGAACCCTCGCACGACGTCGGCGTTCTGCTCGCTCGCCGTGCCGATCACGCGCACGCCGCCGATGAGGCGCGCCTGCTGCAGGATGCTGACCCCCACCGATCCGGATGCGCCGTGCACGAGCACGGTGTCGCCCGCCTTCACCCCGGTGACGTCGAGCATCTCGGCGGCGGTCGCCCCCGCGAGCAGGAGGTTAGCGGCCTGCTCGAACGGCACGGTCGCGGGCTTGGCGAACACGTCCTTCGCCGGGACGGTGCGAGCAGACGAGTAGCCGCCCTTGATGCGGAACGCGAGCACCTCGTCGCCGACGGCACCCCCGCCCGACGCGATCTCGGTGTCGGGACCCACCGCCGTGATGACCCCCGCGATCTCGTAGCCGACCGCCACGGGCAGGAGGCTCCGGTCGGTCCCGGAGGCCACGTGCTTGAAGTCGGCGGGGTTCATGCCGGCCGCCCGCACCTCGATCGTGACCTCGCCGGGCCCGGGTGCCAGCACCTCGACCTCCACCTCCTCGAACACATCGAGATCTCCGAAGTCGCGTGCGATCCACTGTCTGGCCATGCCCACCACGCTACGCCGCCTCAGAGCTCGGCGAGGAGGCGCTCGCGGACCTGCTTGCGGAGGACCTTGCCGATGAGCGAGCGCGGGAGGTCGTCGACCGCCACGATGCGGCGCGGCACCTTGTACGCCGCGAGACGCGTGCGGCAGTAGTCGCGAAGAGCATCCACGTCGAGCGAAGCGCCGGACTTCAGCACCACGGCCGCCGCCACGTCTTCACCGCCGGATGCGCGCGGCAGCGCCACCACGGCGGCCGCCTCGACATCGGGGTGCGACGCGAGAGCATCCTCCACCTCGCTCGGCGACACGTTGAAGCCGCCCGTGATGATGAGCTCCTTCAGCCGGTCGACGATCGTGACGAACCCGTCGGCCGAGACCGAAGCGATGTCGCCCGTGCGGAGCCACCCGCCGTCGAGCAGCGCCGCCGCCGTGTCGCCCGGCCGGCCCCAATAGCCCTGGAACACCTGCGGGCCCCGGATGAGCAGCTCCCCGGCCTCGCCGAACGGCCGGTCGACCGCCGGGTCGTCGGGATCGACCACGCGGATCTCGGTGCTCGGGAACGGCACCCCCACCGTGCCCGGTCGTCGGGAGGGGCCGATGGGGTTGCCGAGCGCCACGGGCGAGGTCTCGGTCATGCCGTAGCCCTCGACGAGCAGGCCGCCCGTCGCCTCCTCCCAGCGCGTGACCGTGGCCACAGGTAGGCTCATGGCGCCCGAGATGGCGAACCGCACGGTCGACAGGTCGATGCTGCCCTGCGAGGCCGCCCGCGCCAGCTGGTCGTAGATGGGCGGCACCGCGGGCAGGAACGTGGGCGGACTCGTGCGCGCCGCATCGGTGACGAGCCCGAGATCGAACTTGGGGAAGAGCACGAGCTTGGCCCCGATGCTCATGGCGAACGTGAGGCACAGCGTCATGCCGTAGGCGTGGAAGAGGGGGAGCACGCCGTAGAAGGTCTCCTGCGCGCCGCCCCGGCCGCCGCCCTCACGGAGCCCCGGCACCCAGGCCCGCCCCTGCATGGCGTTGGCCCGCAGGTTGGCGTGGGTGAGGATGGCGCCCTTCGGGGAGCCGGTGGTGCCGCTCGTGTACTGCAGCAGCGCGATGTCGTCGAGCGCCGGCGCGGCGACCTTCCGCGAGAGCCGCCGGTGGTCGAGGAGCTTCTCCCAGGTGAGCGGATGCCGCGCCCGCGGCGTGCTCGTGAGCTGGGCCCGCGCGGTGCGGGCCTTGGGGATCGGCAGCCGCAGCGCCATCCGCTTGCCGAGCGGGAGTGCGGTCGTGATGTCGACGCTCACGATGTGCTCGAGCGCCACGTCGGAGGGGAACTCCGCGACGGTGTCGAACGCCTTGTCCCAGACGATCGCGACCTGCGCGCCGTGGTCTTCGAACTGGTGCCGGAGCTCGCGCGCCGTGTAGAGCGGGTTGTGCTCGATCACGATGGCGCCGAGCCGGAGCGCCGCGTAGAACGCCACGACGTGCTGCGGGCAGTTGGGCAGCACGATGGCCACCCGGTCGCCGTGACCCACCCCGAGGCGGCGGAGGCCCTCGGCGGCGCGCTCGATCTGCTCGCCGAGCTCGCGGTAGCTCGTGGTGGCGCCGAAGAACTCCAGGGCTGTCGCCTTGTCGTAGCGCGTGACGCTCGCCGCGATCATCTCGGGCAGCGTCTCGCTCGGCTCGTCGATCTCGTGGGGCACGCCCTCGGCGTAGGCGGCGAGCCACGGTCGGTCGGCGTAGGGGCTCTGCTCGGGGGTGGTCATGCTCCCATCCTGCCCGGCCGCGCATTCGCCCGGCGGAATGATCAGGGATCTGTGCAGAGCCGATGCAGGCCGGCCTGCTGTGGAGAACCGGCGCGACCTCCCGGCCCCGCGGAGGTGGCAGAGTGGATGCCAGGCCTGCGGACCGCAGACCGCAGACCGCAGACCGCGCAACAGCGCAGACCGCAGACCGTGCAGCCCGAAGCCACGGCGACAGGGGAACGATGTCCACACCGGTGCCACCCACCTACAGCCACGAGCGCCGCAACCCGGCGGAGCGCATCCGCCGCTCGCTCGAGGGTGCGTCGTCGACGCCGTTCTGGCTCGACAGCCCCGATCGGCCCGCCGCCGAACCCCCGATGAAGGGAGCGCACGCCGCGGATCTCCTCGTGGTGGGCGGCGGCTACTCGGGGCTGTGGGCGGCGCTCATGGCGAAGGAGGCCGACCCCGCGCGCTCGGTCGTGCTGATCGAGGCCGCCGAGATCGCCTGGGCGGCGAGCGGCCGCAACGGCGGCTTCTTCGAGGCGAGCCTCACCCACGGCGAGGAGAACGGCGAGCGGCACTTCGGCGGCGAGCTCGAGCAGCTGCACCGCCTCGCCGACGAGAACGTGGAGGAGTTCGTGGCCACCCTCGAGCGCCACGGCATCGATGCGGAGTACGAGCCCACCGGCACCCTCACCGTGGCGACCGAGCCGCACCAGGTCGAGGAGCTCCGGGCCGGGGGACCCGAGGGCTTCCACGAGGGCGACGCC
>NZ_JAHFUY010000051.1 GCF_023264895.1 Herbiconiux sp. | reverse complement strand
GATCGTGTGCGCCGAGCCGTAGGGGTTGCCGGGGGCCGCCCAGTCGATCACGTAGTGCCGCGCCGAACCCCCGGCCCGCACGTGCCGCTTGGCGAACCGTGCCGCCGCCTGCGAGTAGACGGCCCGGGTGGCCACGGCCACGAGCAGCCGCCGGATGCCCGTGCCCACCACGGGCAGCGCCGCCAGCCGCGAGATGGCGGGCACGCGCGCCACGAACAGCCGCGCCTCCTCGGCGCTGTGCCCGATCATGACGTCGATCGAGGGCGCCACCCGATCCCAGGCGGCCTCGACCGCGCCCTCGGCGGGCAGCGGATCGTGCCCGTACTGGGTGCCGAACGGCATGCCTCCACGCAGCCCGAACGGCCGCCCGGCCGCGGCGACCGACGGCTCGCGCGCCACGATCTCCTCGGCGCTCATCGCGGCCCACTGGTCCGCGCCGGCGGAGCGCGCCGCCTCGGCCAGGGCGGCCGTCATGCGGTCGCGCCCGCGCGAGATGCCGAGCGGCGCGCTCTGGATGATGGCACGGCGGAAGAGCGCGGGTGCCTCCGCCGTCGCCATGAGGTGCGCCACGGCGTCGCCGCCCGCCGACTGCCCGAAGGCGGTCACGTTCGAGGGGTCGCCGCCGAACGCGGCGATGTTCCGCTGCACCCACCTCAGCGCCGCGAGCTGATCGAGCAGCCCCAGGTTCGCCGGCCGCGCCGGCGCAGGGCCGGACGGCGCGAGGCCCGCCGATCCTGCTGCAGCCGGCAGCCCGAGATATCCGAGGAGCCCGAGCCGATAGGTCACCGACACGACGATCACCCGCTGCTCCGCCACGAGCGCCTTCGGGTCCATGATCGCGAGGTCCCCGGCGCCCGAGACGTACGAGCCGCCGTGGATCCACACCATCACGGGCAGCCCCTCGTCGACCCCGATGTCGGCGGGCAGCGTGAGCGAGAGCCGCAGGCAGTCCTCGTCGGCGGCGAGCTCTCCGGATCGCGTGCCCAGCACCTCGTCGAGGAACGGAACGGGCCCCTGCGGGCACGCGGGCGCCGGCTGCACGGCCTCGAGCGGCGCGGATCCTGCGGGCCGGTCGGGCAGGGCGACGGGCGCCGCGAAGCGCTCCGCGACGGCGTAGCGGATGCCGGACACCCGCACGACCTCGCCATCCGCCCGCCCGCGCACCGGCCCGCACGGGGGAGTGAAGGTGGCGGGAGCGAACCGCGGGGGACGGGAGACGGTGCCGGTCATCCGACCATCCTCCCGCACGACCGCGCCGTTCACGGGGGCCGCTCACAGGGGCAGCTCACAGGGATCGCTCACAGACGGATGCCCTAGGCTGTCCCGAACCATGGACGACCCTCCCCATCACAGGCCCACGCCCCTTGCAGACATCGACCACGGCCGGCAGCTGACGCAGTCGCATCACGTGATCTCTCTCAGGGGGCTGCCCCATGTATGAGCTGATCATGCTCGGAGTGGGCCTCGTGCTCACCATCGGCACCGGGCTCTTCGTGGCCAGCGAGTTCTCGCTCGTCAACCTCGACCGGCACGAGCTCGAGCAGCGCCAGGAGCGCGGCGAGAAGCGGCTCGGCCCCACCATCAGGGCGCTGAAGATCACGTCGACGCACCTGTCGGGCGCCCAGCTCGGCATCACGCTGACGACCCTTCTCACCGGCTACACCTTCGAGCCCGCGATCAGCTCGCTGCTCGCCGGCCCGCTCGCCGGCCTCGGCGTGCCCGCAGCCGTCGTGCCCGGTGTCGGAGCCGTCATCGGCATCCTGCTCGCGACCCTGTTCTCGATGGTCATCGGCGAGCTCGTGCCCAAGAACTTCGCGCTCGCGCTTCCGCTGGCCACGGCCAAGATCGTCGTGCCCTTCCAGACCCTGTTCACCACGATCTTCAAGCCTGTCATCCTGCTGTTCAACAACACCGCCAACGCCCTCATCCGGGCCATGGGCATCGAGCCCAAGGAGGAGCTCTCGGGCGCCCGCTCGGCCGAGGAGCTCAGCTCGCTCGTGCGCCGCTCGGCCCTCGAGGGCATGCTCGACTCCGACCACGCCACCCTGCTCGGCCGCACCCTGAGGTTCTCGGAGCGCTCGGCGGCCGACGTGATGACGCCGCGCGTGCGCATGTCGAGCCTGAAGCCCCACGAGACCGCCGGCGACGTAATTGCGCGGGCCCAGCAGACGGGCTACTCCCGCTTCCCGGTGATCGGCGAGAGCGTCGACGAGATCGTGGGTGTCGTGCACGTGAAGCAGGCCTTCGCGGTCGACCTCGACGAGCGCGAGAGCACGGCCGTCGCGCAGTTCATGGTGGAGCCGGTGTGGGTGCCGGAGTCGATGGGCATCGACACGCTGCTGCCGCTGCTGCGCCAGGGCGGCTACCAGATCGCCATCGCCACCGACGAGCACGGCGGCACCGCCGGCATCGTGACCCTCGAAGACCTCGTGGAGGAGCTCGTGGGCGAGCTGGAGGACGAGCACGACCGCCTGCACGCCGACATCGTGCGCACCGGCCGCTCGATCACATTCGACGCGAGCCTCCGCCCCGACGAGCTGCTCGAGCGCACGGGCGTGACCGTGCCGGAGGACGGCGACTACGAGACCGTGGCCGGCTACGTCATCGACGAGCTCGACCGCCTGCCCGAGATCGGGGACGAGGTCGCGATCGACGGCGGGATGCTCCGGGTGGAGCGGGTCGACGGGGTGCGCCTCGAGCGGCTCCGCTACCTGCCCGACGACGACGGCATCGTCGCCGAGCGCCTGACCGCCGACACCAGCACCGCATCCACCAGCACCGGATCCGCCAGCACCGGATCCACGGCCACCGTCACCGCCACCGGATCGAGCACCAGGAAGCAGGAGGACGCATGAGCGACATCGTTCCCGGCATCGTCTGGCTCGTGATCCTGCTGGTGGTCAACGCCTTCTTCGTGGGCGCCGAGTTCGCCGTGATCTCGGCCCGCCGCTCGCAGATCGAGCCGCGCGCCGAGGCCGGCAGCAAGGCCGCCAAGACCACGCTCTGGGCCATGGAGCACGCCACCCTCATGCTGGCCACGAGCCAGCTCGGCATCACCGTGTGCTCGCTCGTCATCCTCAACGTCTCCGAGCCCGCCATCGACCACCTGCTCGAGTACCCGCTCGCGCTCACGCCGCTCAGCCCCGAGCTGATCGGCGGCGTCGCGTTCGTGATCGCGCTCGTGCTCGTGACCTTCCTGCACGTGGTGTTCGGCGAGATGGTGCCGAAGAACCTCAGCTTCTCGGTGCCGGATCGAGCGGCGCTGCTGCTCGCACCGCCGCTCGTGCTCGTCTCGAAGATCGTGCGCCCGGTGATCTGGTCGCTCAACGGCCTCGCGAACCTCATCCTGCGTGCCTTCGGCGTGACGCCCAAGGACGAGGCCACGAGCACGTACACGCTCGAGGAGGTGGCCTCGATCGTGCAGCAGTCCACGCGCGAGGGCATGCTCACCGACACCTCGGGCACGCTCAGTGCGGCGTTCGAGTTCACCTCGAAGAAGGTGCGCGACGTGGAGGTGCCGGTGGCCGAGATGGTGCTGCTGGCCCCGGATTCGACGCCGCGCGACATCCAGCGCGCGGTCGCCGAGCACGGGTTCTCGCGCTACATCCTCACGAACGGCGACGGCGAGCCCACGGGATACCTGCACCTGAAGGACGTCATGGACCTCACGGCCGACGGCGCCTTCGACGAGGCCGTGCCCGCGAAGCGCATCCGGCGCCTCGGCTCGGTGCCGCACGACGCCGACCTCGAGGACGCCCTGGCGCTCATGCGGCGCCGCGGCGACCACGTGGCGCGCTCGCTCACCCCGGAGGGGGAGGTCACGGGCGTGCTCTTCCTCGAGGACATCATCGAGGAGCTCGTGGGCGAGGTGCAGGACGCCACGAGCGCCTGACCCGCGCCTGACCAGGGCCGCTGATCCGGCCGCCGACCCGGGCGCCTACTCGGCGAACTGCACCCAGCCGTCGGGGCCCCGCTCGAGAACCGTGACACTCGCGTTCTCGAGCGGGGCCCCGCCGTAGGCGGCGGCACGCGTGAGGTAGGTGAACAGCGTCACCCCGTGGCTCACCACGAGCACGTCGCCCTCGGGATGGGCGGCCACGATGTCGTCGAAGGCGGCCTCGATGCGCTCGACGTAGTCGCGGGCGTGCTCGCCGCCCGTGAAGCCCGCGAACGTGCCGCCGACGATGCCCGTGAAGATCTCGCGCACGTCGCCCACCGCGAGCAGGTCGGCGTTCGGCCGCGACTCGAACTCGCCGAAGTGCAGCTCCTTGAGCCGCTCGTCGAGGGTCATGCGCACCAGAGGGTGGTGCTCGAGGATCTGCTCGGCCGTGGCGACCGTGCGACCGGAGGGCGAGACGTACGCCGCCTGGAACTCGACGTCACGGAGCCTCTCGGCGGTCGCCCGCACCCCCTCGATCCCGGCCTCGGTGAGGGCCGAGTCGTCCCAGCCCTGCACCCTGTCCCGTGAGTTCAGCAGGGTCTGGCCGTGGCGGACGAGGTGAAGGCGGAGGGGCGTCGAGGTCACCCGTCCAGTCTGCCAGTCAGGCTCAGCCGAGGTGCAGCGCGGGCTCGCCCTGGGGCATGAGGGCCGACTTGGGACCGCGGATGAGGGCGGCCGCGATCACGGAGCCGAGCACCATCACGAGCGCACCGCCGAGGAAGACGGCGGAGTAGCCGCTCGTCATCGCCTCGGGCGTCGGAGCGCCGGTTCCGGCGCCCGCCACGACCCCCGTGTAGACCGCAGTGAAGACCGACAGGCCGATCGAGCCGCCGATCTGCATGGCCGAGTTCGTGAAGGCCGATGCGGCGCCGGCGTCGTGCGGCGCGACTCCCGTGAGCGCGAGGTTCTGCAGCGGCACGAAGACGCACGCCATGCCGACGCCCATGATGAGGAGCCCGGGCAGCACCTGCACGAAGTAGTCGCCGTCGGCCGTGATGCGGCTGAGGTAGACGAGCCCCGCCGCCACCACGATCGGCCCCGTGATCATGAGCGGGCGCGGGCCGATCACGGGCAGGAGCTTCGTGGCCACGGGCGCCACGATCATGATCGCGATGGTGAGCGGCAGGTTGGCGAGCCCGGCCTCGAGCGGCGGCAGGCCGAGCACGATCTGCAGGTGGAAGGCGAGGTAGAGCGTGGCGCCGATCATGACGATGCCGGCGATGGCCTGGATGCCGAAGGCGGCGCCGCGCACGCGGTCGAGCACGATCCGGAGCGGCAGCAGGGGCTGGGCGACCTTCGTCTCGATGTAGACGAACAGCGTGAGCAGCCCCACGCCGAGCGCGAGGAAGCCGATGGTGTCGGGCGAGCCCCAGCCGTGCTCGGCGAGGCTGAAGCCGTAGACGAGCGATCCGAAGCCGAGGGTCACCGTGGCGGCCCCCAGCAGGTCGTACCTGTTGTCGCCCTCGGCCTTGGACTCGCGCACGAACAGGATGCCGCCGACGAGACCCACGATCACGAAGAAGACGTTCACGAGCAGGCACCAGCGCCAGTCGGCGAACTCGGTGAGCACGCCGCCGAGCACGAGGCCCACGGCGGCGCCCGCGCCCGCGATGGTGCCGAAGACGGCGAACGCGGTGTTGCGGTCGCGGCCGTGCGTGAAGGTCACGGTGAGCAGGGCGAGGGCCGCCGGCGCGAGCAGCGCGGCGAAGGCGCCCTGCAGGCCTCGGGCGATGATGAGCTCGAGGCCCGAGGAGGCCATGCCGCCCCAGGCCGACGCCAGGCCGAAACCGACCATGCCCACGAGGTAGGTGCGCTTGCGGCCCCAGTAGTCGGCCACGCGGCCGCCGAGCAGCAGCAGGGCGCCGAACGCGAGCGCGTAGGCGGTGACCACCCACTGCCGCTGGCCGTCGGTGAGACCGAGCTCCAGCTGGGCCTGGGGGAGGGCGATGTTGACGATGGTGCCGTCGAGCACCACCACGAGCTGGGTGAGGGCGAGCACGCAGAGCGTGAGCCAGCGATTGGGCGTGGTCGTATTCATGTGGAGGATCCTCCGGGCGTCGATGCGGCTGCCGGAGGTTTCCAGCCTCGGACCGACGCGTTCAGAAGGCGTCGACCACACCAGCCGGGGGCTGGTCAGATCATCGAGTCTACCTGCTCGGCGAGGGTGCTCCCACTCCAGCGCGACGGTGTTCTCACTCGACGGCGTCGAACGCGGCCCGGATCTCGGTGCCGATCAGGCGCCGTGCCGTGTGCGCCGGCCCGATCAGCCCGGCCATGTAGACGAACGGATGCACGAGGCCGTCGAAGGTCACCGACACCACCGGCACTCCCGCGGCCGCGAGCGCGTTCGCGTAGGCGACCCCCTCGTCGTGCAGCGGATCGCACTCGGCCGTGATGACGGTGGCGGAGGGCAGGCCTGCGAGGTCGGCGGGGGAGGCCGCCGCCGGCGAGAGCCGCACGTCGGAGCGGTCAACGCCGGGCGCGTAGGTGTCGAAGAAGTAGGCCATGTCGCGAGCGGTGAGGAAGTGGCCCTCCGCGTAGGTGCGGTAGCTGCCCTCGTCGGGCATCCGAGCGTCGACGGCGGGGTAGATGAGTGCCTGGTGCACGAGTCCCGGATGCGTGCTCGCGAGCTGCTGGGCCGTCACGGCCGCGAGGTTGCCGCCCGCGCTGTCGCCCGCCACCGCCACCCGGCGCGCATCCGCGGGGAAGCCCGCCTCGCCCGTGAGCACGGCGGTGGTGACGGCGAGGGCGTCGTCGACCGCGGCGGGGAAGGGATCCTCTGGCCCCTTGCGGTAGTCGACGCTCACGACGGTGGCGCCCGAGGCGACCGCGATCGCCCGGGCCGTGGTGTCGGCGATCTCGAGGTCGCCGAGCACCCAGCCGCCGCCGTGGAAGTACACCACCACGGGCAGCGCCTCCTCGAGCGGGCGGGGGCTGTAGACCCGCACGCGGACACCCGCGATGCGCCGGTCCTCGACCACGGCCACCGGGGCGCCCTCGCCGGTGAGAGGGATCGCGTTCTCGAGGTCGGCGCGGTTCTGCTCGGTGGTCTGGGTGTCGAGCGGCGGCGCATCCTTCACGATGTCGAGGAAGGCGCGGGCGTGCGGGTGGAGGGTCAAGGTCTAGCCCCAATCGTCGTGGTTGTGCAGCGCGTTGAGCACGTCGCTGAGAGAACCGGGCTTCGCCCGGGTGATGCGGTCGCGTCGTTCGCGGGGGTCGGTGTCACCGGCGGCGGCGCCCTGCTCGGGCGCGGTGCGCAGCGTGAACCAGACGCCCCGGGCGGGCTCGGCGGCATCGTTGAGGTACACGTGCGGCCTGGTGGTGTCGAAGTGCACCGAGTCGCCGGCACGGATGACGTGCTCCTCGAAGCCGAGTCGCAGAGTGAGCTCGCCCTCGAGGAGGACGCCGAAGTCGTAGCCCGCGTGGCGGCTCCAGAGCGCGCCGGCGGTGGTGGAGGAATGCGGCTGGTAGGTCACCATGAGCGGCTCCACGACACCCGTCGCGCCGCCCGCGAGCAGCTCCAGGCGCACGCCGGACTCGAGCTCCACCACCGGGTTGTCCTCGGATCGCTGTACGGGTCCCGTGCGGCGGCGGGTGTCGCGGCCGCTCTCGATGCCGAGCAGCTCGTCGACCGAGAGCTCGAGCTGCAGCGCCAGCTGGTAGAGCGTGTTGAGCGAGGGCTGGACCTTGTCGTTCTCGATCTGCGAGAGCAGGCTCGGCGTCACCCCCATCGCATCGGCGAGGGACTTGAGCGTCAGGTTCTGGGCTTCCCGGGCGGACTTGAGGCGGGCGCCGATGGCGGAGAGGGAGGTCACATCACTCATACTGCCGGGAGAACGGCTCTCGCCTCGTCGACGAGGCCCAGCAGCACCTTGCCGTAGACCTCGTAGCCCATCGAGGGCAGGGAATGCGCGTGCCGGGCGGCGGTGGCCTGGTCGCGCCAGAAGCGCTGGATGGCGTTGACGTCGGCGAAGGCCCCGGAACCGTGCGCGCTCAGCAGGGTGTCGATCTCCTGCGTGACCGACTCCACGGCCCACCCCACGCCCGCGCGCACATGGATGCGCTCGGCGTAGGGGCGGTAGACGCCGGCCTCGGCCTCGGCCTGCAGCTGATCGGCCAGGCTGCCGAGGAAGAGCTCGGCCGTCTCGAGCAGCAGGGCGGCGCGAGCGATGGCGAGCTGGAACGAGACGGAGTCGGCCTGCCGGTCGTAGCTCGTGTAGGCGATCGACTTGGTGGAGGCCTTCGCGATCACGAGGTCGAGCACCGTGCGGCCCATGCCGAGGTGCGGCCCCACGAGCTTCAGCACGAGCGAGGGCACGAAAGGGGTGCGGTACGACAGCTCGGGGTTCACGCCGCGACCCGGGTACTCGCCCTCCAGCGCGGGGGAGAGGGGGAGGATGCGGTAGTCCGGCACGAACACGTCGTCGGCCACCTGGGTGTCGCTCCCGGTCGACTTCATGCCCGCCACGAACCAGGTCTGCTCGGTCGAGAGGTCGGCGGCGGGGATGAGGGCGAGGCCGCCGTCGATCACGTTCCCCTGCTCGTCCTCGAGGGGCACTCCGAGCAGCGACCAGGAGGCGTGCTGCGATCCGGTGCCGTAGTTCCACTTGCCCGTCACCCGGTAGCCGCCCTCCACCTTGACGGCCTTCGAGGTGGTGGCGAGCACGATCGAGACGAGCGTGTCGGGGCTCTCGCCCCAGACCTCCTCCTGCGCGCGCAGGGGGAGCAGTGCGGTCACCCAGGCTCCGGAGTCGTAGATGCCGAACACCCACGCCGCTCCGCCGTCGCCCCGGCCGATCTCCCGCGCCACGGCGATGCCGGCGCGGGAGCTGCCCGCGAAGCCGCCGAACCGGGTCGGCACCGAGGTGCGGAAGGCCCCGCTGTCGATGAGTGCCCGCAGGGAGGGCTCCGGGATGCGCCGGTCGACCTCGCCCTCCGCGCCGTTCGCGAGCAGCGTCGGCACCGTGGCGGCGACGCGCTGGACGAGGGCGGAGATCTCGGGTTCGAGGGAGCGGCCGGTCATCGGGAACCTCATTCTCTGCGTGGGCGGGCGGACGGATCGTGGTCGGTGGCGGGCGGGTGCCCCTCAGTCGATCGTGGACCCTTCGCCCAGCCGGTGCCAGGTGCGCGCGTGGTAGACGAGGGGTGCCGTCACGGGCGCGACCTCGGGGAGGTGGGCCTCGACCACGTGCACGAGGCAGATCGTGGAGTTGCCCGCCTCGAGGCGGAACACGATCTCGCCCCGGAGCCACGAGTAGACCTCGGTGAAGACGGGCTCGCCGGTGGGCAGCCGCCGCCAGGCGTCGCGGTCGGCGAACCGGTCGATGCCGCTCGTGGCGCCGAGCTTGGCGATCTCGAGGTGGTCGGCCCCCAGCATGTGCACCACGACGGTGTCGGAGCGCTCGAGGGCGGGCGCCGACGACGACAGCGCCGAGACGGAGAAGACCAGCATCGGCGGCTCGGTGCTCACCGAGGCGAGCGAGCTCACCGTCATGGCGACCGGCTCGTCTCCCGTCGGGTCGGCGGTCACGACGGCGACCCCGGCGGGGTGCAGCCGGAACGCGGTCTTGAACGTCTCGGCGTCGACCGACCCCGTCCGCTCCTCGTCGGAGAGCCGGATCGGGTGGTGGCGCAGGGCCTCGGCGGTGGTGCTCGTCATGGTGTTCGTCCTTCCGTGGGTTCAGCGTTCGGTCGGGGTGAACCACCCCTGGGCCTCGAGGTCCTTCCAGAGCCGTTCGACGACGGCCGCGCCGCGGCGCATCACGGCCGCTTCGTCGGCGATCACGAGCCGGCCCTCGTGCACCTGCAGCACGCCCTCCACCATCACGGTCCGCACCATCGAGCCGTGGGCGTAGAGGAGGTTGTTGAGCGGCTCGGGCCCGGCGGTGCCGGCGCCCACGAGCAGGCCCGACACGTCGATGGAGGTGAGGTCGGCGAGGGCGCCGGCCTCGATCCGGCCGAGATCGGGGCGCCGGAGGCCGTCGGCGGGGTTCACGGTGACGGAGTAGACCATGTCCCAGACCGTCGGCCGCTTGACGGGCACGGGGCTCGAGTCGTGGATGATGTCGTAGCGCAGCCGCCCGTAGAGCACCGCGAGCTTCGCGTTCTCCACCATGTCGTTGGAGTGGGTGTCGAGCCCGACGGCCACGTTGATCCCCGCGCCGAGGGCCTCGATGTAGGGCTGGCGGCCCTCGCCCGAGCCCGCGCCCGCTCCCGAGGGGCAGTGCACGAAGGTGAAGTTCGGCTGCGCCGCGAGGTAGGGCGCGTCGGTCTCGGGGTCCCACCCGCCGAGGTGCGCGCCGAGCAGCGGCACGTCGTACCAGCCGTGGTCGCCCACCCACTCGACCGGCCCCTTGCCCCAGAGCCGCTTCATGCGCTCGGCATCGGAGGGCAGGGTGGCGAGGTGGGTGTGGATGCCCGTGCCCAGCTCCTTCGCGGCGGCGAGGATGGCGTCGAGCGTCTCGGGCGTCGCCGTCTCGGGGCCGTGCGGGGCGATCATGGGCCGGATGCGGTCGCCTTCCGCGCCCTGCACCGTGCGGGCCCAGGCCAGGTACTCCTCGATCTGCGCGATCGTGCCGGCCGACGATCCGGTGACCGCGTCGTCGTCCCCGAACCAGATCGGGAGCATCGAGGAGAACGACGGCAGCATGGTCGACGGGTAGCCGCGCACGCCCCAGTTCGACGCCACGCGCACGTACGACTTCGCGTGGCCCAGGGTGAGCGACTGCTCCACCTGCGTGGTGCAGCCCGCGCGCAGGATCTCGGCGAGGTTGTACTCCGTGAGCGCGTCGATGTCGTCGTCCGAGAGGCTCTCGAGCATCACGGCGGGAGGACCGTACGAGCGGCCGCCCTCGATCAGGCCACGGGTGGCCGAGCCGAGGGCCGTGTGGGTGTGCGCCGAGATCAGGCCGGGCAGGAGCAGCTGCCCCGTGAGGTCGATCCGGTTCTGCTCGCCCGGGAGGCGGCCGGGCACGATCTCGGTGATCCGGCCCTCCTCCACCACCACGGAGTGGTCGGCGACGAGCTCGGCCCGGCCGCCCTGGTGCACGAGCGTCCAGGACGGCTCGAGGATCGTGGTGCGCGTCATGATGTCTCCTGGTCGTGTGCGGCGGTCGGGTGGGGTCAGCGGAACAGCTGGGGGGCGGGGTGGGGCTTGCGGGAGTGATCGTCGGCGCGGAGGTTGATCTCGGTGACCGAATTGCCGGTCTCGGAGAGCCAGGAGGTGTGCCGCGCGGCGATCTCGGGGTCGTGCCCCGGGATGATGCGGTCGGTCTCGCGCTTGAGTTCTCTCTGCAGGGTCCGGTAGACCTCGATCAGGTTGAAGGAGTTGCCCTGGCCGTAACCGGGGGCCCACATCTTCTCGACGTTGGAGTACCAGTAGACGGTGTCGCCTGCGGCCACGTAGGGGCCGTTGCCGGTCCCGACGTGGAACCACTGCGATCCGAAGGTGTGCGAGTCCTTCGCGAGCCTCGCCGTGATGCCGGGGAGGAGCTCCTCGTCGCCCTTGACGAACACCACCCGTCCGTCGACGATGCCCTGGGCCGCGCGGGCCAGGTCGGTGGGGTCGAACGAGGAGAACACCCAGGCCTGCTCGGCCTCGGGCTCCTGCAGCGTGGAGCTCACCGCCTCCGACCAGCCCGTGAACTCGTCGAGCTGCACGTAGAGCTTGGCGTTGGGGAAGGCGTAGCGGTCGAGCCAGTAGTCGTCGCGGAAGCCGCAGTCCACGAGGGCGACGTGCTGCCTGCCGCCGACCTCGCCGCCCACGACGAGCGTGTAGAGCATCGGGATGCGGATGATGCCTGCGTTGCTGAAGATGCCGGAGCCTCCGAAGAAGTCGTGCGGCATGTCGGCGTGGCAGAACTCCAGGGACCAGATCGAGCAGTCGGCGGGCACGGGTCTCCTTCGACGAGCGGCTTAAGTCTCAATTACTTTGATTGTCGAGAAAATTAGCACTGATGAACGCACTTGTCTGTTACCACTGTGTAAAACATCCGGGAGTTCAGTGAGGCTTGACAAAAGGTGTGGTGAATTGGAATCGTCGGGTGGACATCCCATCGCAGACGATGAACACGAGGAGACCCCATGCCAGTGGCAGCAATCCGGCCCGAGATCGAGGCGATCGTCGAGAAGATCGACGCCCTGCGACCGCAGCTCATCGCAGCGGGCCGCGAGGGCGACCAGAACCGGCGCATCGCACCCGAGGTGTTCGAGGCCGTCGCGGCCACGGGCGCGTTCGGCATCTCGGCGCCCACGAAGTTCGGCGGCCTGGCCGCCAACACGAAGGAGGCGCACGCGGTGGCGCGGGCGATCGGTCGGGGCGATGGCAGCCTGGCCTGGATCGACGGCATCCTGGATTCCGGCGCCTGGGTGCTGAGCCTGATGGACGAGCGGGCGCAGGAGGACGTGTGGGGCGCGGAGGGCGGCCTCGACTCACTGATCTCGATCGTGCTCGCCACGACCTCGGACTCCACCCCCGTCGAGGGCGGCTACCGGGTGACCGGCAAGTGGGGCTACGGCACGGGCAGCATGCAGGCGACGTGGTCGCTGCTCGGGATCCCGTTGAAGAACGAGCAGGGCGACGTCATCGATGCCGGGCTCGCGCTCATCCCGACCGCTGATCTGACCTACGAGGACAACTGGTTCGTGGCGGGCATGAAGTCGACCTCGAGCGTGATGCAGATCGCCGAGGACGTGTTCGTGCCCTCGCACCGGGTGTTCCCCTTGACCGCGGCGGTCGAGGGCACCTACCTGGGTGAGAACCCGGAGGCGTCGTACGAGACGATCTTCGTGCCGTCGCTGTTCATGAAGCTCGTGGGCCCGCACCTCGGCATGGGGCGGGCGGCGCTGGACTTCGTGATCGCGAAGGCGGAGTCGAAGTCGATCGCGTACACCGGGTACGAGAAGCAGGCCGATTCGGCGATCTTCCAGTCGGCGGTCGCGAAGGCGGCCGTGCAGCTGGCCGCGGCGGAGGCGGTGGCCGAGAAGGTCGCCGATCAGATCTACGCCGCGACCGAGGCCGGCTACTACGCCCCCTACGCCGAGCGGATCGAGATGCGCGCGAAGGCCGGGTGGGTGGTCGAGACCATCACGACCCTGATCAACGACCTGATCACCGCGCACGGCTCTGCCGGGTTCGCGGAGTCGTCGGTGCTGCAGCGCATCTGGCGCGACCAGGCCACCGCGGCCCGTCACGGCCACACCCTGTCGGCCAGCGGCTACGAGGCCTTCGGCAAGGTGCTCTTCGGCCGCGAGGACGACGCCCGCTTCGTCCTCCCGATCGTCTAGAGCGACGAGCCGACACCCGTCCTATCGTGGTGACCCACGACCCGTGGTGGCCCACGCCTCGTGGTGACCACGACCGAATGAAATGAGAGCACTGTGACCAACGACCGCATCAGCCGCATCCCCGCCCCCGTCGTCCCCGGGATCTCCGACAGCACCCGCGTGACCGCGGGCGACCTCGTGTTCATCTCCGGCCAGGTCGGCTTCGAGGCCGACGGTTCGGTCCCGACCGACTTCGCGCGCGCCATCGAGCTCACCTACGGCGAGGTCGAGCGCGCCCTCCGCGCCGCCGGTGCCACCTGGGAGGACGTGGTGCGGGTGAACGTCTACATCACCGAGCTCGACCAGGAGAAGCTGAAGGTCTGGCGCGAGACCCGCAACGCCCTCGTGCAGGTGCCCGAGCCCTCGGCCAGCACCGTCATCGGCGTGCACTCGCTCTACAACGGCGCCACCATCGAGGTCGACGCCATCGCCGCCGTCTAGGCGCACGCCGGGGCGCTCCCACGACGGCCCCCGCACAGAGAGGAGCCCGGGTCGCACACGCGACCCGGGCTCCTTCTCGTGCGACCGCTACGGCGCGGAGGGCGTCTCGATCGTGATGGTGCCGTCGATGATGCCCGCCTCGATGTCGTCGAGCTCACCCTGCAGCGCGGGGTCGACGAGCGACTCGAAGTCGTGGAACGGGCTCATCAGCACGCCGCCGTTCTCGAGCGTGCCCACGTAGGACTCGTTCGAGAAGTCGCCGGTGGCCGATGCCTGGATGACTTCGGAGATCGACTTCGGCATGTCGCGCGCGATCGAGGTGAACCAGATGTCGGAGTACTCCGGGTCGCTGAGGAACATGTCGGTGTCGACGCCCACGAGGGCCACCGGGGAGGCCGACTCGCGGATGGCCTGGGCGGCGCCCTGGTAGATCGGGCCGCCGACCGGCACGATCACGTCGACGCCCTGCTCGAGGATGCCCTGCGAGAGCACCTTCGCGGCGTTGATGTCGCTGAAGTTGCCGGTGAACTGGCCGGTCTGCGCATCCGCGTCCCAGCCGATCACCTGCACGTCGGTGCCCTTCTGCTCGTTGTGATAGTTCACACCGCGCGCGAAGCCGTCCATGTAGAGCGTCACGGGCGGGATCTGCGCTCCGCCGTAGGTGCCGACCTTGCCTGTCTTGGAGTAGCTCGCCGAGGCGTAGCCCACGAGGAAGCCGGCCTGCGAGGTGTCCCACACCACGCCCTTGACGTTGTCGGCCTCGATCGTGTTGTCGTCGATCATGATGAAGTGCACGTCGGGGTTGGCGATCGCGGCCTCCTCGGTCGCGGCGGCGAGCAGGTAGCCCATCGTCACGATCGTGGTGCAGCCCTGGTCGACGAGGCTCGCGATGTTCGGCGCGTAGTCGCTCTCCGACTGCGACTGCACCTCGATGTAATCGGTGCCGAGCGCCTCGGCGGCGAGCGTGGTGCCTTCGAGGCCCAGCTGGTTGAACGACTGGTCGTCGAAGCCGCCCTCGTCGGAGACGATGCAGGGCAGCACGTCGCCCGCGGCGGCGGTGCTGCCGGCGTCGCCCGAGGGGGCGTCGCTCGGGGCGCTCGCGCAACCGGTGAAGACGAGCGCGCCGGTGAGGGCGAGGGCGCCCGTGGCGAGCAGGCGGGGGAGGGTTCGGGACATCGGTGCTCCTTGTTCGGTCGGGTGGTGCGGGGATGCGGTGCGGGTGGAACCTGTGGTGCGGGTGGTGCGTCGGTGAAGTCTCATTTCGGGGTCTCTACCCAGGCGTAGATCTCCCAGATGTACCCGTCGGGGTCGACGAAGTAGGTCGATCGGGCGCCCCACTCGAAGACGGCGGGCGGCCCGGAGGCCACGAGCCCGCGGGCGGTCAGATCGGCGTGCATGGCGTCGACCTCCTCGCCCGTGGCGAGCTCGATCGCGAGCATCACGTGTCCGCCGTTGCGGGTGAACGACGCGTGCTCCGCGGGGCCCGGGCTCGGCTCGGCGGCGTCCACCACGGTGAGCAGCACGTTGCCGCCGTCGAAGTGCATCCGCCCGTCGCTCGGCCGCGGCACGAAGCCGAGTCGTTCGAGGAAGTCGTAGCTGCGGGCCACATCGCTGACCGTGAGCTCGATCTCGGCGATCCGCAGGCGGCCGGTGGCCGAGGAGGTGAGCACGGTCGCGAAGCCGTCGGGGTCTGTGACGACCCAGCGCACCGGATGCGCGGGGCTCGGCGACAGCCGCATGGCGGTCGGCACGCTCGCGGCCTTCTCGAGCGCCTGCTGGTCGGCGAGTTCGACCGTCACGCGGAAGGGCAGTCCGGGTGCCGAGGGGTAGGCCTCGCCCACGGTCTCGGCGATGCTCGGCCGCATCCACATGGCGAGCCTCGGGCCGTCGCCGATCAGGAAGTCGGCGAACCGAACGTTGCGCATCCGCCGCTCGAGGCCGAGGCCCTCGCGGTAGAAGTCGTCGCTCGCCGTGACGTCGGTGTTGACGATGCAGATGTCGTCGAGTCTCATCGGTGGTCCTCCTCGTTCTCGTGGCCCTCGCTCGCTGTCGCGCGCAGGTAGGCCTCGCGCACGAACGGCTCCATCTCGCTCTGGAACGCCCGCCAACGCGGCAGCGCCTCGGCGAGGTAGACGCCGGCTGCCTCGCGGAACTCGGCGAGCAGGGCGTCGGCGTCGATCCGGGTGCACCGGCCGTCCTCCACCACGAGGCGCCCGTCGACCCACACCTGGTGGATGGAGGAGCCGTTCTCGGCGAAGACGAGCTGCTGGGCGGCGTCGTTCAGCGGTGTGAAGGCCGTGCCGGCGGTGAGGTCGTAGAGCACGAGGTCGGCCTTCCGCCCCGGTGCGATGCTGCCCACCTCGTCGCCCCAGCCGGCCGCGCGGGCGCCGGCGACGGTGGCGGCGTGCAGCACCTCGTCGACGGTGGGCCAGGTGCGGTAGTCCGGATCGGTGAGGGTGTGCAGCCCGGCGGTGGCCTTGACCACGTCGAGCATGCGCATCGTGTCGTTGCTCGAGGCGCCGTCGGTGCCGAGGGCCACCCGCACCCCGGCGTCGTGCAGTGCGCGCCAGCCGAGCACCCCCGAGCCGAGCTTGAGGTTCGAGAGCGGGTTGTGCACCACGGTGGCGCCCGAGGCGGCGATCAGCTCGAGGTCGCCCGCGGTGAGCCAGATGCCGTGGGCGAGGGTGACGTTCGGGCCCAGCACCCCGAGCTCGTCGAGGTGCTCCACGATGGTGCGGCCGGCGTAGCGGGTGCGCGCGAGCGTCTGCTGCGCCCGGGTCTCGAGCAGGTGCAGGTGCAGCACCTCGCCCTCGGCCCTGGCCTCGGCGGCGGCGCGCACGAGCAGTTCGTCGGTCACCCGCTGCGGCGCGCTGGGGGCCACGGCGAAGCGGAGGCGCGGCCTGCCGGTCGTGAGGGCCCGGGCGGCGGCGCAGAAGCCGAAGTAGGCATCCTGCACGTCGGCCGAGGGTGGCATCGACTCGCGGCTGGCACGGAGGATCTCGGCCGGCAGCACCTCGTCGGCGAAGGGCAGCCGGTCGACGATGGGCACGTCGATGCCGACACCCGTGCAGGTGGCGCGGATGCCCGCGGCGTCGTAGGCGGCGTAGACCTGGGCGATGGTGCTGGGGGACTGGTCGGGCAGTTCGCCCACGTCGTCGAGGAGCGCGGTGGTGCCGCCGAGGAGCGACTCGATCGCCGCCACCATGGTGCGGAGGTAGATGAGCCGCTCCGGGAGCGGTTCGACCCCGGTGGGCGGGTAGCTCAGCAGGGTCCAGATCTCGAGGGGGAGCGGATCGCTCGTGCCGCGCACGAGGATCTCCCACGAGTGGGTGTGCGCGTTGACGAGGCCGGGGGTGATGAGGAGGTGGGTGGCGTCGACGATACTGCGCGGCGCATCCGCGTCGCCCGCCAGGGCCGAGGTCGGCGCGTACGGCGCATCGACGGCGGTGATGCGGTCGCCGTCGATCCGCACATCGGCGCGGAAGGGGGTCGATCCGTGCTCGTCGTCCTGGGCGATCAGGAGGGCGTTCTGCCAGAGGGTGCTCATGGTTCTCCGTGGCGACCGTCGGGTCGCCGACTCGTGCGGGCGCGGTGCGCCCTGGAGGGGTGAGGTGCGTCTCCGCTCACCGGGGAAGGCGCAGTAGGCGCACTTCTCCCCGGGAACGGGGCGCGGTCACGAGTTGAAGGAGAACACGGAGGTGTTGTGGCGGCCGCTCCGGCGGCGCAGGCAGAACCAGGGGCTGAAGCCCTTCGATCCGTCCACCATCGTCATGCCTCGACCGTACCGATCGTGTGTGACGGGCATGTTTCGCGCCCCGAACAACTCTGTTTCCCGGTGCTGTCTGCCGGCGGTCGCGGAGCTGCTCGGGGCGCCGGGGTCAGGAGCCGGGCAGCACCAAGGCCCCGTCGACCCGGCGAGGCAGGTCGACGGGCCCGTCGCGGAGCTCCGCCGGGAGCTCCGTGGTCGGAGCGTTCTGCCAGGCGACGGGCCGGAGGTAGCGACGGATCGACGTCGCGCCCACCGAGGTGTGCACCGAGTCGGTCGAGGGCCACGGGCCGCCGTGGTTCTGCGCCCAGGCCACGGCCACGCCGGTGGGGTACTGGTCGTAGAGGATGCGGCCGACCCTCGCCGAGATCGCCGCGCGCGCCGCGGGCACCCCCGTGTCGTCGGCCTCGAGGAAGAGCGAGGCGGTGAGGCTTCCGGGAACAGAGCTGAGCAGGCGTGCGGCGTGCTCGTCGTCGCGGTAGCGGGCGACCACGGCCACAGGGCCGAAGCACTCCTCGGCGAGACGCTCCGGCAGCTCGTCGCCCTCGAACTCGACGAGGGCGGGCGCGGTCGTGCCCGGGGCGGGGGCGTCCGTGCGGCCCGAGAGCACGCGCGCGCCCGGGACGGCGCCGAGCGACTCGAGTCCGGAGGCGTAGGCCGCCGCCATGCCGGTCGTGAGCGCGGGCTTCGGCACCACGCCCGTGAGCTGTGCCGCCAGCTCGGCGACGAGCTCGTCGCCGTCCGGGCCCGCGGGCACGAAGGCCAGACCGGGCTTCGTGCAGAACTGCCCGCCGCCCAGTGCGATCGAGCCCGCCAGGCCGGCGGCCAGCGAGGAGGCCCGCGCGGCGGCCGCGGCGGGCGAGACGAGCACGGGGTTGATGCTGCCGAGCTCGCCGTAGAACGGGATCGGCTCGGGCCGCGCTGCGGCGAGTTCTGCGAGGGCGCGCCCGCCACCCGGTGAGCCCGTGAAGCTCGCCGCCCGGATCGCCGGTGCCTCGACGAGTCCGATGCCCGCCTCGTAGCCGAAGACGACCGAGACGGCCCGCCCCACGACGGGGTCGGTGACGTCGGCGATGATCGACCCCACGAGCGCGCTCGTGGCCGGATGCGCCGGGTGCGCCTTCACGACCACGCCGCATCCGGCCGCGAGGGCCGCCGCGGTGTCGCCGCCCGGCACCGAGAACGCGAGCGGGAAGTTGCTGGCCGCGTAGACCGCGACGGGCCCGATGGGCACGAGCATGCGCCGGAGATCCGGGCGCGGGCCCATGGGGGTGTCGCCCGCGTGGTCGATCACGGCCTCGAGGTACGAGCCCTCGCGCAGCACCTCGGCGAAGAAGCGCAGCTGGTAGGCCGTGCGGGTGAGCTCGCCGTTCAGCCGCACGGGCCCGAGGGCCGTCTCGGAGTCGGCGGTGGCCACGATCTCGTCGCGGCGCCCCTCGAGGGCGTCGGCGATCGCCTCGAGCAGGTCGGCGCGGCCGAGCCGGCCGAGGGCGACGAGGCGCTCGCCGGCTCGCTCGGCGGCGGCGACGGCGTCGGCCAGTCCGGCGGCATCCGTCTCGTCGAAGCCGAGCGGGCGGGTCAGGCCGGTGGTGGGGTCGGTGCTGATCACGGAGGTCATCGTTCTCTTCTCTCTCACAGGTCGGGTCTCGGTCGCAGCCCGGGTCTCTGTCGCGGGCCGCGAGCGTGGTGCGGGGCTGCCGAAGACGCTACATCCAGGCGGTCGATCCGTCCGGCCGCACGGGCACCCGGCGCTCCCAGTGCACCCAGTCGTCGTGCGCGAGCGCCTCCTCGTCGATGGTGATGCCCCAGCCCGGCCGGGTGGGCCGGAGCTCGAGGTGGCCGTCGACGGGCTCGTAGGGATCGTGGCACCAGGCCACGGGGTCGGGCTTGAACTCCAGGATGGAGAAGTTCGTGGTGGCGGCGGCGAAGTGCACGTTCGCCGCCGTGGCGAGCGGCCCCAGCGGGTTGTGCGGCGCCACGGGCACGTAGTGCGCCTCGGCGAGGTGCGCGATCTTCACCATCTGGGTGAGGCCGCCCACCACGCAGATGTCAGGCTGCACGATGTCGGCGCCCTGCACCGAGAGCAGCCCCAGGAACTCGTTCGGCGAGTAGAGCGACTCCCCGGTGGCCAGCGGCACCGAGAGGGCCGAGAGCTCCGAGCGGATGCGCGCCCACGCCGGCAGGTGCTCCGGCCGGATCGGCTCCTCGAGGAACAGCGGATCGTGGGGCGCGAGTGCCGCACCGAGCGCCACGGCCTGCTGCGGCGACCAGAGGCAGGCGTGGGCGTCGAACGCGAACTCCCAGTCATCCGGATGCGCGTCGCGCACCGCGCCGAAGTACTCGCCGAGCTCCCGGGCGACCACGCCGAAGCGGTGCCGGTGCAGGTCGCTGCGGTAGGGGCTCAGCTTGAACGCGGTGAACCCGTGGGTCTCGTGGAGCGCGGTGGTGCGCTCGAGAAGGTCCGGGACATCCGGAGCCGAGTAGAGCCCCGCATAGACGCGCACACGATCGCGCACGGCTCCTCCGAGGAGCTGATACACCGGGAGCCCGGCGGCCTTGCCCGCGATGTCCCAGAGGGCGTGGTCGATCGCGGCCAGGGCGGCGAGCCCCAGGGCGCCGGGCGGGAAGCGCGACGACTGCAGCAGCAGCTGGGAGACGAACGAGGTGCGGCGCGCGTCGATGCCCTTGATCTGCTCGAAGAGGTACTCCAGCAGTGGGGGGAAGGCGAGGTCGGGGCCGTGGTTGTAGACCTCGGCCCAGCCCGCGATGCCGTCGTCGGTCGTGATCTTCACGAGCACGCGCGGTCGGTCGCCCACCCGCTGCAGGTAGGTGTCGAGGCGCTCGATCCGGGTCACGCCGCCACCGCCACGTCCCAGGCCGCGATCGATTCGCGCACCTCGGCGCGGGCCGCCTCGTCGAGCGGAGCGCTCGGCGGCCGCACCTCGCTCCGGCAGAGCCCGAGCTGGTGCATCGCCTCCTTGACCACCGACACGTTGTCGGCCGACCGGTTGCGCGCGCGCAGGTGCTCGAACTGCCGGATGCCACGCCACAGCGACTCGACGGCCGCGGAGTCGCCGCGCCGCAGGGCCTCGAGGAGGCGGAGCGACACCTCGGGCACCACGTTCACGAGGCCGGAGGTGAAGGCGCGCGCCCCTCCCTGCCAGTAGGCGGGGGCGTAGGACTCGGCGAGCCCCGCGATCCACAGCACCTCGGAGGAGGTTCCCGCCGCGACCTCGGAGCGCACGGTGGCGAACACCACGGGGTCGGGCACCGAGTACTTCAGCGCCACCACGTTGGGTGCGGCCTCGATGAGTCGCGCGATGGCTGCCCCGCCCACGAGCGGCGTGCTGAGGTAGGGCACCACCCCGATCTCGGGCACGGCGTGGGCCACGGCGACGTTG
This sequence comes from Herbiconiux sp., assembly GCF_023264895.1. Classification (GTDB taxonomy): domain Bacteria; phylum Actinomycetota; class Actinomycetes; order Actinomycetales; family Microbacteriaceae; genus Herbiconiux. The sequence continues at coordinate 9,395 of NZ_JAHFUY010000051.1, read as the reverse complement.
TAGTCGACCCAGCCGTCGGGTGAGAGGTAGGGCAGCACCGGCTGGTGGATCATGATCGCGTCGGCGCCGGCATCCCGGGCGAAGCGCGCATCCGCGATCGCCGTCTCGAGGTCGAGTCCCACACCGCCGATGACCACGGCGGAACCGCTCGCGGCCTCCGTCGCTGCATCCGTCGCTGCGTCGGTCACCGTGCGGAGGACCGCCCGCCGTTCGTCGGGGGAGAGGGCGTAGAACTCGCCCGTGTTGCCGTTGGGGGTGAGCGCTGTCACGCCCGAGGCGACGAGCCGGCGGATGAGGTCGGCGAGCAGCGGGTGGTCGATCGCCCCGGTCTCGTCGTAGGGCACCACGGGGATGCCGACCACGGTCGAGAGACGCTCGATCAGGGAGTCGCGGTTCATGACGGGTTCCTTTCGGAGGAGGACGGCTGGCCGCCGGGAAGGGTGGGCTCGACGTCGGCCAGGGCGACCACGGGCTTGATGCGCACCCAGAACGCGTAGATCGAGGCGCTGATGAGGCAGCTGAGGGCGGCGAACACGAGCGGGCCGACATAGGAGTTGTCGCTGAAGGTGAGGAACAGGCCGATCGCGATGGGGCTGACCAGGTTGCCCAGCTGTGATCCGAAGTTCTGGAACCCGGCGACCGAGCCGACGGTGTCGCGCGACTCGGCGACCTCGGCCGGGAGGCTCAGGATGGCGGCGCCCGCGAACGAGTGCGCGGCGCTCGAGACGGTGAGCACGATCATGACGAGCAGGTTCGACTCCACGAAGGGGCTGAAGCCGATGCAGGCGCTGAGCACGAGGCCGGCGATGATCGGGATCTTGCGAGCGGCACCCGCGGAGACCTTGCCGGAGGCGAGCAGCCGGTCGGAGACGATGCCGCCCAGGATGGTGGAGCCGATGGCGATGACGGCGGGGATCGCGCCGACGAGGCCGAACTCCTCCTTCGACATGCCACGATCGTTCAGCAGGTAGCTCGGGTACCAGGTGAGGAAGAAGGCGCCGGCGAGCGAGCGGAACACGTAGCCGAACATGAGCGCCCAGACCTGGTTGTTGCGGAGCAGCTGCCGCCAGGGCTTCTTCTCGGCGGTGGCCGCGGCGGCCACCATCTCGCCCTGGTCGGAGTTGATGTACTCGAGCTCCGCGGCGTTCACGCGCTTGTGCTTCTCGGGGGCGCGGTAGACCGCGAGCCAGCCGATCACCCAGAGCACGCCGACGGCGCCGATCAGGAGGAACGCGAAGCGCCAGCCTGCGAACACGGCGAGGGCGGTCACGACCGGGATGGAGAGGGCGGTGCCGATCTGCTGGCCCATGTCGAACAGGCTCGAGGCGAAGGCGCGCTCGCGGCGGGGGAACCAGCGCGAGACCACCTTCACGTTGGCCGGCTGCACGGGCGCCTCGCCGATGCCGAGCCCCAGTCGGAACACGATCGTGGAGGCGACGCCGGTGGAGAGCGCGGTGAGGGCGGTCCAGATCGACCACCAGCCCACGGCGATCGGGTAGATCACCCGGGGGCCGAACCTGTCGAGCAGCCAGCCCGAGGGGATCTGGAACAGCGCGTAGGTCCAGAAGAAGGAGGACAGCAGCACGCCCTGGATGGCCGGGCCGATGTCGAACTCCTCCGACATGAAGGGCAGCGCCACCGCGAGCGCGGCGCGGTCGAGGTAGGCGATGGTGAGCCCGAGGGCCGAGAAGCCCACGATCGTCCAGCGCATCTGCGAACGGCGCTCGCGGGCGCCCGATGTGGGGGAGGTGGTCGATCGGTCCGGTTTTGTATCATTGTGAAGCATCGTTGCTCCTTCGTAAGCGACGGTGACCGCTCCTTGCGGAGCGTTGAACGGCGGGGCGGCTCGGGATCTTGGCGGTGAACGAGCCGTCTTGTTTTCGGTTAGGCGCTTCCCCCTCTCGCGGGCGGGGCGGCGATGTGCCGCCGCGCGAAGTCTCCGATGTGCTCGCGCACGAGCCGGGCGGTGCCCTCGGCGTCGCCCTCCCTGGCGGCCGCCAGTATGCGGTCGTGCTCGCCGGCCTCCTGCTCCCAGGAGGCGTGGCGGGCCCAGGATCCGGCCGAGATGAGCGCGATCTGGTCGCGCAGGCCGTCGAGGGTCTGCAGCAGCAGCGGGTTGCCGGAGTGCCGGTAGAGGGCCCGGTGGAACTCGCGGTTGGCGATGCTCCGGCCCGATCCGTCGCCGGCCGCGCGGGCCCGTTCGAGTGCGCCCGCCGCCTCGTCGAGGTCGGCACCGGCCTCGATGCTCCGACGGACGGCCTCGGGCTCGAGCAGCAGGCGCATGTCGTAGATGGCCACGGCGTCGTCGTCGCTGAAGACGCGCACGGTGGCGCCCGTGTAGGGGCGGATGACGACGAGCCCGGTGCCCTCGAGCGTCTTGAGCGCCTCGCGCACCGGCGTCTTCGAGACGCCGAGCTGGCTGGCGAGCTCGGATTCGACGAGTGCCTGGCCGGGAGCGAGCCGGCCGTTCAGGATGGCGTTCTTCACGATCTCGAGCACGTGGGTGGTGCGCGAGGTCGTGGCGACCTGGCCCAGCGGCGACGTCACTGTCATCTCGATCTCCTCCATCGGCTCTCGTACATCGTATATGAGAGCGGATGAAGCGCAAGTCGCGTCTCGCAGAGACGACGAAGGGCGCCGCCCGGAGGCGACGCCCTTCGTGGGGAGTGGGACTCAGAGAGTGGGGATCAGTACCAGACCTTGAGCTTGCCGATCAGGCCGTAGAGCGAGCCGAGCAGCGCCAGCAGCGGCACGAACATGCGCAGGAAGTAGCTGAGGGCGAGGATGTCGAAGAAGTCGCCGAGCGCGAACAGGCCCCAGGCGAGCGCGGCGAAGCCGAGGGTCACGCCGAAGCTCTTGATGCGGCTGATGCCGGGGGCGGCGAAGCCCACCGAGGCGAGCAGGATGCCCGTGTCGATCACGAAGGCGCCCCAGCGCGGGTCGGCGATGTGCGGCGCGATGATCCAGAGTGCGAGGGCCGCGAGCCAGAACAGCACGAACACGGCGCCCGCGAGCTTCTTGGGGAACGGCTTGCCGGTGTGCTCGGGCCCGATCGACGCCACGGAGCCGTGATCGTCGTGCGAGGTGGGGGCGGGCGCATTGACCGTGGTCATCTCGAGTGCTCCTTCATCACGGCGCCCGGCGAACCGGTGGGCGCGTCTCACGAAGAACTCTACCCGTTCGGCGCTCACGGGGATTTCCGCGATCACGGCGGGTGACGTTGTCGACATCCGTCGATGCCGACAGAGTTGAGCCATGTCCGACCCCACACCCTCGCCCACCCCGGCCCCGGTCCCGGCCCCTGCGGTCCCCGCACCGGCGGCGCACGCTCCGAGCGATCACCCCGCCATGCAGCTCAACCGTCTCAGCAAGCGCTTCGGCGACAAGGTGGCCGTCGACGACCTGAGCCTCACGGTGCCCGTCGGCTCCTTCTACGGCATGGTCGGCCCGAACGGAGCCGGCAAGACCACCACGCTCTCGATGGCCACGGGCCTTCTCCGTCCCGATGCCGGGCAGTCCCTCATCCACGGCGTCGACCTCTGGGCCGAGCCGCTCAAGGCGAAGGCCCTCATCGGCAACCTCTCCGACGGCGTCAAGCTCTTCGACCGCCTGACCGGCGAGCAGCTCGTGACCTACAACGGCCTGCTGTTCGGTCTCGACCGCGACGAGGTGGCCGAGCGCGTGGCCGACCTGCTGAAGCTGCTCGACCTCGAATCGGCGGCCGGCACGCTCGTGGTGGACTACTCGGCGGGCATGACCAAGAAGATCGCCCTGGCCTGCGCCCTCGTGCACGCCCCGCGGCTGCTCGTGCTCGACGAGCCGTTCGAGTCGGTCGACCCGGTCTCGGCGGCGAACATCCGCGACATCCTCACCGGCTACGTGCAGAACGGCGGCACGGTCATCGTCTCGAGCCACGTGATGGATCTCGTGCAGCGCATGTGCGACCACGTCGCGGTCGTCGCCAACGGGAGGGTTCTCGTGGCCGGAACGGTCGACGAGGTGCGCGACGGATCGACGCTCGAGGACCGCTTCGTCGACCTCGTCGGCGGCCGCACCCACGCTGAGGGGCCGGAATGGTTGCGACGCTCGTAAGGCTGCGCTTCCTCGTCCTCCGCAACTCGCTGAAGCGGAGCACCTGGCAGCTCGTCGCCGTCATCATCGGCGCCCTCTACGGTGTCGGCGTGCTCGCGGCGGTCGTGGCCGCGCTCATCGGGCTCGGCTTCGCGCCCGTGGAGCTCGCCTCGACCGCCCTCATCCTCGGCGGATCCGTGCTCGTGCTGGGCTGGATCCTCGTTCCGCTCGTCGCCTTCGGCATCGAGCAGACGCTCGAGCCCGCGCGGCTCGTGGTGTTCCCGCTGTCGATGAGGCAGCTGCTCGTCGGCCTCACCGTCACCGGTATCCTCGGGGTGCCCGGCATCGTCACCTCGATCGCCGTGCTCGCGACCTTCGCCACCTGGATCCGCGAGCCGCTCGCCGCGGTCGCCGCCGTGATCGGCGGTGCTGTGGGTGTGCTGATCTGCGTGATCGGATCGCGCACCGTCGCCGCGCTCTCGACGAGCCTGCAGTCCCATCGGCGGTTCCGGGAGCTCGGCGGCATCCTGATCTTCATCCCGCTCATCCTGCTCGGGCCCATCATCACCTGGGTCTCGCAGGGCGTGGCCACCTCGGCGGACGCGCTGCCGCAGCTCGCGCGGGCGCTCAGCTGGTCGCCGCTCGGAGCACCGTGGTCGGTGGCCGCCGACGTCGCCATCGGCGACTGGGGCCCCGCCGCCGCGAAGCTCGGCATCTCGCTCGCCACGGTGGCGGTGCTCGTGCTGATCTGGCGCCGGAGCCTCGCGGTGGCCCTCGTGACCCCGCCGGCCTCCTCGGCCAAGCGCGTCGCGAAGGGCAAGACGGGCCTGTTCGGCATCCTCCCGGCCACCCCCGCCGGCGCGATCGCCGCCCGCTGCCTCACCTACTGGCGGCGCGACCCGCGCTACGCCCGCCAGCTCATCATCGTGCCGCTCGTGCCCGTCTTCCTCGCCATCTACTCGGGCAACATGGGCTCGCTCGTGCTGCTGAATCTCACCGGCCCGCTCATCGCCTTCGTGCTGGCCCTTGCGCTCTACACCGACATCTCCTACGACGGGACGGCCTTCGCCACGCACCTGGCCGACGGCGTGCGGGGCATCGACGACCGCCTCGGCCGCCTCTGGGCCCTCTCGGTCATCGCCGTGCCGGTGATCCTGCTCGGCACCTTCATCCCCGTGGCGATCACCGACTCGTGGGCGAACCTGCCCATGCTCCTCGGGCTCGCGGTCGCGGTGTACCTCACCGGTCTCGGTGTCTCGGCCGTCTCGTCGTCGCGCATCGTCATCCCCGTGCCGCAGGCGGGCGACAACCCGTTCAAGTCGGCCCCCGGCGCCGGGTTCTCGACCATGCTCTCGGGCTTCGCCACCTGGGGCGTCACCATGGCGCTGTGCCTGCCCGCGATCGTGCTCGCCATCCTGAGCGTCGTGTTCGACTCGGTGCTCTACGGCTGGCTGACGCTCGCCGCGGGCGCGGTGGTCGGCACGATCGCGCTCGTGATCGGGCTGCGGATGGGGGCCGCGCAGCTGGACCGGCGCGGGCCGGATCTGCTCATGCGGCTCAAGCGGATGCGGAGCGCCTAGGGCTCGGGCCCGGCCCTCGGGCGTTCAGGGCAGCGGGGGCATTCAGGGCAGCTACGGCGTTCAGGGCAGCTGCGGCACCCACTGCTTCAGGATGCCCGTGAAGGCCGCGCGCTTGGCCTCGACGTCGGCGGCGTCGGTGAACGCCACGAGCGCCCGGTCCTTGCCCTGCCAGGCCAGGAGGCCCTCGGGGTCGTTGACCACGAGATCCGGATGCCCCGGCACGGCCTTCGCGCCGGTGTGCAGCACCACGCGCACGGGCCCCTTCGGGCGGAGGTTCAGCGTGGCGAACCAGTCGCGCACAGCGAAGCTCGGGGCGTTCCACTTGATGCCCTCGCGGATGGCGGGGTCGGCGGCGAGGACGAGCGCGCGGATCGCCTCGACGGTCTCCCGCGGCGCCGGATCGAGAGCGGCCACGTAGTCGTCGACGTCGCTCATTTGTCGAGCTTCGCCAGGCGCGCGCGGGCGATCAGGAACACGCCGTACGCGATGAGGCCCACACCGACGGCGATGAGGATGGCGATGCCGAACGGCAGGTCGGCCAGTGACTTCAGCGCTCCGTCGAGGCCCGAGGCCTGCGAGGCGTTGGAGTTCACCGCCGCCACCACGAAGAGCACCCCCACCACCGCGAGGGCGATGCCCTTGGCGACGTAGCCGACCACCCCGAGGATCACGACGCCCCGCCCGGCGGATCCCGCGGGCACCCGGATGTTCTTGCGGAAGGTGCGGCGGATGCCGATCACCACGAACCCGACACCGGCCCCGAATACCGCGAGCCCGATCGCCACGAGCAGGAACACCCCGCCCGGAGTGGCGAGCAGCTGGGCGCTCATGCTCTGCGAGCTGTCGCTCGACGACGATCCGCCGCCGAGGGCGAAGGTCAGCGCGGTGCCGCCGAGGGCGAAGTAGACCACGCCCTTGCCGAGCTCCGAGGCGCGCTTGCCCCACTTCTTCTTCGCATCCTGATCCTGCAGCAGCACCACCTGCACGAGCTGCCAGAGGCCGAGTGCGAACAGGCCAAGCACGGCGACCCACAGCACGATCAGGCCGCCGGGCGACGAGGAGATCTGGCGGAGGGCGCCCGACTGGTCGGCCTCCCCACCCGATCCGCCGCTGCCCCCGCCGCTGAAGGCCACACCGATGGCGATGCCGCCGATGAGGATGTGCAGGAGGCCGTTCACCGCGAAGCCCGAGCGGGCGACGGTCCGGAAGACACGGCTGGTGCTGGCGTCGCGCACGGCGACCTTGGCGGTCTGAGTCATCTCACTACCGTGTCACGCCCCGATAGAATCGGGGCGACATGAGCGCACCTTCTTCGCACCTCGCCCCGCATCCGTTCTCCACCGCCACGGGAGCCGACGTGCGCGTCCGCTTCTGCCCGAGCCCCACCGGAACGCCGCACGTGGGCCTCGTGCGCACCGCTCTGTTCAACTGGGCCTACGCGCGGCACACCGGCGGCAAGCTGGTCTTCCGCATCGAGGACACGGATGCGAACCGCGACTCGGAGGAGAGCTACGAGCTCATCATCGAGGCGCTCACCTGGCTCGGCCTGAACTGGGACGAGGGGATCAACGTGGGCGGCCCCCACGCGCCCTACCGCCAGTCGGAGCGCTTCGACATCTACCGCGGCATCATCGAGCGGCTGCTCGAGTCGGGGCACGTCTACGAGAGCTTCTCCAACGCGGACGAGATCGACGCGCGCAACGAGGCGGCGGGTCGCGCCAAGCAGCTCGGCTACGACAACTTCGACCGCACGCTGACCGACGAGCAGAAGGAGGCGTTCCGCGCCGAGGGCCGACAGCCGGCGCTCCGCCTGCGCGTGCCGGACACCGACCTCTCGTTCGACGACCTGGTGCGCGGCGAGATCACCTTCCCGGCCGGTTCGTTCACCGACTTCGTGATCGTGCGCCCGAACGGGCATCCGCTCTACACCCTGGTCAACCCGGTCGACGACGCGCTCATGGGCATCACCCACGTGCTGCGCGGCGAAGACCTGCTCTCGTCGACCCCGCGGCAGATCGCGCTCTACCACGCGCTCATCGACATCGGCGTGACCACGTTCGTGCCGCGCTTCGGCCACCTGCCCTACGTCATGGGCGAGGGCAACAAGAAGCTCTCGAAGCGCGACCCGGAGTCGAACCTCTTCCACCACCGCGACCGCGGCTTCATCCCCGAGGGGCTCGTGAACTACCTGGCGCTCCTCGGCTGGTCGCTCGCGGCCGATCGCGACGTCTTCACGCTCGACGAGATGGTGGCGGCGTTCGACGTGGAGGACGTGCTGCCGAACCCGGCCCGCTTCGACCTCAAGAAGGCGGAGTCGATCGACGGCGACCACATCCGGCTGCTGGCCGTGGAGGACTTCGCGGGGCGCCTCGTGCCCTACCTCGAGGCCGCCGGCGTCGTGAGCGCGCCGCTGTCCCCGGCCGAGTCGGACACGCTCGCGGCCGTCGCGCCGCTCGTGCAGACGCGCATGGCGCTGCTCGGCGAGGCGCCGGAGCTCCTGGCGTCGTTCTTCGTGACGGCCTCCTCGCTCACCTACGCTCCGGATGCGCTCGCGTCGCTCCCCGAGAACGCGGGCGTCGTGCTCGTGGCCGCCATCGGAGGGCTCGAGCTCGTGCCCGAGCCGTCGTGGAACGCCGAGTCCATCCAGGCGGCACTGCAGTCGGCGCTCATCGAGGGCCTGGGGCTGAAGCCCCGCGTGGCCTACGGGCCGCTCCGCGTCGCCCTGTCGGGCCGGCGCATCTCGCCGCCGCTGTTCGAGTCGATGGAGATCCTCGGCAAGCCTGAGACGATCGCGCGGCTCGATGCGCTGGTGAAGGCGCTGTGAGCTCGGGGGCAGGTGCGGGGGCTGCGCCGGCGGGTGCGGCTGCCGTTCAGGCCGGGCCGGTCGGCGGGCACTACGACGTCGTGATCATCGGGGGAGGGCCTGCGGGCCTCTCCGCCGGGCTCAACCTCGTGCGGGCGCGACGCCGCGTGCTCATCCTCGACAGCAACCGCCCCCGCCACTCCGCCACGCTCGTCTCGCACGGCTTCGTCACGCGTGACGGCGTCTCGCCGCTCGAGCTCCGCTCGCTCGGTCGCGAGGAGTTCGCGGGCTACCCCGACGCCGAGTTCCACCAGGGCCTCGTCTCCGCGATCACGCGGGTCGAGGGCGAGGAGATCGTCTTCTCCGTCACCTCGCGGGGTGTGCGGGGGTCGGCGGATCGCGACGTCACCGCATCCGTCGTCATCCTGGCCTCGGGCCTCGCCGAGACGCTGCCGGCGCTGCCGAGCATGCGCGCCTACTACGGCACGAGCCTGCACAGCTGCATCGAGTGCGACGCCTTCGAGAAGAGCGACGGCGCGCTCGCGCTCATCGGCGACACCGACGACCTCGCCGAGCGCGCGCTGCTCGTCTCGCAGGTCACCGACGACCTGATCGTGTTCACGAACGGCTCGGAGGCGGTCACCGCCGAGGAGGAGGCCGCGCTCGGCCGGCGCGGCATCGCGGTGGAGCGCCGGCCCATCGCCGACGTCGTCGGCGACCGTTCGGGCCTCACGGGCGTGCAGCTCGACGACGGCACGCTCGTGCCGCGCACCGGCGGCTTCGTGCGCCCGCACTGGTCGGTGCCGCTCGACTTCGCCGCCTCCCTGGAGCTCGACCGCGACCCCGACGGCCACATCCTCGTGGCCGACCGCGGGGCCACCTCGGTGCCCGGCGTCTACGCGATCGGCGACCTCACGGCCCCCGGCCCCCAGCAGCTCATC
>NZ_JAHFUY010000050.1 GCF_023264895.1 Herbiconiux sp. | reverse complement strand
CGACATCCGGATCGGCACGCTGCAGGTCGAGGGGATCTACCCCGTCGACGTCTACATGTCGCGCTCGCAGTTCGAGTACTGGAAGTACACGCACCTCACGATCGACCTCGTCGACGGCCGGGGCAGCGGCTTCTCGATCGAGGCCCCCGAGGGCAAGCGCTTCCTGATCCGCTCCCGGATGCTCGACGACGCCGAACTCGAGGCGTTCGGCCTCGCGACTCACGGCGGTGCGGCGGGGTAGACGCGCCCGGGCTGGTTACCCTGTGTTCATGTCGACTCTGAGGCATCCGGTGGGCCCGCACGCGAAGAAGGTCTACTGGCGAAGGCGCGCCCTCGTGCTCGCGGTGCTGGCCGCCCTCGTGGCCATCGTCGTGCTGATCGTCGTGCGGCCGGGAGCCGGTGCCGAGGCCGAGGGCGGCCTGCCCGCCGCTTCCACGAGTGCCCCCGCCACCACGGCACCGGATGCCGGGGCCGCCACGGGAACCGACGGCTCCGGGGCCGCGGCCACGACCGAGGGCGGAGCGCCAGGCGCCGTCGACGCCCCCGCCGACGCGAGCGGTGCCGTGCCGGCCTGCGCCGCCGGCAACATCGCGCTCGCCGCCGTGACCGACGCCGACACCTACCCGGCCGGGGCGAATCCGCAGCTGTCGTTCACCATTCAGAACACCGGCGCCGAGGCGTGCACCATCAACGCGGGCACGTCGCAGCAGCTCTACACGATCACGAGCGGCGACGAGACCTATTGGGTCTCGGTCGACTGCCAGACCGACCCGAGCGACACCCCGGCGCTGCTCGAGCCGGGCGTCGTGGTCTCCTCCACGCCCTTCGGCTGGGACCGCACGCGCTCCTCCCCCGAGACGTGCGCGGCCACCGACCGACCGCAGGTGCCCGCTGCCGGGGCGTCGTACCACCTCAACGTGCAGGTGGCCGGCATCACGGCACCCGACTCGAAGCAGTTCATCCTGCAGTAGCCGGTCGTCCCGCGCGCTCCGCTCCGGCTCCGACTCCGGCCCCGGCTCCGGCCGTTCAGCCGGCCGGGCTACGATGCCCAGCGTGAGCGGCGACGGACTCGAGGTGCGGGTGACCGGCGGCGTCATCCGCGGGGCGGCCCGGCGCGGCTTCCGCTGGTGGCGCGGGATCCCGTTCGCGGCACCCCCGGTGGGCTCGCTGCGGTTCCGGGCACCGGCGTCGGTGCAGGCCTGGCCCGGGGTCCGCGAGGCGACGACGTTCGGGCCGGTCGCCATGCAGTCCCGGAACGGCAACTTCATCGGCACCTCGCGCTCCACCCCGATGTCCGAGGACTGCCTCACCGTCAACGTGCTGCGGGCCGACGCGCCGGGGGAGAGGCTCCCGGTCATGGTCTTCATCCACGGCGGCGCCTACAGCGTCGGATCCTCCGCGGAGCATCCACGGAACGGCGAGGCGCTCGTGCGCGAGGGCGGCGTGGTGTTCGTGAGCTTCAACTACCGACTCGGCGCCCTCGGCTACCTCGACCTCACGCGCTACTCCACGCCGGAGCGCCCGATCGAGTCGAACCTGGGCCTCCGCGACCAGGTGGCCGCGCTCGAGTGGGTGCGCGACAACATCGCCGCGTTCGGCGGGGATCCCGGCAACGTGACGCTGTTCGGCGAATCGGCAGGGGGCAACGCCGTCACGACGCTCATGGCGACCCCGAGCGCGCACGGCCTGTTCGCCCGCGCCATCGCCCAGAGCTCGCCGGCGAACGCCATCTACCTGCCCGAGATGACGGCGGTCTGGGCCGAGGAGTTCGCCGAGCTGCTGATGGAGTCGATCGACACCGACGGCGTCGAGTCGACCTCGGACGACTCCGCCGGCCGTCTCCTCGTCGACGCCTCGGCGGGTGAGCTCGTCGATGCGGCGGTCACGCTCACCCTTGCGACCCCGGATGCTCATCCCGGCACGATCGTGCTGTCCCCGGTCATCGACGGTGACGTGCTCCCGGAGCGCCCCCTCGACGCGTTCAAGGAGGGCCGGGCCGCGCGGGTGCCGCTCATCATCGGCACGAACGACCGCGAGGGCTCGCTGTTCACCGGGAGACTCGACATCCTGGCCACCACGCCCAAGCGCATCCGGGCCATCTTCGCGCGCACGAAGAAGAAGTCGCGGAAGGCCATCAAGGCCGAGTACCCGGGGCTCCCCGCCCAGCGGCCCGCTGCCGACTTCGGCGGCGACTACGCGTTCTGGTACCCCACGGTGAAGGTCGCCGAGCGGCACTCGCGGTTCGCGCCCGTGCACTTCTACCGCTTCGACATCGCGCCGCGGCTGGTGCGCCTCGCGGGCTTCGACGCCACCCACGGGCTCGACCTGTTCGCGATCTTCGACCGCCTCGACGGCACCTTCGGCCGCCTCATGACGATCCTCGGCGGGCGTCGCGCCTTCAAGGGCGCCGCCAGGCGGATGCGGGCCCACTGGCTCGCCTTCGCCCGCGACGGCCGCGTCGACGCCGCCGCCTGGCCGCCCTACGACGAGACCGAGCGCCTCACCCTCATCATCGCGCCCGTCGACCGCGTCGAGGCCGACCCCCGGGGCTCCCGCCGCCTCGCCTGGCAGGCCTTCGTCCCCCACGTCTGACCGGCCCGTCCCCGCCGTGCGGCGCGGACTTCGCCACGTCTCCCCGCGAGCACGCCTCTCTGCGCCTCGGTCACCGTCAGGATTGGCGAAGTCCGCCGGCATCCGGTGCGATGGCCAAGCGGCCCGGCCCCGCCGCCTCTTGCGGAAGGGCGCCCCAGCGCGCCCCGCCTCTCGCGGAAAGGCGCTCCAGCGCCTGCCGCCCTACCGGAACGCGCGCCCCAACGCGCCCTTCGCCCCTAGCGGAACGCGCGCCCCAGCGCGCGGACGAGCTGGCCCGCCTCGTCGTCGATGATCGTGGTGAAGCCGAGCCGCCGCGCCTCGGCCGCGCGGATGCGGCTCGACGACACCGGCCGCACCTCGCCGGCGAGACTGATCTCGCCGAAAGCCGCGAGGTCGTGGGCGAGCGGCTTGTCGTTCGACGCCGAGGCGAGCGCGAGCGCGATCGCGAGGTCGGCGCCCGGCTCGGTGAGCTTCACGCCGCCCACCGTCGACACGTACACGTCCTTGTCGCTGAGCGGGATCCGCGCCCGCCGCTCGAGCACCGCGAGGATCATGGCCACCCGCGAGGAGTCGACGCCGTTCGTGACCCGGCGCGGGTTGGGGGAGGGAGTCGACACGACGAGCGCCTGCACCTCGACGGGCAGCGCGCGCCGGCCCTCGAGCGCCACGGTCACGCACGTGCCCGACACCGCATCCGACCCCCGGGAGAGGAACAGCCCGCTCGGGTCGGGCACCTCGCTGATGCCGTCCGACGTCATCTCGAAGCAGCCCACCTCGTCGGTCGGCCCGAACCGGTTCTTCAGCGCCCGCACGAACCGCAGCGCGGTCTGGCGGTCGCCCTCGAACTGGCACACCACGTCGACGAGGTGCTCGAGCACGCGCGGGCCCGCGATGGAGCCGTCTTTCGTGACGTGACCCACGAGCAGCACGGGAAGCGAGCGGTCCTTGGCCACCCGGATGAGCGCCGACGCGACCTCCCGCACCTGGGTGGGGCTGCCCGCGGCGCTCTCGAGCGACGACGACGAGACCGTCTGCACCGAGTCGACGATGAGCAGGTGCGGCTCGACGGCGTCGATCTGGCCGAGGATCGTGGCGAGATCGGTCTCGGCCGCGAGCATGAGGGTGGGCGAGAGCGAGTGCGTGCGCTCGGCCCGGAGCTTCACCTGCGACACCGACTCCTCGGCCGAGACGTAGAGCACACGCAGGTGCTCCTCGGCCGCCTTCGCCGCCACCTCGAGCAGCAGCGTCGACTTGCCCACGCCCGGCTCGCCCGAAAGCAGGATGGCCGCACCGGGAACGAGGCCGCCGCCGAGCACGCGGTCGAACTCGCCGATGCCCGTGGCCCAGTGCGCCGCCACGTCGGAGCTGATCTCGGTGATGGGCCGGGCGATCCGGGCCGCGTCGAGCACCGTGGCCCGCACGGCGCGCGCGATCCCCTCGTTCTCTGCGGCCGACACCACGGTGCCCCAGGACTGGCACTCGCCGCAGCGCCCCACCCACTTCGCGGTCTGCCAGCCGCACTCGGTGCAGCGGTACGCGGTGGTGGATCTCGTGGCCATGCCCACACCCTAGACGCGCCCACCGACACCGGGCGCGCGCCCCTCGAAGAACGGGTCAGTCGTCGCTGTCGTCCGACTCGCTCACGGCGTCCTGGCGGCTCCGGGCCGAGATGGTGGCGGCGCGCTCGGCGAGCCTCCGGCGGACGTCGGCCTGGGCGCTCTCGACGAACGCGGGGTCGAGCGGCGCGCTCGGTGCGTGCGGGTCGCCGTGGTGGCGCTCGATGTAGGCGTCGAGCTCGGAGCCCGACTCCCACGAGGTGATGAGGCAGTAGCGGGGCTCGGGGCCCTTCTGCCAGACCGCGTGCCAGAAGCGCTGCGTGTCGACGATCACCTGGGCGCCCGCGGGCAGGGGGATGCGCACCTCGGTCTCGGGGTCGAAGCGGTCCTCGCGGAGGATGAGGTAGGAGTCCGGGTCGTCCGAGAGGTTGAAGAAGCCGCGCACGATCCAGCCCGTGCCATCCGGATTCAGGCGGTTGTTGTCGTCCTGGTGCAGGTTGTAGAGCGCGTTGGCGTAGTCATTGGGCTGCAGCTCGATCACGCGGCAGCGGCCGATGTTCGCCCCCGGCTCCTCCGCGCGCGCCTTCAGCACGGGGGCCTTCTCCACGTTGGCCGGCACCCACACGCCGTCCTTGTCGGTGCGGGCCGGTGAATGGTTCCAGAATCCGTCGCACTCCATCTCGCCGAACGCGCTCGCGAGCGGAGCGAAGCGGGTCTGCCCCGAGGACTTCCAGTCGACGTACTCCAGGTCGAGCCACTCCTTCGGGTCTGCGGCCTGGTCGTGACGGTCGAGGACGACGTAGCCGGTCTCCTCGAAGGCGGTGGAGCGGATGTAGCTCATCGCGAAATGAACCTTTCGGTCGGAGGGCGAGCACATGTCCACCCGCCCTACTTAGGCAAGGCTAACACGCAGGATGCCCGCCGTTCCGGTGATCTCGAAGCCCGCGCGGAGGCGTAGAATAAAGGGTCTGGCACCAATGACAGGAGACCCGACGAAACCTGGATTCCGACCTGAGGAGGCGACTGTGATCGATGGCGTGTCTGCGACTCCGCATCTCGAATCCGTGCTCCGGGCTGCGACCACGCACCCCATCTCGCTCGACCGGGACGACATCGTCCTCCGCAAGGGGCAGCTCACCCTGCTGAACGGGCACTCGACCCCGCGGGAGTCGATGATCGAAGACCTCTTCTTCATCGCCGACGCCCTCGAGGGGGCCGGCGTGCCGTTCCTCCTCGTGCGCGGCAACGACGAGCGGCCCGTGCTCGCGGTCGACTGGAAGCACCGCAAGCGCGCCAGGAAGGCGCTCATCGAGGCCATGGCCGGAGAGCCCTTCTACGCGAAGGCGCCGAGGTCGCCCGCCGTGCTCGTGGCCGACGGCAAGCTCGCGCGCGACCCGAAAGCGCGCGTCGTGCGCCTCTACCGCCCGCGCATCGAGCCCATCGGCCGCCTCCGCTACGGGGCCGAATCTGCGGTGCAGGTGGAGTTCTGGCAGCGCGACGGAGACGTCATCGAGGCGCCGGTCGAGAACTCGCTGACGAGGCGCACGATCCCCGCGCACGAGCTCGTCGAGACCACGGTCGACCTCTACGGCCGCACCTGGGCGACGATCGAGGGCATGTTCAGCGCGCTCGCGAGCGACGTGCCGTTCGAGATCGACATGGTCTTCTCCTGGGTCGACGGCACCGCGATCGAGTTCCAGCGCGCCAGGGCGAAGCGCATGGCGGCCTATGTGGTGGGCGAGGGCGACGACTCCGAGGCCCGCTACCGCCAGATCGACGAGCTCAAGTACGCCCTGCGAAGCGTCTACATGTTCGCCCCCTGGGTGCGCCGCATCTTCATCGCGACGGATTCGCCCAAGCCCGCGTGGCTCGCCGACGACCCCCGGGTCACGATCATGCCGAGCGAGCAGTTCTTCAGGAACCTGTCGGACCTGCCCACGCACAACTCGCACGCCGTCGAGGCGCAGCTGCACCGCATCCCGGACATCGCGGAGCACTTCCTCTACTCCAACGACGACATGTTCTTCGGTCGCCCGGTCACGCCCGATCTCTTCTTCTCACCCGGTGGCATCACGAAGTTCGTCGAGGCCGACACCCGCATCGGCCTCGGCCAGAACGCGCTGCACCGCAGCGGCTTCGAGAACGCGGCGCGCGTCAACCGGGAGCTCCTGCAGAACCGCTTCGGCCGGGTCACCACCCGCCACCTCGAGCACTGCGCGGCGCCGCTCCGCAAGAGCGTGCTCTTCGAGATGGAGAACGAGTTCGAGGCCGAGTTCGCGCGCACGGCGGCGAGCCCGTTCCGTTCGGCCACCGACATCTCGGTGACCAACTCGTTCTACCACTACTACGCGCTCATGACGGGGCGAGCTGTCGTGCAGACGGAGGCGAAGGTCAAGTACGTCGAGACCACGCTGCGGTCGGCGCTGAAGGAGATGGACTCGCTGCTGAAGAAGCGGTCGATGGACATGTTCTGCCTCAACGACGGCTCCAAGCCCGAGATCGGTGTCGAGGAGCGCACGACCGCGGTCATCTCGTTCCTCGAGCGCTACTTCCCGTTCCCGGCGCCGTGGGAGGTGCCCTCGAGCGAGGCTCCCGTCACGCGTCCGTCGGAACCAGCTCAGGTTCAGGCGCCGACTCCGGCGTAGCGGCCATCGCCGCCGCCGTGGCGGTCGCGGCGAGCGAGAGCGGCAGCGGCATCGCGAGTGTCAGCGGCGGCTCGGGCGAGACCTGCGGGCTCACCGGATCCGCGATGACGACGCCCTTGGCCTCGAGCCGCCGGCGGGTCTCCTCGGCCGAGATGTGGTCGAGGGCCGGGTGGCTGCCGAGCGGCACCACGGAGTGCAGCACGGTGTGCTCGTAGACGTGCACGAGGTTGAACGCCTGCGCGCCCGCACGGCCCTTGGTGCCGCCCACCTCGACGTTGAGGTCCTGCGTGTAGCAGGTGGCGGATGCGACGGAGACGGGGATGCCGGCGAAGGTCGCGGTGGTCGAGTAGTGCAGGTGGCCGGCGATGATGGAGCGCACGTCGGAGCCCTCGAGCACCTCGGCGAGGCCGCGCTGGTCGCGGAGCTCCACGGCCACGGCGAGATCGAGCACGCTCGGCACGGGCGGGTGGTGGAGGGCGAGGATGGTGCCGTGGGGCGCGGGGGAGGCGAGCTCCTCGGCGAGCCAGTCGAGCTGGTCGCTCGAGATCTCGCCGTGGTGGTGGCCGGGCACGGTCGAGTCGAGGGTGATGACGCGGAGCCCGTTCACGTCGTAGACGCGGTCGACGCTGCGGTCGGTCGGCACCTCGCCGAGAAGGCCCTGGCGGAACGAGGCGCGGTCGTCGTGGTTGCCCATCACCCAGATCACCTGGGCGCCGAGCCGCGCGGCGGCCGGCTCGACGATCGCGCGGAGCCGCTCGTAGGCATCCGCTTCGCCTTTGTCGGCCAGGTCGCCGGTGAACACGATGGCCTCGGGGCGGCCTCCGGATGCCTCGACCTCGTCGAAGAGGGAGCGGAGCAGCTCCTCGCTGTTCACGACGCCGTAGAGCTTGCCGCCTCCGGCGAGCAGGTGGGTGTCGCTGAGGTGGAGGAGGAAGTGGTTCGGCCTCGGGTACTCGGCCGTTCTGATACTCACAGGAGTTCCATTCGGGTGAGGTGCGGGCCTCAGGGGTTGCGACCCGTCCGTGGTGCTGTGAAAACGACTCAAGCACGCGAATCTGAACGGGAAGCGAACATCCGCCCGCGAGTCGTTGTGAAGCCGGTGGCTCATTCCCCGCGGCGCTGGCGCCCGATCCGCTCGTTCAGGTACGAGACGATCGTGGCGGTGGCGACGCCCACGATCGCGATGCCGCCGAACATCAGGATGACCGCGAGCACCCGGCCGAGCCCCGTCACGGGGTAGACGTCGCCGTAGCCGACGGTGGCGATCGTCACGCACGCCCACCAGATCGCGTCGCCGAAGTTCTCGATGTTCGCACCGGGGGCGCCCCGCTCGGCGGCCAGCACCGAGAGCGAGATGGAGTAGACGAAGAGCACCACGAAGAGGGCGGCGTGGATGACGAGTCGGAGGCGCACCGACGATCCGCTGTGCCGGCGGAAGTACGGGATGTCCTTGAGTCGGCTGAGCAGCAGGAACGGCCGGAACACCGGCACGAGCACCGAGAGCAGGTCGAGCAGGGTCGTGCGGAAGTACTGCCCCTTGTCGGCGGCGAGGGCGAGGCGCACGAGGTAGTCGGCGGCGAACACCGCCCAGATCGCGGCGATCACGACATTGAGCGTGACCTCGGCGCCACGGGGCAGGTCGACGGAGATCACCCGCACCGAGTACGCGGCGATGAACACGAGCGAGAGCGTCACGAGCGGAACGGAGGTCGTGCTCTCCCAGTGCCGCCTGCGATCGTCCGCCACCACGTCGACCCCCTCCGGCCCTCCGATCGCTTCAGAATGGCACGTCAGGCCCTCGATTGGCGACACGCGCGCGCCTCGCGTACACTCTTCCTCGGTACCGTGTCCGAGCGGCCGAAGGTGCAACTCTCGAAAAGTTGTGTGGGGGAGACTCCACCGTGGGTTCAAATCCCACCGGTACCGCCACAGAAAGCCCCCTGAACCCTTGCAATGCAAGGCGTTGAGGGGGCTTTTCCGTGCCGTGCCGCTGTCTCAGGCGGGAGTGTGGAGCATCCCCGCCAGCCGCGACATCGCGTCCTCGTTCCGGCGGTAGTGGATCCACTTGCCGATCCGCGTCGACCGCACGAGGCCCGCGCGCTCGAGGGTCGTCATGTACGAGGAGACCGTCGACTGCGCGAGGCCCGACTTGGCCTGCAGGTGGCTGACGCACACGCCGACCTCGTCACGATCCGCGATGGGTTCCCACTCCGCGAACTCGGTGTGCGGATCCCGCAGCCACTCCATGATCTGCAGCCGGGCCGGGTTCGCGAGCGCTTTCAGGGCCTCGACCGCGTCGAGCGGAGCGTGCTGCCGGGCCTCCGAGCGCGAAATTGATCGTCGTCGCCGGCGCCACCAGCAAGCAGGGCAGGAGCGTCACGACGTCGCTGCTCGAGAGCGGCCGGTTCCGGGTGCGCGCCCTGACCCGGGCCGCCGACTCCGCGCAGGCTCGGAGCCTTGCGAGGATGGGGGCGGAGATCGCTGAGGTTCCACTGGCGCCGGGCCACCAGCGCCGGCTCGTGGAGGCGTTCGGATCAGCCCAGGGAGCCTTCCTGATGACCCCGCCCATCGCTCCGCCCTCCACGGAGGAGTTCTCCCTCGGCTGCCAGCTGGCCGATGCCGCGGTCGAGGCAGGGGTGGACCACGTCGTGCTCAGCACGCTCGAGAACGTCGACGAGCGGTCCGCCGGCGCCCGGTACGCTCCGCACTTCACCGACAAGGCACGGGTCGCCGACCACATCCGGGGTCTCCCGATCGAGCACACCTTCGTCATGCTCTCGTTCTTCTACACCAACGCGCTGGAGTACTACGCCCTCCGAATCGACGGGCGGAGGCTGCTCCTGCCCTTCTACCTCCCCGAGGACGTCCGGGCCCCGTTCGTGGATCCGCTCACCGCCACCGGCCCCGCCGTCCTCGAGGTGTTCTCCCATCCGGATGCCCATCGTGGCGCGTCTCTGCCGATCGTCGGCGACGTCATCTCCCCGGCCGAGATGGTCGAGACGTTCTCCCGCGTCACCGGGCTCCCGGCCGAGTACGGCGACGCCACGACGCGCGAGGGCCTCCTGGATCACGTCCCCTCCCTGGGGGAGAACCCGCTGGAGGTCGAGGAGATCCTCGGTATGGCCCGGTACGCGGTAGATCTCCGGTACTTCCGGGAGGATCGCGACCTGGCGTGGAGCCGCGCCGTCGATCCCTCGTCGCTCACGTGGGAGGGGTTCCTCCGCACGACCGGCTGGCGGGGCGAACCCGTCACCTTCGGCCGCCGGTAGGGCCCTCCGGATCAGCGGATGGAGTGGCCTGGGTGCGCGTCGTCGTAGCTCCGACGAGCATCGGCGATCGCGGGGCGCTGCTCGATGGACCAATCTGCGAGCGCGCGGATCAGATGCGTGAGGCTGATCCCGGAATCGGTGAGCGCGTAGGTCACCTGCGGCGGGATGGTCGGAGAGACGGTCCGCTCGACGAGACCGTCGCGCTCGAGCCGCCGGAGCGTGAGGGTCAGCATGCGCTGCGAGATCCCGTCGATCGCGCGCTGCAGCTCCCCGAACCGCCGCGCTCCGGAGGACAGCTCGACGACGACGAGCACCGACCACGTGTCGCCCACCCGGTCGAGCACGTCGCGGATGCCGCAGTCCGGGTGCTCGCGCTTGCCGCACGGCTCGAGCTCTGCGGTTACTTCGGTGTGCGTCAGTGACATGAGAGTGCCTTCTTGTGAGGATCCACGGGGCCGGAACAGAATCAGCCTAGTTACCGCACAGAACCACGAAAGGCGATCTGTTGATCCTCGTCACCGGCGCATCGGGCAAGCTCGGCCGCGCGATCCTCTCCGCCCTCTCGCACCGCGACGTCGTCGCCGCGGGCAGCAGTCGCGCCGCTCGCGGGAGCCTCCGTGTGATCGACTTCGACGAGCCGCGGAGCATCTCCCTGAGCGGTGTCGACACACTCGTCCTGGTCTCCGCCGGGGAGGCCGAGGATGACGTCGTCATCGCGCGCCACGACGCGGCGATCACGGCGGCGGAGCGTGACGGGGTCGGGCATGTCGTCTACACGAGCCTCACCTCCGCCGGAGATCACCTCGGCTTCGCCCTGGCGCACCGGTGGACGGAACGTCGGCTGGAGCAGAGCACCCTGAGCTGGACGATCCTGCGGAACGGCCTCTACGCCGACCTGTTCGGCTCGCTCCTCGGCTGGTCGGGGAATCGGCTGACCTCCGCCTTCGGTGACGGCGCGCTCGCCGCCGTGCGCCGAGAGGACCTCGCGGAGGCCGCGGCCGTCGTCGCCGAGGCCCCTCACCGGCACGAGGGGCGGATCTACGACCTCGTCGGCACTCCGGTGACCGCCGCCGAGGTCGCAGAACGCCTGGGAGTGCCTCTCGTCGACGTGACCCTCGACCGCCGCCGCCAGGAGCTCGATCGGGCCGGGTTGAAGCCCTTCCAGCCGGCGATGCTGATGTCGATCCACACAAGCGTCCGCCATGGGTTCCTCGACACCCCCGGCCCCGACCTCGGGCACCTCCTGGGCCGCGAGCCCGGAGACACGCTCGCGGTCGCCGCGGCTGCAGCCCAGGCGTCGGCACCCGCCGCCTGACGCCCGACACGCGCGACCCGGGGCCGGCGCGCGCGCTCTCAGGGCTGGACGTCCTGCTCGCGGGGGTCTGCGACGGGCGCGATGAAGAAGTTGTCGCGGAACAGGCCGGTGGGGTCCCACAGTGCTTTGAGCTCACGCAGGCGCCTGAGGTGATCGGGCGGGAACGCCCGGGCGAGCACCTCCGGCCCGGTGTCCGTCTCGAAGCTGATGTACATGCCCTCCATCTGGGGCACCAATTGGGCCCAGCGCTGTTCGACCTCGCCGGTGCCGCCGCTGAGTATGGCGAGCAGGAAGTTGGCGTCACGCCAGCCGTAGGCGGTCGCGTCCGCCGGGTGGTCGGCGACGGCGCCGCCCGCGGACCGGATGCTCAGGATGAACGAAGACCGGGACGCGAGCAGGTCGGCCACACCCTTGGCGATGTCGGCGGACAGGTGCCGGACGAGACCTGCGTGGCCGTGGGGTTCGCCCTGCCCGTGCTGCTGCTCGCCGCCGGCAGGGGCCGCCAGGAGAGCGGCGTACGGCACCATCTGCACCGACTGGCTCGCCAACGGCGCCAGCGCGGCGAAGGGTTGAAGGCGCTCGACGACGACGTCGGGATCGTGCTCGTCCACGACGATGAGCGCCTGGACGGCGCGGGGCGAACCCGGTCCGGCTGGGCCGATCATCAGCGTTCCCGTCACGCTGCGGTCGGCGTTCTCGATCGTCGTTCCCCAGGCCTCCAGGAAAGTGGCGATGTCATCCGGGGCGAAGGCGAGCATCGCGAACCCGACCTCCGTCGCCACAGGGTGGGCCTCGAACTCGAACGAGACGATCACACCGAAGTTCGCCCCCGCACCACGCACCGCCCAGAACAGGTCGGCGTTCTCGTCGGCGCTCGCGTGCACCAGCTCACCCGCCGCGGTGACCACATCGACGGAGCGGAGGTGGTCGATCGTCAGGCCCCGTTCTCGCACGAACCAGCCGATCCCCGCTGTCGTCTCCAGCCCGCCGACCCCGACGCCGCCGTGGTCTCCGGCCGTGATCGCGAGATGGTGCGGAGCGAGGGCCTCGGCGACCTCGCGCCACTGGGCTCCCGGTCCCACCCGCACCCGGTTCCCGTCGCCGACGGTGATCTCGTTCAGCGCGTCCACCGCGATGACGATCCCGTCGTCGTTCAGAGATCTCCCCGAGAGGCCGTGTCCACCGCTGAACAGCCCCAGCGGCACGTCCCGGTGGCGTGCGGCGAAACGCACCGCCTGCTGCACCTCCGCGAAGGACTCCGGCCGGAGCACCAGGCCGGGGCGAGCGCCGCGGAAGTACCCCGAGGTGTAGCGAGCGTAACCGCGGTCGGCCGGGAGGAGCGCCCGGGCGGTGAGTGCTTCCGGGATCGGGTCCTCCCGGAAGGAGCGCGGTGCGGAGGTACCCGATCCGGCGGCTGTCCGGCGGCGGCCCTGTTCAAGACGGTCACGCACGCGGGGGGCGGTGAGCTGGGCGAACTTCCGCAGCTCGCGCGGGTCGTCGGCGCCCATGATGAACACGCTGATCCCGTGCTCGACCGCGAGCTCGGCCAGATCCTCGGCGTCGTACTGCGGCGTCACGTTCATCAGCCGGGTGATGTCCCGGGGATCGCGTCCCGCCTTGCGGGCGGACTCGTCGATGATCCGGTTGCCCCGCTCGATATCGCCCGGCTTCAGCCACGGCAGGCTCGGCAGCCAGCCATCGCCCTTGCGGCCGATGAGACGCTGCATCCGCGGCTTGTACGCGCCCACCCAGATCGGGATGTCATGCGCCGGCTCCGGCCCTCGGGCGGCGCCGGCCACGCGGTGGTGCGTCCCGTCCACATGCAGGGGTTCCTGAGCGGTCGTGTCCCAGATGCCCCGGATGATGTCCAGCGCTTCGTCGAGACCGCTGACAGCCTCCGCCGGCGTCAGGAGCGGCGCGCCCATCGTGGCTATCGCGTCGAAGTACCCGCCCGTGCCGATCCCGAGTTCCACCCGTCCGCCACTGAGCAGATCCAGACTCGCGGCCGCGCGCGCCAGCACCGCTGGTTGACGCAGGGGAAGGTTCAGCACGTTGCCTGACACATGGATGCGGGACGTGCGTGCGGCGACCCATGCCAGCAGTGTCCACGTGTCCTGGAACACCGGCTGGTACGGGTGATCCTGGAACGTCACCAGGTCGAGGCCCAGCTCTTCATTGAGCAGAGCCCGGTCGACCGGCTGCGCGGCCGGAGAAGCGACGGGTGTGATGAAGCTGCCGAAACGCAGCGGGTGGAGGTAGTCGGGCATGACGCAATCACCTCACGACGCCCGCCGGGCGCGCAAACGCCGCATAACTCGGTTACTCTTCGTAACATGACACAGGTGGACGAAGGCTCCCGGGACGTGCTGCACATCGACGACGAGGAGTGCCGTCGTGTGGCGGGTGTCATGGAGGTGGTCGGCCGCCGGTGGTCGAGCGGCATCCTGCTGGCGCTCGGCCGCGGGGCGGAGCGGTTCTCCGAGATCCTGGAACTCGTCGAGGGGCTGTCCCGGCGCATGCTGGCTGTGCGGCTCCGCGAGCTGGAGAGCAGCGGCCTGGTGAATCGTGACGTCATCCCCACCACCCCCGTGAGCGTGCGGTACCAGCTGACCGAGCGAGGCGTGGACCTGCTCCGATCGCTGCGGCCGATGGCCCTCTACGCTCAGCGATGGGAGCCGCCCACCGGGTCGTGAGGCTCCTGGACGTCGAACACGCCCAGGAGCATCCTGGCCGGGGAGACGGCCGGGGCGACCGGTCGACCCCGAGAACTCCCGCGCACGCCGCGCCGACGGACACCTCTTATACAGGTGTTGTTCGACTTCATCCGGCAGACTGCCCGGCATGGGGGACGTGCGGGGGCTGCGGATGCTGGGGCGACGGCGCGAGACGACGCGCCCGATCGAGGGGGAGGACCCCTACGCCGACTACCTCGTCTGGCTCGCCGACGGGCGCCCGGCGCTCGCCGCAGCCGACTTCCTCCTCGGCTCGGCGCTGCCGATGCCTGCCGCCGACGACGCGCCCGAGGACCCGCCGACTCCGACTCCGACTCCGACGCCGCCTCCGCCTTCCCGGCGTGGTCGGCATTCCGGTCCGCAGCCGATCGGGTGAGACTGGTGGCGACGGCCCCAGAAGGGGCCCGGGCAAGGAGAACCCCATGACCACGCCATCCCCCACCCCCTACGACGCCATCGACGAGGTGCCGGGCTTCGAGCTCACGAGCACCGACGTCACCGACGGCGCTCCGCTCGAGGCCGCGCAGGTGAGCGGCATCTTCGGCGCGGGCGGGCAGGACGTCAGCCCGCAGCTCTCGTGGAGCGGATTCCCGACCGAGACGAAGAGCTTCGCCGTCACGGTCTTCGATCCGGATGCCCCTACCACGAGCGGATTCTGGCACTGGGCCGTCGCGAACATCCCGGTCACGACGACCTCGCTCGAGAGCGGCGCCGGCGACGACGGCGGATCGGGTCTGCCCGCGGGGGCGGTGCAGCTGAAGAACGACGGCGGCCTGGCCCGCTACCTCGGTGCCGCGCCGCCCGCCGGCCACGGCCCGCACCGCTACTTCGTCGCGGTGCACGCGCTCGACGTGGAGTCGCTCGAGGTCGGAGCGGATGCGACGCCCGCGTTCCTCGGCTTCAGCATGTTCGGCCACACCCTGGCCCGTGCGGTGATCGCGGGCACCTTCGAGGTCGAGGGCTAGACGGAGGGCCAGGTGGAGGGCCCGCTCACTGCCGCGCGAGGTGCTCCCGCGACTTGCGTTCGAGGAACGTGCAGAGGGCGGCGGCCAGAGCGAGATCGTCGGCGAGAGCCTGCACGCCCTGCGCGCGCAGGGAGAAATCGTGCTCGCGGGCGCCGAAGACCACTTCGTACGGCGGCTCGCCGGGCGCGACGGGCTGGAGGTAGACCTCCGTGGTCGCATTCCTGAGCCTCACGATCACGAGCCCCGTGTCGTCGCCCGCCTCCCCGTCGTGGCGCAGCACGTCGATCACGCCGGGCAGGGGCGGCCCCTCCTCGAGGAACTCCTGCACCCAGCGCTCCAGCGTCTCCTGACTGCGGAACGGCATGTCCTACCTCCGTGCTCTCAGTAGCCGACGCCGGGCTGCGGTCCCTGCGGGGAAGGCAGGGGCTGCACGCCGAAGGCGCGGGCCAGTTTGTCGATCTTCTCGGCGCGGCCGAGTCGGGGGAGGTCGCTGCCGTCGCGGATGACGCGGCCCCGGGCCTCGAAGTCGTCGAGGAAGTCGCGCGCCCAGGTCACGTCGGACTGCGTGGGGCTGATGGCCTCGTTGATGACGGGCAGCTGCTCGATGTCGAGGCACAGCTTGCCGGTGAGCCCGAGGGTCACGGCGACGGCCGACTGCTCGCGCAGGATCGGGTGGCTCGACGAGACGGTCGGGCCGTCGATCGGGCCCGGCAGCTTGCCCACGCGGCTGGCGATCACCAGGCGCGAGCGCGGATACGCCATCGCGATGTCCTCGGCGCTCGTGCCGGTGTCGCGGCGGTAGTCGCCGCTGCCGAAGGCCAGGCGGAAGGCGCCGCGGGCCCGGGCGATCGACACCGACTCCTCGATGCCGAGCGCCGACTCCACGAGGGCGAGCACGGGTGTCTTCCCTCCCAGGCGGTCGAAGGTCTCGGTGACGTCGGCGGCCGACTCGGTCTTGGCGAGCATGACTCCGCGGAGGCCGGGCGCCCCCTTCAGCTCGTCGACGTCGTCGCCCCAGAAGTCGGAGCCGCGGTCGTTGATGCGCACCCAGCCGGTGCCGTCCTCCGTGTGCAGCCATTCGACCACGTCGGTGCGGGCGGTCTTCTTGTGCGAGGGGTCCACGCCGTCCTCGATGTCGAGCACGACCTGATCGGCGCGGGAGTTGCGGGCCACCGGGAACAGGTCGGTGCGGGTCGCCGACACGAGCAGCCAGGAACGCGCGATCTCGCCGGGGACGGTCTGGCGGCCCCAGGTGCGCTTCGGTTCGGAGGTCGTGGGATTCGAAGTCATCGGGCTTCTCTGCTCGTCTCTGCTTGCTAAGGGTCCGGGATCGCTGTGTTCCGGGCTCGCTGTTCGTCCGGCGTTCGCCGGTGTTTCCGCCGTAGGCAGATTATCAGCCCCGCTCGGGCGTCAGCCGCGTTCGATCCACCAGTCGGTGAAGGCCGAGGCCCGCCCGTCGGCGTCGCGACGGATGACCCAGAGGTTGTCGTAGACCTGGCCCGACGCGTAGGTGCTGACGCCCTGCACGAACGAGAGCGCCGGGTCGTCCGAGAGCACCTCCCACTCGAACCGGGCCTCGCCGGGCTCGTCGCGCTGGGCGAGCCAGCGCTCGACGATCTGCTCCCGTCCGATCCACGGTGCGGTGTGCGGGCCGTCGCGGTACTCGGCGTCCTCGGTGAAGAGCGATCGGATGTCAGCCGGGTCGTTGGACTCCCACGCCCGGCGGTATCCCTCGATCCAGGATGCGATGGGCTCGGCCATGCCACCAGTGTCGGCTGAGCGGCGGGGTCGGGGCAAGTGGGAACTATTTGGCCAGAACGACTGTTCTACCTGTAGACCGCCGCAGCCAGCGGTGCGATTTCCGAGGAGACACCGTGACCACCGAGTACCGCAAGACCCCGGAGGCGCTCGCCCGCCTCTCCCGCCGGCAGTACGCCGTCACCCAGGAGGACTCGACCGAGCCTGCATTCCGCAACCCGTTCTGGGACAGCCACGAGGCGGGCATCTACGTCGATGTCGTCTCGGGGGAGCCCCTGTTCGCCTCCGTCGACAAGTTCGACAGCGGATCGGGATGGCCGAGCTTCACGAGGCCGATCGACCGTTCGCACGTGGTCGAGAAGACCGATCGCAGCTGGGGGATGAGCCGCACCGAGGTGCGGAGCACCTACGGTGACAGCCACCTCGGCCACCTGTTCCCGGATGGGCCGCGCGAGGCCGGAGGCCTCCGCTACTGCATCAACTCGGCATCACTGCGGTTCGTGCCGCTGGCCGAGCTCGAGGCGGAGGGCTACGGGGAGTACGCGTCGCTGTTCGCCGCTGCGACCGATGACACCGCCATCACCACCACGACCCGCACGACCACCGAGGAGGACGCACGATGACCACCAAGACCGCCATTCTGGCCGGAGGCTGCTTCTGGGGCATGGAGGATCTGATCCGCCGTCGCCCCGGAGTGCGCGACACCCGCGTCGGCTACACCGGAGGCGACGTGCCGAACGCCACCTACCGCAACCATGGAACCCACGCCGAGGCCATCGAGATCACCTACGACCCCGCGGTGACGAGCTACCGGTCGCTCCTGGAGTTCTTCTTCCAGATCCACGACCCGTCGACGAAGAACCGTCAGGGCAACGACCTCGGCACGAGCTACCGCTCGGGCATCTACTACGTCGACGAGGAGCAGCGTCGCGTCGCCGAGGACACGATCGCCGACGTCGACGCCTCGGGGCTGTGGCCCGGCCCTGTGGTGACCGAGCTGGCACCCGCGGGCGACTTCTGGGAGGCCGAGCCCGAGCATCAGGACTACCTGGAGCGCTACCCGACCGGCTACACCTGCCACTTCGTCCGGCCCGGCTGGGTGCTTCCGCGCCGCGCCGCCGACGTCACGGCCTAGGCTCGCCGGCCGCTGTCAAGCGGTCCCTCGGTGTCGTCCGCGTTGGATAGCATCGTGGAGAAGCGGGGAGCGCCCACCTATCCCGGTCGCGTCTCCCCGCTTTCCCAGACCGTACTCCGGTCTTCTCGCGTCGCCAGTCTTGGCGTGTCACGACCCTGTCGGCGATACTCGGACTCGAACATACTTTCGAATGTCTGGAGGTCACCATGAGCACTCTCGATCTCACCGACGTCGCGACCCTGTGGTTCGGCGAGGGCGAGACAGCACCCGGCGCGACCTCGGCGACCGCCCCGGCCCCGGCCCCGGTTCCGGTACGGATGCTGTGGCGCGGCGAGCGCTGGCGCGTCACCGACCGGCCCACCGAGCCCGAGGGCCTCTACTGGACCACGCATCCGCCGGAGTTCGCCGCCTGGCGCTTCCAGGCCACCGACCTCCACGGCACCAGCCGCGTCTTCGACCTCGTGCGGCACCACGGCGACCACCACTGGATGGTCGTGCACGTCTACGACTGATCGGGCTCCCCGGTGGCACCGGCCCGTGTCGATGACACGAAGCGGTAGCGGATGCCCGTGCGGGACTCGAGCCAGCCCTCCGCGGGCGTCACCTCCCGCGTCCACCCGGCCCCCGCATCCGGTGCCCGGGTGTCGCCGGCTGCTTCGACGTCGACCTCGGTGATCTCGAGCCGGTCGGCGAACTCCATCGCCTGCCGGTAGATCTCGCCTCCGCCGATCACCCAGACCGTCGGCTCGCCGGTGTCGTCCGGGCTGTCGTCTCCCGAGTTGCTGAGAGATCCGGCGCGAAGCGCCTGCTCGAGCGAACGGGCGGTCTCGGCGCCCTCGGCGCTCCAGCCATCCTGCCGCGTCACCACCACGTTCCGTCGCCCCGGCAGCGGCCGGAACCGCTCCGGCAGCGAGTCCCACGTCTTCCGCCCCATCACGACGGTCGACCCGCCCGTGAGCTCCCGAAAATGCGCAAGATCTTCAGGCAGATGCCACGGGATGCCCCCGCCCTCACCGATCACGCCATCGCGGGCTTCCGCCCACACCAGCGCCACGGTCATACGGCGACGGCGGCGCGGATGGCCGGGTGGTGCACGTAGTCGACGACCTCGATGTCGTCGTACTCGTAGTCGAACACGCTCGGCCGCTCGCGCGCGATGCGCAGGGTGGGCGGGGCGTAGGGCTCCCGCTCGAGCTGGAGCTCGACCTGCTCCACGTGGTTGTCGTAGATGTGGCAGTCTCCGCCGGTCCAGACGAAGTCGCCCACCTCGAGTCCGGTCTGAGCCGCGATGAGGTGGGTCAGCAGCGCGTAGCTCGCGATGTTGAACGGCACCCCGAGGAACAGGTCGGCGCTGCGCTGGTAGAGCTGGCACGAGAGCTTGCCGTCGGCCACGTAGAACTGGAACAGTGCGTGGCACGGGGCGAGGGCCATCTCGGGGATCTCGGCGACGTTCCACGCCGAGACGATCATGCGGCGGGAGTCGGGATCGGTGCGGATGGTCTCGATGACCTGCGAGATCTGATCGATCGGCTCGCCGCTCGGCGACGGCCACGACCTCCACTGGACGCCGTAGACCGGGCCGAGCTCGCCTTCGGCGCTCGCCCACTCGTCCCAGATCGAGACGCCGTTCTCCTGCAGCCACCGCACGTTGCTCTCGCCGCGGAGGAACCACAGCAGCTCGTACGCCACCGACTTGAAGTGCACGCGCTTCGTGGTGATGAGCGGGAAGCCCTCCGAGAGGTCGAAGCGCAGCTGCCGGCCGAAGACGCTGCGGGTCCCCGTGCCGGTGCGGTCGGATTTCGCCACACCGTTCCGGAGCGTGTCGCGCAGGAGGTCTTCGTACGGTGTCGCGATAGCCATGCACCCGAGCGTAGAGCCAATCGACACGCGTTGCGAGCCTGCGGGCGCGTTGTCCAATACCCTGATCCGAAGAGGGGAACCGGACCATGAAGCGCATCAACATCCTGTACGGCGGCAAGCAGTACTCCATCTCCGGCCGCGACGTCGACGAGGTCAAGGAGGAGATCCGTTCCGCCGTCGGCGCGGGGGAGCCCTCCTGGCTCGAGGTGAACGTGGGCGAGGGCAAATTCAAGCGGGCGAGCATCCTTCTCAGCCCCGGCACCGACATCGCCGTGATCGGCATCGACCCGGACGAGTGAGCCCGGCGCGCAGGTCGCAGTCGGCGACTAGCGTGGGTGAGGTGACGCCTCAGCCGCTCTCCCGCACCGCGCCTCCGCTCGGCCGGATCGCCGAGCACGAACAGGACTGGCAGTCGCTCACGTTCCTGCACTGGCGCGTCGCTCCCGAGCTCGTCGCGCCCCACCTGCCGCCCGGCACCCGGCCGGATGTCTTCGACGGCTCCGCCTGGGTCGGCCTCATCCCGTTCCGGCTCGCGAACGCCACTGCGCCCGGCGCCCGTGCTCTCGGCCCGATCCCGTTCGCGGGGACGTTCCCCGAGGTCAACGTGCGTCTCTACTCCGTCGACGCCACCGGTCGTCGAGGCGTCGTCTTCGCCTCGCTCGAGTCGTCGAGCCTCTCCGCGGTCCTCGCCGCGCAGGCGCTCTACGGGCTGCCCTACCGCTGGGCGCGCATGTCGATCTCGACGAGTCGCGACGGCGGCATCACCTACCGCTCCGAGCGTCGAGGTGCGGCAGGCCTGGGCGGCCGCACCGGCCCGCACTGCGTCATCGAAGCGCGGCCGGGAACCCGCGACCTCTCGCACGACGACCTCGCGGTCTTCCTCACCGCCCGCTGGGGACTGCACATCGCCCGGGGCGGGCGCACCCGCTTCATCCCGAACGAACATCCGCCGTGGCGCGTCGTCGACGCGGAGCTCCTGCATCTCGACGACGAACTGCTCGCCCACGCGGGCTTCCCCGACCTCGCGGGCCGTGCTCCCGACTCGGTGCTCTTCTCGCCCGGCGTGCACACGGGCTTCGGCCGCCCTCGCCCGCTCTGACCGCGGCAGCCACGCGCATGTCCCCGCGCCTGGCGCCGCCCCCGCAGTCCCCACCGCCCCCGCAGTCCCCGCAGTCCCCGCCGCCCCGACCGAGCCGCCCACCCGCCCCGTCCATAATGGACGGGTGACTTCTCCCTCCCCTGATCTCGGCCTCCTCCTCGACGTCGATGGGCCGATCGCGAGCCCCGTCACCCGCTCGATCGCCATCCCCTCCATCGCCTCCGACCTCGTGGCCCTCGCCAACGCCGGGGTGCCACTCGTCTTCAACACCGGCCGGTCTGACGAGTTCCTGCGCGGCGAGGTCGTCGACCCCCTCGTCGCCGGGGGGCTCCAGCCCGAGGCCCGGGTCTTCGGTGTCTGCGAGAAGGGAGCCGTGTGGTTCCGGATCACGCCCGACGGCGTCGGCGATCTCTCCATCGATGAGTCCCTTCTCGTTCCCTCCGAGCTCCGCCGAGGCGTGGAGCAGCTTGTCGAGGAGCACTTCGCGGAGTCGATGTTCTTCGACCGCACCAAGCGCACCATGATCTCCGTGGAGCAGCGCACCGACGTCGACAGTGCCGACTATCTCGCGATCCAGCCCCGGTTCGATCGCGCGGTCCTCGATCTGTGCAGAACTCTCGATCTCGGCGCGGTGTGGAGGAGTGAGCGGCAGCCGGCCTCCGACGGCAGCGTGCCGTTCCGGCTCGACCCCTCGATCATCTCGACCGACATCGAGTCGGTGCGCGTCGGCAAGGATCTGGGCGCCGAGCGCGCCGTCGATCTCGTCGCGGCCCTCGGTGCGGTGCCGCGGCGCTGGCGCACCGTCGGCGACTCCCGGAGCGACTACGCGATGGCCGACTGGATGCACGAGCAGCGGTACGACGTCGCGCACGTCGACGTGCGCCCGGCCGAGGGCGTGCCCGAGAAGCCCTACGCCGTGCTGGTCGCAGCGCCGGAGCAGACCAACGACACTGCGGGAGCCGTCTTCCTCCGCCGCTGGGCCGCCGAGGTCATCGACGGCGTCGTCTCAGACGTCGCCTGAGTTCCGCCGGATCCGAGCGATCCGCCCGCCCACCGCGGCCAGCAGGTCGTCCGGCGCGATCTCGATGTCGAAGCCGCGCCGCCCGCCCGAGACGAAGATCGTCGGGAACTCCCGGGCCGCGTCATCGACGACGGTGTCGAGCCGCGTGCGCTGCCCGACCGGGCTGATGCCGCCCACCACGTAGCCGCTCTTCCGCTCGGCCACCGCACGGTCGGCCATGGCCGCCTTCTTCGCGCCGAGCTCTCCCGCGAGGGCCTTCAGATCGAGCTGATCGCGCACCGAGACGATGCCGATGCCGAGGCCCGCATCCGTCTCGACCATGAGCGTCTTGAACACGCGGGCGGGCTCGATGCCGAGCTCGCGCGCCGCTTCGGCGCCGAAGTCGGTCGCCGCGGCGTCGTGCCGGTACGCGTGCGGCACGAAGGGGATCCCGGCCGCGCGCAGGGCCTGCGTCGCCGCCGTCGTCGGCCCCGCCGTGTCGTTCTTCTTCGCCATCAGCTCCCGCTCGGGCGGAGCGAGGGCGCGGACGAGGACGAGGAGGAGGGTGCGAGTGCCGCCCGGAGGAACGCGGCCACATCGCCCGCCTCCTCGGAGGAGATGGAGTGCGCGATGCCCGGATACTCGCGAGCGGTCACCGTGAAGTGTCCGGGCACGAACGCGGCGGTGCGCTCGATGCCGCTCGCGGCGATGATCGGATCCTCGACGTCTCGCCCCCAGAACAGCGGCGGCCGCGTCTCGGCGAGGCGCTCGTCACCCTCCGCTGCGTCGCGAGCGACGAAACCGGAGAGGTTCGCGGCCGCGGTGAACCGCTCAGGAGCCGACCGCAGCAGTTCGATCGACATCACGCCGCCCTGGGAGAACCCCATTGCGGCGACCGCCGGGGCCCGCCCGAACTGTGCCTCCACGCGGTCGAGCCACGCCAGCACGGCGGAGACGGATCCCTCGACCGACGACACCGGGGGAACGGCGGGCTCGCCCGGGGTGAACCAGGTCCAGCCACCGAGGCCGTACGGCTGCCCGGAGAGGGTCGCTCGAAGAGAGGCGTACACGAACTCCTCGGGCAGCAGAGGGAACAGCCCCGCCAGATCGTTCTCGTGCGAGCCACGGCCGTGCATCACGACCACGAGGGGCTGGGACGCGAGCCGCTCAGCCCGTTCGGCGGTGGGCACCGACCACACCACGGCGTCGTCGTCGATCGTGAAGGAGGTCGAGTCGTCGAGAGTCACCCGGCGAATCTAACAGAGCCGCCGCGGCCCGGAGAAGGCATCCGGCGCCGACGGCCGCCCCGCGCGAACCCCCGTCACCGCTGGCAGTTCGGGCACCAGTACGTCACGCGCTGCGTCAGCTCCGTCGCCCCGAGCGATCCCGAGCGGATGCGCGTGCCGCAGCGCAGGCACGGCTTGCCCCCGCGGCCGTAGACCCAGGTGCGCTTGCCCGGGCGGGTGTCTCCGGTGGTGGTCCGCTCCGAGCGGTCGCGGTTGGCGGTGATCAGCCGTTGCGCGAGGTCGACGACGGCGCCGAGGTCCGGCACGTCGGAGACCGGTCGTTCGGGGTGCACGCCGCGCAGGAAGCACAGCTCGTTGGCGAAGACGTTCCCGAGCCCCGCGAGGTTGCGCTGGTCGAGCAGCGCCACGTCGATCTCGCGTTCCGGATCGGCACCGAGCCGGCGCACGGCCTCGGCGGCATCCCAGTCGCCGCCGAGCAGATCGGGCCCGAGGTGGCCCACCGCCTCGTCCTCCTCGGCCCGTGGCAGCACCTCCACGGTGCCGAGGTCGAAGCCCACGGTCACCCAGTCGGCGTTCTCGAGCACGATCCGCGCCTGGTAGGCCGGTCGCCTCCACTTCGTGCCGTGCCGGTAGATGTGCCAGGCGCCCTCCATCTTGAGGTGCGTGTGGATGCTCGTGTCGCCCACTCGCGTGAGGAGGTGCTTCCCGCGAGCCACCACCTCGTCGACCACCTCACCGCGCAGGTCGACGGATGCGTACTTCGGCACCCGCACGTCGCAGACCGTGAGGGCGCGCCCGGCCAGCGCCTCGTGGAGGTGCACGGCGGTGCGGTAGACGGTGTCGCCCTCAGGCACGGAGCCTCAGCCCCCGTGGCGTTCCCGTGAAGCCGGCCGCCTCGAGTGCCGTGCCGACCGGGGTGCCCAGCACGAAGTCACCGTTCACGCGCTCGACCGCGAGCCGGTCGACGCGCCCGCCGGTCACGGCCGCGGCCACCGAGCGGGCCGCCGCGGCGATCCGCTCCTCGTCGTCGCTGAACGCGAGCGCCGACTTACCGCCGCGTTCGAGGTAGAGCACGAGGGCGCCGTCGACGAGGCACACGAGCGCGCCCGCCTTGCGGCCCGGCTTGTGTCCCGTGCCCTCCGCGAGGTCGGGCCAGCCGAGGGCGGCGCCGTACGGGTTCGCGGGGTCGGTGGCGGCGAGCGTCACGGCCTCGAGCGGTCGTTCGCGGCCCTCCCGGCCCACGGCATCCGGGGCGAACCCGCGCAGCCGGTCGACGGTGCCTCCGGTCGCGAACTGCGCCGCTCCGAGGGTCTCGACGAAGTAGCCGCGGCGGCAGCGCGCGCTCTCCTCGAACTGGCTGAGCACGCGGTAGACGAGCGCGAAGCCGCCCGGCACCCGCTCGCTCATGACCGAGCCGCGGGTCACGACGCCGTAGCGGTCGAGCAGCATCTCGGCGGTCGCGTGGGCGCGAAGAGTCGGATCGGCGACCGGTTCGGGGAGCATCGACCAGCGGCCGCCCGCCGTCGGCGGCCCCACGCGCGTCTGCATGGTGGCCCGCGCGACGGTGCGGCCGCGATACATCCGGGAGCGCGGCGCCTGACGCTTGGTGCTGTGCGCCGACTTGCCCGAACCCGTGAGGGTGCGCAGCGGCGCGACGGTGTCGTTCGTCACGAGGCCGGCCCACACCAGGTCCCAGATCGCCTCCACGATGGCCGCATCCTCGGGCACCCGCTCGGGCAGGCTCGCGGCGACCGCGTCGGCCAGCGAGCGGAAGAAGAAGCCGCCGCCGTGCCCGAGCGCCTCGCGCAGGGCGGTGTGCAGCTCGGTCTCGTCGAGATCCTCGGGAAGCGGCGCGGTGGCCGAGACGGGCAGGGTGTCGAGGGTGTGCAGCGCCACCCAGCCGTCGCTCCCGGGCAGGCGACCGCGGCCCGACCACACCACCTCGCCCGAGGCGGTGAGCTCGTCGAGCATCGCGGGGCTGTAGTCGCGCACGCGTGCGGGCAGCACGAGGTTCTCCCAGGCGGAGGCGGGCACGGGCACCCCGGCGAGCTGCTCGATCACGGTGAGCACGCCGTCGACGCCCCGGAGCGAGCCGCCCACGTGCTGCCAGGCGGGCAGGAACCGGGCGAGCGTCTCGGTCGCCACCGGCTCCACCTCGTGGCGGAGTGCGGCGAGCGAGCGGCTCCGCAGCCGCCGCAGCACCTCGGCGTCGCACCACTCGGTCGACCCGACGCGGCCCCGCAGCAACGCCGAGGGCTCCTCCGAGGCCGTCTCCGAGGTCGCCGAACCGCCGTCACCGGAGACGGCCCGGTCGGCTTCCGACGCGCCCCCGGCCTCCGGCAGCGCGAGCCCGCTCGGCCTGAACTCGCCCTCGATCACGCGCCGATCGGCGGCGAGGCGACGCAGCGCATCCGTAACCACGGCCACGCCCAACCCGAACCGCTCGGCCACCTCCTGGGCGAGGAACGGTCCGTGGGTGCGCGCGTACCGGCTCACGAGATCGTGCACCGGCTGCTCCACCGGCGCGATGAACGCATCCGGCACCCCGAAGGGGATCGGCACCCCGAGCGCGTCCCGCAGCCGCCCCGCGTCCTCGATCGGAGCCCACCACTCCCGCCCCGCGAAGCTCACCCGCAGCGCGCGCCGCGCCGAGACGAGCCCGGCCAGCGCCGCGGGCACATCGAACTCGAGCGAGCGCGCCACGACCTCCTCGGTCGTGAGGGGGCCGAGCATCCGCAGCAGGTCGGCGACGCCCTCGAGGTCGCGCGCCCGCCGGTCGGGAGCGAGCCGCTGCAGCTCGAGCTCGGTGTCCCGGATGACTCCCGGGTCGAGCAGCTCCCGCAGCTCCGCGCGCCCGAGCAGCTCGGAGAGCAGACTCGGGTCGAGCGAGAGGGCGGCGGCTCGCCGCTCGGCGAGCGGGCTGTCGCCCTCGTAGACGAAGGAGGCGACGTAGCCGAACAGCAGGGAGCGGGCGAACGGCGAGGCCTCGCCCGACTCCGTCTCGACCACCCGGATGCGCCGCGACTCCAGGTCGCGTGCGATCGCGAGCAGGGAGGGCAGGTCGTAGACGTCCTGCAGGCACTCGCGGACGGTCTCGAGGATGATCGGGAAGGTCGGGTACTTGCGCGCCACCTCGAGCAGCTGCGCCGAGCGCTGCCGCTGCTGCCAGAGCGGAGAGCGCTTGCCGGGGTTCTGCCGGGGGAGGAGCAGGGCACGCGCCGCGTTCTCCCGGAACCTCGACGCGAACAGCGCCGATCCGCCCACCTCATCGGTCACGATCTGCTCGAGCTCGGCGGGCTCGAACAGGAACAGCTCGGCCGAGGGCGGCTCGCTCTCGGTGTCGGGCAGCCGCAGCACGATCCCGTCGTCGCTCGCCACGGCGCTCGCGTCGAGTCCGAAGCGCTCCCGGATGCGCCCGTTGACCGCCAGCGCCCACGGCGAGTGCACCTGCATGCCGAAGGGGGAGTGCAGCACCACGCGCCAGTCGCCGAGCTCGTCGCGGAAGCGCTCGAGCACGAGAGTGCGGTCGCTCGGCACGTGCCCGGTGGCCTCGCGCTGCTCGGTGATGAACGTCACGAGGTTCGACGCCGCCCAGGCGTCGAGCCCGGCGCTCTCGGCCATGCCCAGGGCCTCCTCGGGGGAGGCGGCGGCCACCCGGCGCGTGAACGCCCCGATCGCCTCACCGAGCTCGGCCGGCCGGCCGATGCCCTCGCCGCGCCAGAACGGCAGCCGCCCCGGCTGGCCGAACGCCGGAGTCACGAGCACGCGATCGTGGGTGATCTCCTGGATCCGCCAGCTCGTCGCGCCGAGCGCGAACACGTCGCCCACGCGGGACTCGTAGACCATCTCCTCGTCGAGCTCGCCCACGCGGCGGCCGGGGGCGGATCGGGTGCTGCCGCCCGAGGAGGCCGTCGGATCGGACTCCGTCGGCTCGCCGCCCACCATGAAGACGCCGAAGAGGCCGCGGTCGGGGATGGTGCCGCCGCTCGTGACCGCCAGCCGCTGGGCCCCGGGGCGACCGGTGAGGGTGCCCGCGTCGCGGTCCCAGACGAGCCGGGGCCGCAGCTCGGCGAACTCGTCGGAGGGGTAGAGCCCCGAGAGCAGGTCGAGGGTCGCCTCGTAGGCCGAGCGCGGCAGGTTCGAGAACGAGGCGCTCCGGCGCATCACCTCGAACCACTCCTCCACGTCGATCGGCTCGAGGGCGCACGCCGCCACCGTCTGCTGCGCGAGGATGTCGAGCGGGTTCGCCGGGATCGACAGCGTCTCGATCAGTCCCTCGGTCATCCGGATCGAGACGACCGCCGAGTGGATCAGGTCGGCCCGGTGCTTCGGGTAGAGCAGTCCCTTCGAGATCTCGCCCACCTGGTGGCCGGCACGGCCCACCCGCTGCAGCCCGCTCGCGACCGACGGCGGCGCCTCGACCTGGATGACGAGGTCGACGGCCCCCATGTCGATGCCGAGCTCGAGGCTCGAGGTCGCCACCACGCAGCGCAGCCGGCCCGTCTTGAGGTCGTCCTCGATCAGGGCCCGCTGCTCCTTGCTCACCGAGCCGTGGTGCGCTCGGGCGAGAAGCGTCTCGGCGCCCGCGGTCTGCCCGGCCTGACCCATCAGCTCGGCCGGTGCACGGGTCGAGCGGGCCGAGTCGGAGTCCGAGCCCGGGCCTCCGTTCGATCCCGCGTCCGAGCCCGAGTCCACGCCAGAATCCTCCGCGCCGAACCCCATCCGCTCGGCGAAGATCTCGTTGAGCCGCGCCGTCAGCCGCTCGGCGAGCCGCCGTGAGTTCGCGAACACGATCGACGAGCGGTGCTCGAGGATGCGGTCGACGATGTCCTCCTCCACGTGCGGCCAGATCGACCCCTGCTCCGGCGCGTTCCCCGCCGAGGCGGCGCCCTCGAGCGAGGGTGACTCGGCGGGCGGGATGGCCGTCATGTCCTCGACCGGCACGACCACCTTGAGGTCGAACTTCTTGGTCGAGGGCGGCGCGACCACCACCACCGGCCGGCCTCCGGCCAAGAAGCGCGCCACCTCCTCGCGGGGCCGCACGGTGGCGGAGAGCCCGATCCGCTGTGCCGGCCGGGCCAGCAGGGTGTCGAGCCGGTCGAGACTCACCGCGAGATGCGCTCCGCGCTTCGTGGCGGCCACCGCGTGCACCTCATCGATGATCACGGTGGTGACCTCGCTGAGCGCCTCGCGCGCCGCCGACGTGAGCATGAGGAAGAGAGATTCCGGCGTGGTGATGAGGATGTCCGGCGGCGTCTTCGCGAGCGACCGCCGCTCGTTGGCCGGTGTGTCTCCCGAGCGCACGCCGACGGTGATCACGGGCGGCGCCGCGCCCAGCCGCTTGGCCGTCTGCGTGATGCCCACGAGCGGCGAGCGGAGGTTCCGCTCCACGTCGACCGCGAGCGCCTTGAGCGGCGAGACGTACAGCACCGAGGTCTTCCGGGGGCCCTCGCCCGAGGGCTGCGCCGGCGCGGCGGCGAGCCGGTCGATTGCCCAGAGGAACGAGGCGAGCGTCTTGCCCGAGCCCGTGGGCGCGACGACGAGCGCGTGGTCGCCCCCCGACACCGCCTCCCAGGCCCCCGACTGCGCGGTGGTGGGGCCCGAGGGGAAGGCGCCGAGGAACCACTCGCGGGTCGCGGGGGAGAACCTGTCGAGCACGTCGCTCATCCGTCCATCATCGTCGGTACCACCGACAACGGCATCCGGATGCACCGCCCGCGACTCCGGCCGAGCAGGCCGCCTCCCGCGAGGCGCGGACGAGGCGGCCCCCACCGGTGGGTAAGAATGGACTATGAGCGTGCGCACCCCTGACCCCAACTCCGGCTGGCTGAGCGACACCGAGCTCGCGGAGGTCAGGCAGCGACTCCCGCTGCTCTACGTCGAGGCGGTCCCCGTGCGCGTCGACGGTCTCGGCCAGGTCGTCGAGGTCGGAGTGCTCCTCCGGGTCGGCTCGAGCGGCACCATCACGCGCACCCTCGTCTCCGGCCGGGTCATGTACGGCGAGACGCTCCGCGACGCGCTCTTCCGCCACCTCGAGAAGGATCTCGGGCCGATGGCGTTCCCGCAGCTGCCGGCGAGTCCCATCCCGTTCCAGGTGGCGGAGTACTTCCCGCTGCCGGGCGTCTCGGCCTTCTACGACGAGCGCCAGCACGCGGTGGCTCTCGCCTACGTGGTGCCCGTCACGGGCACGTGCGATCCGCGGCAGGACGCCCTCGAGCTCACCTGGATGACGCCGGAGGAGGCCGCCTCGCCGACGGTCTCGGAGGAGATGGAGGGCGGTCGCGGTGCCCTCCTGCGGGCCGCGCTCGCCTCGGTCGGCAAGCTGGTCTGAGTCCCTCGTGGCCGAGGAGTACGAGCACCTCCAGTTCGCCGACGACGCCGGCTGGGAGGCCTGGCTCGAGGCGAACGGGGAGTCCTCGCCGGGCGTCCGGCTCCGCATCGCCAAGAAGAGCAGCGCGCACTCGACGCCCGACCATCCGCAGGCGCTCGACGTCGCACTCTGCTTCGGCTGGATCGACGGCCGCCGCAACGCGCTCGACGACGACTTCTTCCTGCAGACGTTCACACCGCGCCGGGCCAGGAGCATGTGGTCGACGGTCAACCAGGAGAAGGTCGCGGTGCTGATCGCGGCGGGCCGGATGCGTGAGGGCGGCTTCCGCGAGATCGAGCGCGCCAAGGCAGACGGTCGCTGGGCGGCGGCCTATGCGCCCGCGACCACCATCGAGGTCCCGCCCGAGTTCGCCGCGGCTCTCGCGGAGAACCCGGAGGCGGCCGCGTTCTTCGCCACCCTCACCGGCTCCACCCGCTACGCCTTCCTCTTCCGCCTGCACCACCTCAAGCGCGCCGACACCCGCACCCGCCGCATCGAGGAGTACATCGCCCTCCTCGCCCGCCACGAGACCCTCCCCTAGCCCCTCCCCCCTCCCACGAGTGGGCAGTTTCGGCTCCAAGAACGCCGCCGTGGGACCAGAACTGCCCGCTCGTGGGAGAGGGGCGCGCAGACGACGAACGGCCCGCCTCACGAGGAGACGGGCCGTTCGAAGAGTGCGAAGAGCGGATGCGCGACTAGCGCGAGCGACGACGCCCGGCACCCGAGCCGGCCGAGAACGCAGCCGCCGACTGACGGGGGCGACCGGTGCCGGCCGCGGCACCCGAGCCGGAGCCCGCTCCGCCGCGACGCCCGCCGCCTTCGCCCGCACCCGATCCGCCACCGGCACCGCCGGAGCCGCCGCGGCC